>CAZNNH010000019.1:44363-59161 GCA_964574335.1 uncultured Acidobacteriota bacterium | reverse complement strand
ATGACCCGAATCCGGCGGTCAGCCCGTGGATTCGGGATCGTGTCCCCCCGTGGCCGGATGACCCGAATCCGTCGTCAGCCGGTGGATTCGGGATCGTGTCCCCCATGGCCGGTCTTGGCCAGCAGACGCCCCTGACGCTTCTGCAGATCGCCGATGAGCCGCACGGGGCCCTGGATGCCGGCGGCTTCGGCCTGCTCCAGGCCCCGCTTCACCAGGGCCAGGGCCGCGGTCAGGTCACGCCGGCGGTGCTCCAGGTGGATGGCCAGCTCCCGGAGGGCGCCCAGGTCCCCCGCGTCGGTCGCCTCGGCCCACAGGGCCGCCGCGGCCTCGTGCTGTCCGGCCCGCTTGAGGCGGGCGGCGAGCCGGAGCAGCGCCGGCAGGCGAAGGGCGCCGTCTTCGGTGTCGAGGGCGCGCCGGTAGGCGTCCTCGCAGCGCTCCCCGAGCCGGGCCCGCTCGTAGACGCGGCCCAGGCTCAGGAGGTCGCGGGGGTCCTCGGCGAAGCCCCCGGCCACCCACTGGCAGGCCAGGACCGAGAGCGCGGCCAGCGAGACCACGTCGACGTGGTTGTGCCGGAAGACCTTGGCCAGCGCCCGGGCGTCGCGACGCCGCACGAACTCGAAGTAGAGGCGGGGGATCTCGTCGCCGGGAACGTCGCCGTGGCGCTCCACGCCGAGCAGGGCGGACTCCAGCGACTGCAGGCGGCACGAGCCGACCCGGGCCTTCCACAGCCGCCTCGAGGGGTAGAGCAGGTCGAGGTGGGTGGCCTTGGAGAGCGGGTAGCGCTGCCGGCACAGCCGGTACCGGGTCTCGAGCAGCGGCAGGTCGAACATCTTGCCGTTGTAGGTGACGACGCGGGAGAACCGCCGCAGCTCCTCGGCCAAGCCGAACAGCAGCGCCGCCTCCTCGTGGTAGTCGCGCATGAAGTACTGGCGGACCCGGAAGTGGTCGCCGTCGACGTAGCCGATGCCGACCAGGAAGGCCGCCGTGCCGGTGCCCCCGGCCAGGCCGGTGGTCTCGGTGTCCAGGTAGACGGCGGCCTGGAAGTCGAAGCCCTCGTAGCCCGGCTCGCCGGCCAGGATCGGGGCGCTGCGGGCCTCGAGGGTCCGGAACCGGGACAGCGGGACGCCGCCATGGAACGCCTCGAGCGGCAGCGACTCGTCGATCAGGAAGAACTCGCCGCGGTCGTTCCCGACCCGGCAGCCCTGGACCAGCTCCTCGAGGGGGGCGACCGGCGTCTGCGGAGAGAAAGGCGAGAGCGGCCGCCGATCGCGGGCGGCCACCGCTACCAGCCGCTCGAGGCGCGCTTTGAGGCTCAGGTCCTCCCGCACCTCGCCGACCATCTGCCGCTCGAGCTGGTCGAGGGGGCTCGACACACCCTCGGCCGGCGGGCCCGGCGGCTCGGCCAGCCGCCGCAGCCGGTCCCGCAGCGGACTCGGCATCAGGCTGCCCCTCCCGGCTCGAGGAGGCGCCGGAGCAGCAACAGGGCCACCCGCTTGCCGAGCGGTCCCACCTCGCCCACGGGGCCGACGCACGAGGGGCAGCCCTCCGGGCAGCCGCAGCCGTCGATCAGGCTGAGGCTCTCGGCCATGATCTTGTCGTGGAGCCGGTAAAGCGGCTCGGAGAGGCCGATGCCGCCCGGGTAGGCGTCGAAGAGGAAGACGTTGGGCTCGTAGTCCTCGGGCAGCGCCTCGGCCCCGCGACCGTGGCCGAGCCGCAGCAGCCCCCGCTCGATGCGGGCCTCGCCCTGGCCGTTGTCGCCCAGCGCCACCCCCAGGTCACGGCGGTCGCACATCAGGAAGAGGGCGGCGAGCTGGTGCACCACGTTGGCGAGCCCCACCACCCCGTCCCGGCGCTCCTCACGCCCGAAGGGGAGCCCGGCCAGGATCTCCCGGGGCACGGTGACCCAGTAGGCGGTGGTGTGCATCTCGTTCTCGGGCATCTGCAGGTCGCCGGCGCCGATGTTCTCGTGGGTGTGGAACTTGATCTTCTTGAACCCCACCACCTGGGAGGTGACGTGGACCTCGCCGTGCGACTTGCGGGCGCTTCTCGCCGCCTGCTCGAAGAAGCGCTCCAGGATCTTGACCTTGGTGTAGGTGATGGCATCGGTGTAGTAGTCGACCTCGGCCTCCCGCACGTGGGCGCGGCGCTCGTCGTGGTCGTAACGCTCGACGAAGTAGGTGCGTCCCTCGAGGAGGTAGATGGCCTTCTCGTGCAGGGTGGAGGGGGCGCTGTTGTAGTCGACCTCGGCGATGATGCGGGGCTCCCGGGTCACGTCCTGCACCACGAAGTTGTCGGAGGAGACGCTGCGCAGGGAGACGGCATCGGCCGGGTAGCTCTCGCTAGTCCAGTGCCAGCGCCCGCCGGCCTCGTGAAGCAGCCCCTGCTCCTCGAGAAAGCGCAGGATCTCGACCAGGTCCTCGCCGCCGAAGCCCTCGTCGGCGGTGAAGGGCAGCTCGAAGGCCGCGCACTTGATGTGGCTGAGCAGGACCTGCAGGTTATCGGGGTTGATGCGCCCCTCTTCGATGGGGGCCTCGAAGAAGTAGTCGGGGTGGCGGGCGATGAACTGGTTGACCGGCGTCGAGTTGGTGATCATCACCGCCGCCGAGGTGGAGGCCCGGCGCCCGGCGCGCCCCGCCTGCTGCCAGGTGGAGGCCACCGTCCCCGGGTAGCCCATCAGCACCGCCGCGTCGAGGCTGCCGATGTCGATGCCCAGCTCCAGGGCGTTGGTCGAGACCACCCCCAGGATCGCGCCCTCGCGCAGGCCGCGCTCGATCTCGCGCCGTTTCTGGGGGAGATAGCCGCCGCGGTAGCCCCGGATCACCCCCTCGGAGCCGGGCCGTCTCTCGAGGGCCTCCTTGAGGTAGCTGACCAGCACCTCGGTGGCCAGCCGGGACGGCGCGAAGGTGATGGTCTGGAACCCCTGGCGCAGGAAGGCCAGCGAGACGTCGCGGGCGCAGCTCAGGGCGGAGCGCCGGATGCCGAGCTGGCGGTTGACCACCGGCGGGTTGTAGATGACGAAGTACTTCTCCCCGCGGGGGGCGCCGCTCTCGGTGATCGCGGAGATGGGCTTCTCGGTCAGGGACTCGGCCAGCTCTTTGGGGTTGCCGATGGTGGCCGAGCAGCAGAGGAACTGGGGGTCGGAGCCATAGAAGCGGCACAGGCGCTGGAGCCGCCTGAAGATGTTGGCCACGTGGGAGCCATAGACGCCGCGGTGGCTGTGCAGCTCGTCGACCACCACGTAGCGCAGGCTCTCGAACAGCTTCACCCACTTGGTGTGGTGGGGGAGGATCCCCTTGTGCAGCATGTCCGGGTTGGTGACCACGATGTGGGCGCGGGCGCGGATCGCCTTGCGGGCGTCCTGGGGGGTGTCGCCGTCGTAGGTGCAGGTGGCGATGTCGGCGCCCAGGGCCTGGATCACGGCGTACAGCTCGGCGAGCTGGTCCTGGGCCAGCGCCTTGGTCGGGAACAGGTAGAGGGCGCGGGTGTCGGGGTCCTTGAGGATCCGGTCGAGGACCGGCAGGTTGTAGCAGAGGGTCTTGCCCGAGGCGGTGGGGGTGACCACCACGCTGTGG
Organism: uncultured Acidobacteriota bacterium; assembly: GCA_964574335.1. GTDB lineage: Bacteria > Acidobacteriota > Vicinamibacteria > Fen-336 > Fen-336 > CAZNNH01. The sequence continues at coordinate 55,589 of CAZNNH010000019.1, read as the reverse complement.
CGCCCGTCGCGCGCCGCCTGGTAGGCCTCCCGCTGGTGGGTGTAGAGCCGCTCGTAGCCCCGCTCCTGGAGCACCTCGCAGAGCCTCGGGTGCAGGTCCTCGGGGAAGTCGGCGTACCGGGCGGGCTGGGCCGGGATCCTGCGGACCGCCGCCAGCACCGGGTCGGTCCCGTGCCCGGCTGCGAGCTCGAGCGAGTCCAGGACCGCGGAGAGGGCCTCCCCGGCGTCGTTTCGCTGCAGGACCAGTGGTTGGCTCACGAGTGTCTCCTTTCCCGGCGGGCCCCGGGTTCTGGGGATGGGCCATCATGCCCCGAAGGGGTGCCCGCCCAGGTCCGCGCGGCCCTTGCCATCGCCGCGCGGCCTGGGGCATGCTTCGTGCGTGACAGGCTCGCCGCTCTCCCCCACCGCGATCCTGGAACAGGCCCTCGAGGCCTGCCAGAAGCGGCTCGACGCGGCCCTGGCCGCCGGGGCGGCCCGATATGACGCCGCCTTCGAGTCCCTGCCGCCGGGCGTGGGCGCCCACGAGATCGACACCGAGATGGTCGTCCGGCGGGTCAGTGGCGCCGAGCTGGCCCTGCTCGGGTACAGCCGGGAGCAGATGCTGGGCCGGCCGGTGTTCGACTTCATCGTCATGGACGAAGCCGCCAAGCGCGCCATCGCCAAGAAGCTCAGCGGCACGGTGGCCCTGCGGGGCTTCGTCCGCACCTTCCGCCGGGCCGACGGGACGCCGATCACGCTGATGCTCCTCGACCGCCACATCCGGGATCGCAACGGGGCGATCACGGGGATCCGGTCGGTCATGAAGGAGCTGGCCGGCTCCTGAGACGTTGCGCGTTCTCCACCTCGTCGACCGGCTGAACGACCGCGGGGGCGCCGCCTGGCACCTGCTGGGTCTCCTCGAGGCGCTGTCGGCGGAGCACGACGTCCACGTCGCCGCCGGCCGGGTGGAGCTGGCGGGACTCCCCTTCCCCGTCCATCACGTTCCCGGTCTCGCCGGCCGCCTGCGAGCCCCGGCCCCCTCCGACCTCGAGACGCTGGTCGCTGAGGTCCGGCCCGACGTGGTCCACGCCCACACGGTCGTCAACCCGGCCGCCCTCGAGTGGGCCGCCGACCACGGGGCGGTCATCACGGTCCAGGACCACCGCTACTTCTGCCCGGCGCGCGGCAAGTGGACGCGCTCGGGGGTTCCTTGCCACGAGGCGATGCGCCCCGAGGTCTGCGCCGACTGCTTCGAGGACGAGGTGTACTTCCGGGAGATCCTGTCGCTGACGGAGGAGCGGCTGGCCGCGGTGCGACGGATGCGGGTGGTGGTGCTGTCCCACTACATGGCCGACGAGCTGGCGGCGGTCGGCGTCCCGAGGGAGCGCCTCCACGTGATCCCGCCGTTCGTCCACGGCCTCGAGGCCGACGCCGAGCCGGACGGCCCGCCCTGCGTGGCTTTCATCGGCCGCCTGGTCGAGGCCAAGGGCGTCTTCGACGCCGTCGAAGCATGGCGGCTGTCCGGCATCGACCTGCCCCTGGTCTTCGCCGGGACCGGCCCCCTGCGAGACACCCTCGAGCGGGGCGGCTTCGACGTGCGCGGCTGGCTGTCCCACGCCCAGCTCTCCCATCTCCTGGCCCGCGCCCGCGCCGTCCTGATGCCGTCGCGCTGGCAGGAGCCGTTCGGGATCGCCGGGCTGGAGGCGCTGAGCATGGGCGTGCCCGTCGTCGCGTGGGAGAGCGGAGGGATCGCCGAGTGGCACCCGGGACCGTTGGTCGAGTGGGGCGACGTGGCCAGCCTGGCTCAGGCCCTCTCCCACGCCGTCACCACGCGGGCCACCCCGGCGCCCGGCTTCGAGCCCGATCGCCTGATGGCCCTATTGCTCGCCGTCTATCAGACCGCTGCCGCGGGCCAGGGGCTATAGCCGAGGGCAACCGCCCCTGGCCCCTGCCGCAAGAGCAACACCGGAACACCGCGCCGGCCCAAGCCGATGTAGTAGCCTCCACAACGCGCGCGAGCCCACCTCTCTCGTCAGCCGGCCTCGCCCGATGCAGTCACGAGCGTCCTCTTCGCTACTGCGGGCGCTAGAATGGCGACCGACAAGCCACCGGGAGGGCCGGGTGACGGAAGACGAGTTGCGTGAGCACGCGAGCCGGATGGCCGAAAGACCGCTCTCAGGCGCTCAGCCTCCCTTCGCGGACGTCGCGATTCCTCTTCATCCCGACAGCCCGGTGGACTACGGGGACGTGCGGTCGCGTCTGTTTGAGGCTATCCTCGGAGCCGCGGACATGCTCTTCCACACCCCCTTGGGTGTGCCACATATCGACGTCGAGCGGTATCCACCAGACGACAAGCGGGAGTTCTGGTGCTATGCGACGAACGGCATGTCGGACTTTCCCCAGCTCCTGCCCGACCGCACCACGTTTCGGTCCGAGATCGTGTGCTGCGCCCGCTCTGAGGCACCCGCCTGGCCAGAGCTCCTTCGGGTTCTGGGCACCTTTCCGTTCCGTTGCTCGACGTTTCTTCACCTGTATCACACGGTACCCTTCCCGGAGGGAGTTGCAGACTCGCGGTTCCCGTACGTGATGACCATCCCCCCATTCCTGGCCTCCGACCTCGCGAGAGCGCGGTTTCTCGGCGAGCCGCTTCTCGTCATGTCAGTCATCCGGATCACAGAGGAGGAGTGCAATCGCGCCGTGGCGCGGTCATCGCGCACCCTCGTCAACGAGCTCCCGGACGAGCTTGACACGTGGCTGATAGATGGCCGGGCGAACCTGTGAACAGGCGCGCCTCGCCCATGATCGGTCGCACGCTGCGAGGCCGGAGAGACCAACGACACAGACCTCCCACCATCCGAGCCAACCGTCACATTCAGGAGCGGGTTCGTCTTCTACCCGCGGAGAAGGTGGTGGCAGCCTTGGGTGCCGATCGCTCCTGCGATGCGTGGCACCGGTCTTGCGAGGTCGGATGAGCTCCGTGTGGAACGACTCGATCGTCACGGCGGGACGCACTCGTGCGGGCAAGATCCTCTGCTCACCTCGCATGCCGCGGCGGCCATCACCATCCTGGCTACCAAGCTCGGATCCGGCCACGAGCACGAGGCCATCGACTAGATCCGGAGTACACACCCCAAGGGGCAGCCGAATCAGCGGATGATGGGGCTTGCCGACCACATCCTCCGCGCAGACGGTCGTCTACTGGAGGCGCTCGAGTGACGCGAAGCTACAGCGTCGTGGTGGAACGCGACCGTGACACGGGGCTGCTCGTCGGGTATGTGCCAGGCTGGCCCGGTGCCCATAGCCAAGGAAAGACGCTGGACGAGCTCCAGCGGAGTCTCCAAGAGGTCGTCTCGATGCTCTTGGAGGATAGCGAGCCCAAGCTGACCGTCTGACTCATGCGGGCAAAGGTCGGCAAGCCGCTACGCTCAGCCCTGTTTCGCGCGCTCCGGGACGAGCTCCCAGGCTTCGAGCCGGTCCCTGGCAGCGCGTCCCGGGTTTCACCTGGGACTTCGCCTGGACCGTGGGGCCCGCCCTGGTCTTCAGGCTCACCTTCCAGCGCCACAAGCACAACGATTCCTTCACGCTCGAGCTCGCCTGGGCGGAGGCGCCGGAGCACCTCGACGGGGCGCCCTTTGTCGACGTCCGCGAGGGCGTCTTCGACTCCGCCGGCCACTTCCGTGTCGGCGCCCTCTGGTCGGGCACGGGCGACTACTGGTGGGAGGTGCTGCCGGGCCGGTTCGACGGCATCGACCTCGCCGATCTGGCGGCGTTCGAGGCCGCCCTGCTCTCCCCTGAGCCCGAGATCCCGGGCGACCTGCCGGAACGGATCGCGGCCGTGGTCGCGGATGCGGTTGGACGCTTGCGGTCGGACCTGCGGCCAGTCATGGTTCGCCTCGCCCGGGACAAGGGATACGACCTTCCGTGAGGGCTGCGGGACAGTGTCACCGAGCGGCCGGCAGAGGATCTGGAACTGGCCGCGCGCCTCGCTAGAATGGTGCGCGTCATGACGCGTGATCTCGACAACCTGAAGGACCTGAAGCGCGAGTATCTCGAGCTCGTGAGGGTCCACGGGGAAGACGTCGCCGAGCTCAAGCGATTCAAGCGGTCGCTGCTCGAGATGAACCGGCGGCACCGGCTGGAAGCGGTGGGGATGTACCTCAAGGTCCTGGCAAAGATCCAGAAGAAGGTGGGCGGGCGATGACTGCCTGCTCGCGGCCCTGCTGCGGAGGTGGTCGGTGGAGCCGATCCGAGGGATCCTGATTCGCGAGGCGAGCATCGGCGGGTACGCCCTCCCGCCCGACACGCCGATCTGGATCCTCGGCGTGCAGGGCGAGTCGCGCGAGGTGGAGTACCGGGATGCCCGCGGTGCGCTTCCGGCCGGCTCGGTGGCAGAGTCCCCGATCGCAAGACCGACGGAGGCCCAGCTACGCAGCCTCGACGCCTGCTTCGGGCTCCCGGAGGGCGCGTTCACCGACGTGCACGTCGATCCGCAGAACCTCTTCGTGATCCAGCGCTGCAACGCGCACGGCAGGTTGTTCCTGCGCGACACGCGCGGCGGGATAGGCATGTACGAGCGGGTCACCCTGCTCGGCCCGGAAGAGACCAGCGACTGGACCAGCATCTGGCGCCGCTACCACGGGATGTCGGACGACTGGTTGAACCTCCAGGGGCGGACATGGTGATACGGACATGGGCGCTTCCCGAACCCTGGTCGCCACTACCTGAGGGGTGCGATGGCCAAGAAGACACCGAAGCCCAGAACGGTCCGCGAAAGTCAAGAGTCTAGACCTGACCCCCGGACGTTCCGGAGCCAGGCGCGGTTTCGGGCCTGGCTGGAGGGGCACCACCGGACGGTGGCGGAGCTGGTGGTGCGGTGCTTCAAGGTCGAGTTTGCGGGGCGGGGGCTGACCTATCGCCAGGCGCTGGACGAGGCGCTGTGCTTCGGCTGGATCGACGGCGTGCGGCGTGCCCTCGACGAGGTCAGCTTCACGGTCCGGTTCACTCCCCGCAAGCCGCGCAGCGGCTGGAGCCGGGTGAACGTGAGGCGAGCCGAGGAGCTCCGGGCGGCGGGCCGGATGCGGCCGCCCGGGCTCGAGGCCTTCGAGGCCGGCAAGGCCACCGCGTATTCCTACGAGACCGAGCGCAAGGGCCTGAGCCGCGCCTTCCTGGGGAGGCTGCGGGCCAACCAGAAGGCCTGGCGGTTCTTCCAGGGGCAGCCGCCCTGGTACCAGCGTCTGAGCGCCCACTGGGTCATGAGCGCCAAGCGCCCGGAGACCCGAGAGCGGCGGTTCGAGAGCCTGCTGACCGCCTCGGTGGCCGGCCAGCCCGTAGCGCCCCTGCGGCGCAAGGAAGCCTGAGCAAGGAGAACGTGTTGGAAAGAGCCATCGAGGTCCTGGCGGCGATCCAGTTCCTGATCCTCGGCCTGTCGCACGTCCTCCAACGGCACGCCTGGGTCGACTTCTTCATCTGGCTGCGTGGGCGCGGATACCCCGGTGTGTTCGTCCACGGCTTCCTGAGCCTCGGCTTCGGGTCGATGATCCTCGGCTTCCACAACGTCTGGTCGGGCCTGCCGGCCGTGCTCACCGTGGTCGGCTGCGCCTACGTCCTGAAGGCCTCCCTGTGCTTCCTCTGGCCGGCCACCCAGATCCGCAGCCTGAGCCGGGTCTCCCACGAGCGGGCCTTCGAGCTGGCCGTGCCCGGCGTCATGTACGTGGGCCTCGGGGTCCTGCTGTCGTACTCGCTGTGGCGGGGTTGAGAGATCCTTCCGGGGGTCCGCTTCGAAGCGACACTCAGGATGACGGCGGGCGGGAATGACGGGGGCCTGAACCGGCTCAGCTACGAGAGTCCGCGGTTCGGCGCCCAGAATCGGCGGTTCGAGCCCCAGAATCGGCGGTTCGGCGCCCAAATCCGGCAGCTCGAGGGCGAGTGGCCTGGGAGACCCTTCCGGGGAGCCGCTTCGTTCCGAAGCCAGGAGCCTGGGGGCCGCTGATTCGGACCTAGAGCGTCATTCTGAGTCGGGCACCGGCGTGACCGCCGGTCAGTGTGAGGACAGAAACGGCGGACTGTCGTCCGATCCTGCCCCGCCAAGGCCGGTTCAGGCTCCGCGACTGATAACAAAGGACTTCCGCGGTTTGTTTCTTAGGAGGGCGCTCGTCCCGCCGCGCCCGAAGAATCTGGGCACGGGCCGGAGCGCAGATCCTTCGAGGGTTCAGCTTCGAAGTAGCCCTCAGGATGACGGGTCACGCCGTGCTAGGCGGCGGCCCGCTTGGCTTCTCTTCGGTGGCGGAGGTACTCGATCAGGGGGGGCATGATCGAGATCAGGATGATCACCAGGATCACCAGGCTGAAGTTCTTGCGCACGAACGGCAGGTTGCCGAAGAAGTAGCCGGAGAAGAGGCAGATCGCCACCCAGGCCACCCCGCCCACCACGTTGTAGACGATGAAGCGGGCGTAGCTCATCGCCCCGATGCCGGCCACGAACGGGGCGAAGGTCCGGACGATGGGGACGAAGCGGGCGATGATGATGGTCTTGCCCCCGTACCTCTCGTAGAACTCGTGGGTCTTGCGCAGGTGGTCGGGGTTGAAGAAGCGCGACCGCTCGTAGTGGAAGACCTTGGGCCCCAGGTAGTGGCCGATCCCGTAGTTGACGGTGTCGCCGAGGACGGCGGCGACCGCCAGCAGGACGAACATCAGCCGGATGTCGAGGGCCCCCAGGGCGGCGAAGCTGCCGGCCGCGAACAGTAGCGAGTCGCCGGGCAGGAGCGGCGTCACCACCAGGCCCGTCTCCAGGAAGATGATGGCGAAGAGGAGGGCGTAGGTCCAGGTGCCGTAGGCCTGGATCACCTCCGCCAGGTGCCTGTCGAGGTGCAGGAAGAAGTCGATGAACCAGTAGATGAGATCCATTCTCTCCTCGTCTTTCGGGACGAAGCGGGGATTCTACCAGGGAAGGGCCGAAACGGGTCAATCCGGGCTCGGCGCCCCGCCGGCTACCGGCCCGAGAGGGGGTTCGCGCTACACTAGCCCTTCCGCAGTGAGAGAGGCGAGCAAGACCCGATGAGCAAAGACCCGACCTTCCGCGTCCTCGGCCCGGCCCCCGACCGCAGCCAGCGCTACCAGGCCTACCGCCGCGAGTGGGACCGGCGCGAGGCCGACGGCGACGCCGCCGACCACCCGGTCCACGTCGACCTCGAGACGGTGGCGGTGTGCGACCTGCGCTGCGGCAGCTCCGAGGAGGACCCCCACGGCTTCTGCCAGATCTGGACCCACGAGCACATCCGCACCCGCGACTTCCACGATCATACCTACCAGCGCGGCTACATGGACCCGATCCTTTTCGGCCGGCTGATCCAGCAGTGCGCCGACATGGGAGCCTTTTCGGTCAAGCTCAACTACCGCGGCGAGCCCTCGCTCCACCCCCGGCTGGTCGCCTTCGTCCGGGAGGCGGCCGACCTGGGCTTCGCGGACATCATGATCAACACCAACGGCAACGGCCTGGCCCGCAAGAACCCCGACCTGTTCGGCCAGATCGTGGCCGCCGGCGTCACCGACCTGATGTTCTCGGTGGACGCCTGCGACCCCGAGACCTACCACCGGCAGCGGGTGGGCGGGAGCTGGGAAGTGCTGCTGCAGTCGGTGCGCGCCGCGGTGCGCGCCCGGGCCGAGGGAAAGGCCGGCCCCGACTGCCGGATCCGCGCCTCGGTGGTCCGCACCCACCTGAACGCCGAGGCCGTCGACAGCGGGCGGATGGAGGAGTTCTGGAAGGGCAAGCTGGGCGTCGACTGGATGTCGGTCAGCGAGTGCTACTTCCCCGCCGGCCAGCAGCACCACTGGAAGGCCGCCACCTGGAGGCAGATGAACGCCCAGGAGTTCCAGTGCTCGGACCCGTTCCGGCGCATGGTGGTGACCTGGGACGGCCGTCACACCATGCCGTGCTGCCAGGGCTTCACCCTGGAGATCGACGGCGGGCCGGTGGTGGAGGGCGTCCCGGGCTCCTCGGCGCTGAGCCTGCGGGAGGCCTGGGCCAGCCCCAACTTCGAGCGCCTGCGCGAGGCGCACCGCCGCCGCACCTGGGACGACCCGGCCGGCGGTGAGAAGGTCTGCCAGCGGTGCGCGGTCACCAAGCAGCCCACCCCGCTGCGGGTGGAGCCGGCGGGAAAGGCCGCCCGCTAGCTGGGGGCAGCGCGAGGGAGGGTCGATGGCACACGACAAGCTGGAAGGCCACGTCCGGGAGGTCCTTCGGGAGATCGGCGAGGACCCCGACCGCGAGGGGCTCCAACTGACCCCGGAGCGGGTGGCCAAGGCGCTCCGCTTCCTCACCGAGGGCTACGCCCAGGACACCAAGACCGTCCTCAACGAGGCCCAGTTCACCGTCTCCTACGACGAGATGGTGATCATCAAGGACATCGACGTGTTCAGCCTCTGCGAGCACCACATGCTCCCCTTCTTCGGCAAGGCCCACGTGGCCTACCTCCCCGACGGCAAGGTGGTGGGCCTCTCCAAGATCCCGCGCCTGGTGGACATGTTCTCGCGCCGGCTGCAGGTCCAGGAGCGCCTCACCGTGGACATCGCCGAGGCGATCCAGGACGCGATCAGGCCGCGCGGCGTGGGCGTGGTGATCGAGGCCATGCACCTGTGCATGGTGATGCGCGGCGTCCAGAAGCAGAACTCGGTGGCCGTCACCTCCTGCATGGTGGGGGCCTTCCGGGAGCAGCTCCAGACCCGCAACGAGTTCCTGGCCCTGATCCGCAAGCAGCACACCGTCCTCGGCTGAGCCGAGAAGAGCCCCACCGGCCGGCGAGCTCAGCTCGTGCGAGAATCGAAGGACATTGCCCTTTCCCCAGACTCGCCGGTCCGTGGTCCTGGGTGTGCAGAGCCGCGACCCGGAGCTGAAGGCTCGCGCCCTCGAGGTGCTGACCTCCGCCTACTGGAGGCCGGTCCATCGCCACATCCGTACCCGGCTCCCGTCTCGTGAGCAGGAGGCGGAGGATCTGGCCCAGGGCTTCTTCGCGGCGGCCCTGGAGAAGGGGTGGCTGGAGCGATATGACCCCACCCGCGGGCGCTTCCGCTCCTACCTGCTGGCTTGCCTGCAGGCCTACCTGGCCAACGAGCACCGGGCAGGCCAGCGGCTGAAGCGGGGCGGCGGCGCCACCCTGGTCCCGCTTCAGTCCACGGGACCGGACGGCCGGGCCCGGGAGCTGGAGCTCGAGGACGGCACCGACCTGGAGGCCGAGTTCCAGAGACAGTGGGCCCGCGGCCTCTTCTCGCAAGCGGTCGCGGCGCTCCGGTCCCGCTGCCAGGGGACACTGCGGTCGGTCGCCTTCGCCGCCTTCGAGCGCTACGACCTGGAGGCCGACGCCGAGCGGCCCAGCTACGCGCGGCTCGCGGTCGACCTCGGGATCCCCGTCACCCAGGTCACCAACCACCTTCACTGGGCGCGGCGCGAGCTCCGGAAAACGCTGCTCGAGAAGCTGCGCCAGATCACCGCCAGCGACGAGGAGTTCCGGGCCGAGGCCCGCGCCCTCTTCGGGGCCGACACATGGTGAGCGAGCCGAGCGACCGGGCGCTCGACCGCCTCCGCGAGGAGGTCCGGCGAGGCGAGCTGTGCGAGACGCGCTACCAGATCCGCAACGAGGTCGCCCGGGGCGGCATGGGCGTCGTGTACCTCGCCCGCGACCTCGAGCTCGACCGCGACGTGGCGCTCAAGGTGATCGTCGACACCGACGCGGAAGGGGCCGCGCGGCTTCGGCGTGAGGCCCACCTCAGCGCGCGCCTCGAGCATCCGGGCATCGTGCCCGTCCACGACGTGGGGACGCTGCCGGATGGCCGCGTCTTCTACGCGATGAAGCTGGTGGTCGGCAAACGCCTCGACCAGCTCGTGGCCGAAGGCCGGCCGCTGCGCGAGCGCCTGCGTCTGCTGCTGCGGATCTGCGAGCCGGTGGCGTTCGCCCACGCCCATGGCGTCCTGCACCGTGACCTGAAGCCCGAGAACGTGATGGTGGGACCGTTCGGCGAGGTGCTGGTGGTGGACTGGGGGCTCGCCAAGCGGCTGGGCGAGACGCCCCCCCGCCCGGTCCCACGGGATCCGGAGGCTCCGCCTCACCCGGACGCCACCGCCCAGGGGACCGTCCTCGGCACCCCGGCCTACATGGCCCCCGAGCAGGCCCGGGGCGAGGTCGAAGGGCTGGACGCCCGCGCGGACGTCTACTCGCTCGGCGCCATCCTCCACTACCTGTTGACGAGCCGCCCACCCGGCCATTCCCCCGCGGAACCCGCGACGTCGCGGCGGGAGACCCGGACATTCCATGGGCCCTCGCGCGAACCGGCGGCAGCCGTCCCGCGTCTGCGGGCGGGCGGGGTGCCCCGGCCGCTGGAGGCGATCTGCCGGAAGGCGCTGGCCCCGGACCGCGAGCAGCGCTACTCGGGGGTGGCGGCGCTGGCCGACGACGTCGGCCGGTTCCTGGAGGGGGAGCCCGTCTCCGCCTACCCCGAGAACCTGTGGCGCCGGGGGCGACGCCTCGCCGCCCAGCATCGAGCCGCCATCCTGCTGGTCCTGTCCTACCTGGCCATGCGGCTGGTCCTGCTGGCGGTGGCCCGGATCTGAGGACGGAGGCACGAATCGGGCAAAGGAGCGGGCCCTCGACGGGTAAGAAAGACAGAGGAGGGCCGACAGGCGCCTTCCGGGAGGGAGCTCAGATGAACAAGCCGCTGCTCGGACTCGTGGTGGGAGGCGTGCTGGGGATCTTCGACGGTCTCTCGGCGTTGCTGTCGGCGCCGGAGACGGCCCCCCAGATCGTGGGAATCGTGATCGGCTCGACGCTCAAGGGGGTGATCGTCGGCCTGATCGTGGGCGCGGTGGCCAGGAAGGTCCGATCGGTCCCGCTGGGGATCGCCGCCGGCCTGGCCACCGGCCTGGCCTTCGCCTATCTGGTGGCCATGCAGCCCGATCCCGCCACCGGCAAGCACTACTACTGGGAGATCATGCTCCCCGGCAGCCTGGCCGGCGCGATCGTGGGCTATGCCACCCAGCGCTACGGCCGGCTCCCGGGCTCGGCCCGCGCCGAGTCCGGCGCCGGGCTGGGATGAGGTGAGGGGCGCCGTCAGGCGGATCCGGCCTACCGTCTCGGTCGTCGCCTGGCTGTGCTGGACGTTCAGATACTCCTTGATCCGACTGCTGGATGCGCACCATCCGGTAGGTGGGCACCACGACCCAGGAGGCCCCTGATGCTAGCAGTCCGTGGTGAAAGTCTCC
>CAZNNH010000019.1:0-44353 GCA_964574335.1 uncultured Acidobacteriota bacterium | reverse complement strand
GCCGTGGCGTCTCCACCGGCCGTCGTCCCGCGCTGGGCTGGGCGGTCGCGCCTACGGTGTCGGCGCCCCGGCCAGCTCCCGGTAGAAGCCCTGCAGGATGTAGAAGGCCAGCTTGCGCTGGCCCCGCTGCGACAGCAGGCCCTTGCGGTTCCAGTAGTCCTGGATCTTGGGGAGCGGGCGCCGCGGCGAGCGGAAGTCCATCAGGATCCAGGGCGTGGTCCCGCGCAGGAACGGGATCCGCTTCAGCATCGGGACCTGGTGCCGGTAGACGTCGGCCTGGTAGTCCTCGGTCCAGCGCTGGATGGCCTCGCCGCGCTGGCCCGCCAGCGCCCCCGCGCCCAGCTCGCTCATGATCATCGGCTTGTCGTAGGGGGTCCGCCACTCGACCCGGTCGCACTTCTCGGGCGGGCCGTCGTACCAGCCCAGGTACTCGTTGCACCCCAGCACGTCGAGGGCGGTCCCGATCGGGTCGTCGAGCAGGATGGTCCGCTGGTCCTCCTCGTCCTCGTAGTGGTGGAGCAGGGCGGCCGTCACCGGCCGCGACGGGTCGAGCCGACGCGCCTCGTTGGCCAGGTCGGTCAGGAACGCCGTCCGCCGCTCGGTGATCGGGGTCTCGTTGGCCACCGACCAGAGGATGATGCTGGCCCGGTTCTTGTCACGGGTGATGTTCTCGCGGAGCTGGTTTCTGGCGTTCGCGAAGGTCTCGGGGTTCTCCCAGGCGATGGCCCAGTAGACGGGGATCTCCGACCACACCAGAAGCCCCATCCGATCCGCCTCGCGGGTCATGTTCTCGTTGTGGGGGTAGTGGGCGAGGCGCACGAAGTTGCACCCCAGCTCCTGCGCCCACCCCAGCAGGATGCGGGCGTCCTCCCGGCTGAAGGCGCGTCCTCCCCGCAGCGGGGCCTCCTCGTGGATGCTGATCCCCCTCAGGAAGATCGGCTTCCCGTTCAGCAGGATGTCCTGGCCCTTCACCTCGATGGTGCGGAAGCCGATCGCGTCGTCCACCTGGTCGGTCTCGGCGGCGAGCCTCACCTGGTAGAGCCTGGGGTGCTCGGGCGACCAGCGCTCGAGGTCCGCGGCGGCGAGGCGCAGCTCGGCGTAGCCGTTCGCGTCGGTGGTGACGGTGGTCTCGGCCTGGTTCTCCGGGAGGCGCAGCGTGACCTTCTGCTGGAGGCGGGGGCCGTCGAGCTGCACCCAGCCGACGATCTGGTCGGGCTCCTCCCGGCTGAGCCGCACGTGGTAGTCGCGGATGAAGGTCCCGGGCACGTCCACCAGCAACACCCGCCGGGTGATCCCGCCGTAGTTCCACCAGTCGGTGATGCTCATCGGCACCGCGTCGCGGTGGCGGGCGTTGTCGGCCTTGACCACCAGCACGTTGGCGCCGTCCTTCAGGCGGCCGGTGACCTCGAGGTTGAACGGGGTGAAGCCACCCTCGTGGAAGCCCAGCTCCTCGCCGTTCAGGAAGACGCGGGCCTGGTAGTTGACGGCGCCGAAGTAGAGGAACTGGCGGCGGCCCTCGACCGGGTGAACCTCGAGCTCACGCTCGTACCAGACCGTCCCCTCGTAGAAGAACAGCTCGTCCCGCTGCGAGTTCCAGTCCCCCGGCACCAGCAGCGTGTCGGAGGCGGCGAAGTCGTACTCGACCCGGTCGGAGGGGTGCTGGGGCTTGGCGTTCTTGAAGTACCCGTCCTTCCGGAGGTGGTAGTGGAAGTCGTAGTAGCCGTCCTCGTAGGGGTCGACGATGGCCTGCCAGGTCCCGTCGAGGCTCGTGGCCTTGCGGCCGTCGACGTTGACGATCAGCGGATGGCTGGCGGTGGTTGAAGCGGCTCCCATCAGAAGCACGAGGGCCCAGGCGCTCATGGCGAACCTCCCCGAGCTCGCCGGCGCCGCGGCTCGGCAGGTCCGCACCCGGCCGGGCGAGCCAAAGCAGGGCGAGTATACCGCGCCTGGATCACCCGGCCAGCGCGGCCAGCTTCGAGATCGTGGTCCAGTTGCGCGCGGTCACACGATCCCCGAGCGCCCGGCCGACGGCCGCCCCGAGCGGGCTCTTCAGCACCCCGTCGGGACACCAGAGGTAGGCGGCGCGGCGGCCGATCGCCAGCGCCTCGGGCGCCCAGCGTTGCCGGCGCAGGGGCTCGAGCCGGGCCAGGTCCGCCGCCTTCTGCGGCACCGCCACCATCAGCCGCGAGGGGTCGCCGGCCACCTGGAGCAGCGGGTTCCCGGCCACGATCCCGCTGAGCTCAGAGCCGGTCAGGACCGTGACCCGAGAGGAGATCCCCAGCTCGTCGGACAGGGCCTTCTCGATGCCGGAGGCGAGATCCTCCACCTTCGAACGTCGGTGGCCGAACACCACGTTGCCGCTGTTCAGGAGGGTGCGGACGTCGCAGCCGCCGAGACCCTCGACGATCGCGCGCAGGTCCGCCATCGACACCCGCTTGGCGCGTCCCACGTTGATGCCGCGAAGCAGCGCCACGTACCGCTCCGACATCAAAGCCTCCCGCCTCAGGCCAGGGCCAGCGCCACGGCGAGCACGCTGTTGGTGGCCAGGTTCCAGGCCACGTTGGCGCCCATGGCGGGCAGCGGCACCGGCTGGCGGGGGTCGCCGAAGGCCCAGCCGAGCGGCTTCACCAGCAGGAGCGACGGCAGCGCCGCCAGAAGCGCCAGGGCGGGCAGGGCGCCGATCGCCACGGCGATCACGATCGAGAGGGGCGTGAGCAGGGCGGCGGCCGCGTAGATGCGGGCCGCGCCCTTTCGCCCGAGCAGCAGCACCAGGTTGCGCCGGCCCCCACCCCGGTCCGCCTCCTCATCGGGGAACTCGTTCAGCAGCAGCAGGTTGAAGGTCATGAAGAAGGCCGGAGCACCGGCCCAGAGGGCGGCCGCGCCCGGCGCCTGCCCCTGGACCCAGGCCGCCCCCCACACCGGCAGCGCGCCGAGGCCGAGGCCGGCGAACAGCTCGCCCAGGCCGGAGCGGGCGAACACCTGGGAGTAGAGGAGCACCGCCACCGCCCCGAGGGCGATCAGAACGGCGAAGCCCTCTCCCAGCCGGCGGGTGAAGTAGACGCCGATCAGGCCACCCCCGAGCGCGCAGGCGTAGGCGAAGACCTGGGTGGCGCGCACCGAGAGCCGTCCGGCGGGCAGCGTGCCGCTCCCGCCCGAGAAAGGGGTGCGGGTGGTGCGCAGGTCGATCCCCGTCACCATGTCGCTGGCCTCGTTGAGGGCGTTGACGGCGGCGTGCAGGAGCACCAGTCCGAGAAGCGCCAGGCCGGTGGGGAGCCAGCCGAAGCGCCCCTCGTACGCGGCGGCGGCGGCGCCGGCGGCGACCAGGGTGACCGGAAGCAGGAGGAAGGGGGCCCGAGCGACCCCCAGCCACGGCGCGAGCGTGATCATGTCCCCTATCTTCTCCCGGCCGACGCGGAGGGAGGAAGCGGCTCCCTCACGATCTCGTAGTGCATGCAGCCGCCCTTCGCCTCGAGGGGCAGCACCAGCCGCCCCTCCGCGGTGTCGACCGGCAGCACGCCGAGGCGCTCGCCGTTGGTGGCGAGGCGGAAGACGGTATGCCCTTCCCCCACCGCCAGCGACAGCCGCCCTTCCACGGGCTGCATCAAGAAAGGCCAGTGGCCGGTGGTCAGGATCTTGTCGCCGTTCGCCGAGACCAGGACGCCCGTCCAGCGGGCGTCGGCTGCGGTGGCGACCAGCAGCCGCGACGAGGTGGCCACCGGCTCGTCGGTCAGCGACGAGACCAGCACCACGGCGAAGGGCGTGTCCAGCTCGAACACGACGTCGCGGGTCTCGACACGGCGGCCGCCGAGGAAGCCCACGGCGCCCTGGGTCCTGGGCGTGTCGACGGTGAACAGGCCCTCGTCTGCATTCCAGGTCAGCTCGCCGGTGGCGCTGCGGAGCGGTCCGTCGCCCGAGGCCCGCTCGAGCAGCCGCGGGTCGTTCTCGGGAGCCGGCCCCTGGCCGGCGAAGGCCAGACCATACTTCCCCACCAGCGCCACCTTCGGATGTCGCTCCGGCGAGCGCAGCGGATCGACCACCAGGTCCTCGGCGACCACGTCGTAGTAGCCGGTGGGCGACTCCCGGACGTCGCCGCGCAGGAACAGGAGCGCCGAGGAGGGGATCAGGTTCATCTGGGTCGGGTCGAGCATCGCCTCGAACGAGTTGATCATCGCCGGCTGCTTCTCGAAGGTCCCCCAATACGCGTACTGCAGGGGGTGCCAGCCGTTGAGAGCGGCGTAGGCGGCCAGGATCGGCGTCCCCTCGGCACGGTAGGGGTTGGGCAGGCAGTTGTGCCACTCCGAGACCGTGTAGGGCTTGCCGTAGACGCGACGCCGTGCACAAGAGCCGACGTTGCCGCCCTCGGGGTCCTTGACCATCGGCCTCGGATCGATCCCCTGCCCCTTCTCGTAGTTGTAGGTCCCCTGGGGATGGGTCCAGTAGCTGTGCCGGTCCACGTAGTCGAAGCGGGCGTTCTGCTCCAGGTCGATCACGTCGTCGGTCCAGTGGTTGCTGCCGGTGAGCGGGCAGCGCAGGCCGAGGTCGTTCAGGAAGGACCGCATCTTCTCGAAGTACTCCCACTGCAGGTCGGCCAGGAAGTGGAAGCTGTCACGGATCCGCGCGTCGCTCTGATGGGAGCGGTCGACGTTCCGGTAGCTGGCCGGCAACGTCACCGAGCCTTCGGCCGGGTCTTCGTTCTCCCCGAGCCCGACCCGCCCTTCGCCGCCGGGAGCCCAGCGGAGCAGAAGCGCCGGGCGCCCCCCCACCTTCTCCCGCAGCCAGGCATTGAAGCGCTTCTGCAGCATCTCCCGGTAGTAGTCCGAGCTGGTGGCGAACGGACCGGTCTCCCGGGGCCACAGCAGCGTGTTCTCGTTGACCACCTCGGTCATCGCCATCGCCGGGTCCTCGATCAGGGAGAGGCCGGTGTAGGGGTTCCGGTGGGTCAGGAGCTTGTGCAGGTACTCCTGCTGCAGGTCGATCAAGAACGGGTCGAACATCCCCTCGACCTTGAGCCCCCACGGCAGGTCGGAAAGCGCCGCCTCCGGCCCCGGGAAGCCGTCGCCCGGCCGCACCATCCGCGACGAGAGGTGGCTGATGAAGACGTAGACGCCGCGCCGCTTCAGGCAGTGAACCAGATACTCGAAGCGGTCGAGCATCACGGGATCGAGCCGACGGGTGGTGGCCGGCTGCTGGCCCCCGAACAGGCTCCTCTGCACCACCTTGTCGGTCCAGGGGGCGACCACGTCGAGGTGGTGCAGGCGGACCAGGTTGGCGCCGGAGCGGGCCACGATGTCGGCCAGCCGCTCCGCGTCGGCCTTGTCCGGGAAGTTGGCCTCGCCGAAGAAGTTGCCGCCGTAGAACCGGGCCTCGGTGCCGTCCTCGAAGACGAAACGGTCGCCGCGCGCCGAGAGAAAGCCGTGCCCGCCGGCCGGCGCCTCGAGCAGGAACGACATGTCGAGGGCGCTGCCCGAGAGGGCCGGCTCGGCAGCGTGCTTCCACAGGATCCAGGAGCCGGTGTCCTGGACCACGCTCGGCTGGGCCCAGGCCGTGGTGGCCAAGAGCAGGATCACCCCCCCAAGCCATCGGCGTGTCGAGAACCTGCCGTCTGGTCGCATGAGTCCCTCCCGCCGCCGGCGGCGCGGCAGGCCGAGCCTACCACTCCCCGTCGGCCCGCGGAGCGGACCGCCACGCCTTTACATCCCCGAGTCGATGGGCCAGGATCTGCCATCACGACAAGGGCCGCGTGGTGGTCTCAAGAACCCTGGGAGGGATCCCATGAGCGTCAGCCTGCACCAGCTCCTCAAGACCATGATCGAGATGGGGGGCAGCGACCTCCACGTCGCCACCGGGACCCCACCCCGGATCCGCGTCGACGGCCGGCTGAGGAGCGTGGATCTTCCGCCGCTCGGCCCGGCGGAGACGCAGCGCCTGGTCTACAGCGTGCTCACCGACGCCCAGAAGCACCGCTTCGAGGAGCAGCACCAGATCGACTTCAGCTTCGGCCTGCGCAACCTGGCCCGCTTCCGCGCCAACGTCTTCCGCCAGCGCGGCGCGGTCTCGGGCGTGTTCCGGACCATCCCCTACAAGATCCGCACCTTCAAGGAGCTGAGCCTGCCGCCGGTGGTGAGGCGGCTCTGCGCCAAGCCGCGGGGGCTAGTGCTGGTCACCGGGCCGACCGGCTCCGGCAAGTCGACAACGCTGGCAGCGATGCTCGACAAGATCAACCGCGATCGGGACGGCCACATCATCACCGTCGAGGACCCGGTCGAGTACCTGCACGGCCACAAGCGGTGCCTGGTGAGCCAGCGTGAGCTGCTCGCCGACGTCTCCACCTTCGCCGATGCCCTGAAGGCGGCGCTGCGCGAGGACCCCGACGTGGTGCTGATCGGCGAGATGCGCGACCTGGAGACGATCGAGGCCGCGCTGCGCATCGCCGAGACCGGCCACCTCACCCTGGCCACCCTCCACACCAACTCGGCGGCCCAGACCATCAACCGGATCGTGGACGTCTTCCCGTCCCACCAGCAGGCCCAGGTGCGGGCGCAGCTCTCGCTGGTCCTGGAGGGGATCCTGTGCCAGGCGCTGATCCCCCGGGCCAGCGGCCAGGGGCGCGCCCTGGCGATGGAGATCCTGATCCCCAACCCGGCGATCCGCAACCTGATCCGCGAGGACAAGGTGCACATGATCTACGGGACCATGCAGACCGGCCAGGAGAAGTACGGGATGCTGACGTTCAACCAGTCGCTGGCCCAGCTCCACCTCTCGCGGCAGATCAGCTACGAGGAGGCACTCCAGGCCAGCTCGATGCCGGACGAGCTGCAGGACATGCTGGTCCGGGGCGGCAGCCCCAAGGCCAAGGGGCGGAGAGCCGGTCCGCGACCGGCGCGGGCGTAGGCGAGGCGAGCCGGCAGCTGAGGGAAGCGCCGCTGCCGGGTTGGTGCCCGCCGCCGATGGAGGACGACCACCCGAAGCGGGCCCAGCGCCCCGCCCCGTGCTGACCTGGCCGTTCGCGGTTCGGCGCGCCCCGTCACAACCGCTTCAGGAGCTCAGCCAACGCCACAGCGAGACCTTCGTCGAGCAGCTCCTCCAGCTCGGCCCCTCGCGCATCGAGCGCTTCGACGGATTCGGTGTGAGCGAAGTAGAAACCGTCCTTCGTGGTGTGCACGTAGTCCCGCTGCATTGGACTCTCGTCGCCGTCCGTCTTCGGCTCCGTCGAAACCTCGGCGAACGTGGTCACCGCCATGACGCCCGGCTCCCGGCCGGCACCATGGAGCGATGCCACGTACTGCATGTGCAGCCCCTCAACGTGCGCCCGCAAGCTGGCCCAACCGGCGAAGCGCGAGAAGTCAGCATAGTGTCCGGCGGTTCGAGCCGAGTCGATGATCTGCCTCCGGTAGTACTGGGCTTGCGGCGAAGGCGGCATCTCGGTGGCACACCGGAATGTCGCGTCTTGGATCTCCCTTCCTTCGAAGACCTCTCCCAACTGCCCCTGCTGCCGGTCGAACCACCTGCCCATCCGCCCGCCCACCGCCACGGCCAACGAGTGAAGCCGCCTTTGGATGTGCGAGGCACGCTGCTCGCGAATCTTGGCGATCTGGTCGGCGAGAGTATGGGCCACGTCCACCGCAAACGCCCCAGCGCTGGGCTCCGGCGGGCGCTCCAGCTCCGCGGCCAGCGCCGCGCTCTCCAGTCGGACGAAGAGCCGAGTTAGCGCCGCGAGATCGCCGTCGTTCGCGGCGTCCAGGGCCTTCAGGTAGTCCACCCGATGCCAACGGTCCACGACCAACGGGGCGTACCGGTGTTTCTCGAGCACCAGCAGAGTCAGGGCGCGGGCCACACGGCCGTTCCCATCCGCGAACGGATGGATCTGCACGAAGCGGTGGTGGAGCCAGGCCGCCTTCACGAGAGGGTGCACCGTGTTGTCGGCGTCCACCGACCTCCACAGTTCCACCAAGCGATCGACCTCAGAGGCCACGTGCTCGGGAGGCGCATACTCAAGCAGCGTGTTGTTCTGTCTCAAGACGTGGTTGGGGTCACGCTTCCACTCACCTCGCGGCAGGGGCCGGTTGAAGGCGCGCCCCAGGGCATCAATCGCGTCGTACGTCTCCTGGGTTCGCGTGATGGCTTGGTGCAGCTCCTTGATGAACGAGGGAGTGAGCGCTCGGTCCGCACGGACGAAGTCCAGAACCATGCCCAAGCTGTCCATCTGCGCCCGGAGCGTAGCCAGGATCCGGTCGTCCACCGCGCCGCCTGCCCGCTCGACGACATCCCTGGTGAAGCCTTCCGCGACTAGGGTCAGCGTCAGGCCCCATTCCACGTGGTAGAGCCGTTCCAGGATCCCCGTCTCGACAGACATGCGGCGAAGCGAACGCTGGCGCGTGCTGGCCCGTTCCTCTTCCGTGAGGGCGTTGAGCCGACGCTGCCACTCGGCCCGGAGCGCATCCAGTGCCCCAAGCGCGCCGTTCTCAAGGACACTCGCTCGATCCAGGGGCGCGATGGGCTTCCAGGGAATCCGGACTAGTTCGGCCTGTTTGGCCATGTCACTCCCTTTTCTCCGCCTGAGACGGCGACCGCCGATGCTCTGCCGGGAGCGTCGCTCCTCATCATGCGGCCTGGCACGGGTACCCTTGGAGGCTTCCCGATTGTAGCAGTCTGGGCGTCGGTGCCTCGACTTGCCGCCGTCAGGGTAGGATTCAGCCATGGAAAGACTGCAACGACAGATCCGCTTCCTGCTCGAGGTCGACAAGCTCAAGACGATCTTCCGCCGGAACTACCTCACCGACGGATCCCGGAATGAGAACGACGCCGAGCACTCCTGGTACTTCGCCATCGCCGCGCTCGTCCTGTGCGAAACCGCCCGGAGGCCGATCGACCTTCTCCACGTGCTCCGGATGGCGCTCATCCACGACCTGGTCGAGATCGACGCCGGCGACACCTTCATCTACGACGAGGCGGCCAAGCGGGACCAGGCCGAGCGCGAGGAGCGGGCGGCGCAGCGCATCTTCGGCCTGTTGCCGGAGGAGCAAGGGGAAGAGCTGCTGGCCCTGTGGCGGGAGTTCGAGGAGGGGCGCTCGCCGGAAGCCTGCTACGCCCGGGCCATCGACCGTCTGTCGGCCGTGATCATGAACCACGCATCCGGGGGGAAGGCCTGGCGCGAGCACGGGGTCTCGAGGGACCGGATCCTGGCCATCAACCAGGTCGCCGACAAGGGCGCCCCCGCGTTGTGGGAGCACATCCAGAGCATCATCGACGACGCCGCGGCCCGCGGCATGATCGACGCCTGAGGACAGGCTCCGCTCAGCGGTAGGCCGTGAGCCCCTGCTCGACTCCCACCTGACCTTCCGCTTCAAGGGCGGCGCCGCAAGGATCTCCCCCCGACCCAGGCGCCGTACAGCTCGGGGCGGCGATCCCGGAAGAAGAGTCGGCGCGCGTGGGAGCCTTCGACCTCGGCGAGGTCCAGGTCGGCCAGCAGTAGGTGGTCCTCGCCAGCGGGGGCGCGAGCGATCACCGTCCCAGCGGGTGAGCACACGAAGGACTCGCCGGCGAACTCGAGCCGCTCCTCCGGGCCGACCCGGTTGACCAGCGCCGCGAAGTAGCCGTTCTGGAAGGCGGCCACCCGCATCTCGGCCTCGTGCAGGCCTTCGGGCCACTCCCCCACCGCTCCGGCCTGCGGGACCACGACCAGCTCCGCGCCCCCCAGACCGAGCGTCCGCATGTACTCGGGGTAATGACGGTCGTAGCAGATGGCAACGCCGATCCGGCCCGCCGCCGTCCGATAGACCGGAGCGCCCCGATCGCCGGGCCGGTAGTAGCCCTGCTCGTGGAAGCCCTCGTAGTCGGTGATGTGCACCATTCGCGTCACGCCGAGGAGAGCCCCGTCTGCGTCGATCACCGGAGAGCAGTCGTAGCAGCGGTCTTGGTCCCGCTCGAAGAGGTTCGCCACCACCACCACGCCGAGCTCTCGCGCCCGGAGCGCCAGCGCCTCGGTGGTCGGACCGGGCACGGGCTCGGCCAGGTCCGAGAAGCCCGGCGCGGCCGGGCGCTGCGGATGGAAGGGCTCGAAGGCGAGCTCGGCGAAGCAGACCACCTGGGCCCCCGCCCCAGCCGCCCGGGTGAGGGCCGCGAGGCCACGCTCCAGGTTCTCGCCCTTGTCGTACCCGGCACGCTGCTGCACCAGACCGATCCGCAACATGGCGGCCTCCCCCACCCTCTCAGGCGTCCGGCGTAGTGCGGCGGTACAGATCGGCGACGAGCTGGGAGCCCATCCCGCTGGCGACGAAGACCAGGCGCCGGTTGGACGTGAGCCGGGCCAGCCAGTCGAAGGACCCGCCGTCGATCAGCGGGATCGGGGCATCGGCATCCGGGCTGGCGACGCCGATCATGAAGCGGAGACCACCGTAGTACGGGTGGTCCAGTCCGCCGCGGGACACGTCGACGCCGCCCAGCCGGTCGGCGATGCGGTCCGCCAGCTCGGCCCGCGCCGGCGTGGCCAGCAGCTTGACGGTCCGGTCGGGGAAGGCGTAGCCGTGAGCCGCCAGACGATCGAGCCCACCCAGGTGAGTGAGGACATGCTCGGCCAGCCCATCGACCACGAAGGCGTGGTCCTTCCGCTCCCGGCCCGCCGTGGCCAAACAGAAGACGCGGAAGTGCTGTGCGAAGCCAGTGCCCTTGGGAACCGGCTGTGCCCGCACGCAACGGTGACTGGTGCAGAGCCGCACCGTGGCGTTCGGGTCTCGACGCAGCCGGTGCGCGCACTCGAGGGCCAGCACGTTGGTGGGGTCCGACACCACCTCGGTCCCCCGCAGCGCCGAGACGATCTTGTTCTGGCTGGTGGGTCCGACAGCGGTGCAGCTCCCGAGCGGGGTCAGGGGAGACAGCTCCACCGCCTCGAACGCCGCTGCGTTCGCCAGCAGGTGGCCGTCCAGTCCGTTGAGGGTGCGCTGGTCGACCCGGGCCGGCCGGGTGAAGGCGTCGCGTTGCCATTGACCGAGGACCTCGCTGCCCCGCCGCCGCGCCGCGCGCTGGGCGAAGACCTCGAGCAGGAGCGACCAGACCTCGGAGGCCGGCAGCCCCGCGGCCAGCGTCTGGTAGGTCGCCTCCTCGATCCCCTCTCTCGCCCAGCGGCGGCCTGGCTCCATCCACTCCCTCCGCCACCCGAACCACGGCGCTCTCGGGTGGTGAGCCTATTCTCGTCGAGAATCGGCTGGCGGGCGTGGCGGCGCGCGACACCGAGTGGCGGAAGGGCGGGCAGCCAGGGTCTCACACCGCGGGAGCCGCGGAACCCGACGTGTCCGGCCTGCCGGGACCACCGTCCTGTGCAATGATTCGAATTGCCATGCGACACGTCCTCTCAATTCTGGTCGTGCTCCTGTCGGTCCCCTCTCTCAACGCCCAATCCGTCGCCCTGAGCTTCGACGACGGCCCCCGGCTCGGCCGGAACGTGCGAATGGACGCCGCGGAGAAGAACCGCGCGATCCTGAAGGCTCTCAAGGGCGAGGGGGTCTCTTCGGTGCTCTTCGTGGCCGGCAGACTGGTGGACTGTGCGGAGGGCCTCATCCTCGTCACGGCCTGGGGCGAGGATGGGCATCGCGTGGCGAACCACAGCTATGCGCATGGCTACTTCAACAGGAAGGCCGCCACGCTCGCCGATTTCGAGGCGGATCTCCTCAAGAACGGATCCTTGCTCGAGGGAGTGCCAGGCTACACGAGATGGTTCCGCTTCCCATTCCTGAAGGAAGGGAATACCGTCGCCAAGCGGGATGGAGCACGAGCGTTTCTGAGACGGCTGGGCTACCGGAACGGCCACGTCACCATCGACGCCAGCGATTGGTACTACGATCAGCGCCTCGAGGCGCGGCTGTCCAGGGAGCCGGAGGCCGAGCTGGCGCCCTACCGCCAGGCCTACCTCGACCATCTCAGCAATCGCGCGCAGTACTACCAGGGGCTGGCCAGGCGTACGCTTGGCCGAGACGTGAGACACGTTCTGCTACTGCACCACAATCTGATCAATGCGCTGTTCCTTCGCGACGTGATCCGGATGTTTCGGCATCAAGGGTGGACGATCGTCTCCCCGTCGGACGCCTACCAGGATCCTGTCTACCGTCTCCAGCCCGATGTTCTGCCCGCAGGCGAGAGCCTCCTGTGGGCGCTGGCCAAAGTGAAGGGGATCGACGGGCTCCGCTACCCGGGGGAGGACGAGCGCTACGAGAAGCCCATCCTCGATGGCCTGGGCCTGTGAGTCCGCGCGCAGCCAGACTGGAAGCACCGTGGCTGATGCCGCCCCTCGCCGCGCACGATCTCGGAGGGAGCCGGGACCGGCTGACCGGCCAAAGCGCTCCTCTGTCGGCTACGAGGTGGTCACGAACGAGAACACCATGAAGACCCGGGCCGCGACATCCCTTCGGCCCCGCCTCGCCGGCCGGAAGCTCCATTCGCGAACGGCGTCGGTGGCCGCCGCGTCGAACGCGGTCGGCGACGAGACGACCCGTGTCGCCGTGACCTTCCCGGCCTCGGAGACGTCGACCTCGACCACCACCAGGCCGTTGCCGAGCGCGTTCGGCGGATAGGGGGGCACGGCCACCGAGGTGGGCCACGGGAACTCGGCCGGCGCCCGGGTGCTCTTGTAGCGCGGGTTCTCCGGGGCCGGGAAGCTGAGCATCGGGGGACGGAAGAGGCCCAGCACCAACACCCGGCTGGCCACCGGCCGGCCTCCCTCGAGCGCCGGCTCGAAGCGCCAGGACCACAGGCTTTCTCGGAGCTGATCCCCGTAGGGAGCGACGTCCTGCACCATCTCGGCGCTGGCCACGGCTCCCTTGTCGTCGACCTGCACGTCGTAGGCCGCGATGCCACCCGACCGGACGCCCCAGGGGGCCAAGCCCATCTCGGCCGTCAACAGGCGTGGGGGAGTGACGGGCCCTTGGGTCGCGGCCACCCCTGCGATGGCGACGGCAACACCCGACACGATGACCGCCAGACGCATGGTGCACCTCCGTCTCTTCCTATGTTACGACAGCTCAGCGCATCACTCCTGGGCCAACCGCTGCCGAGTGCCCTCGAACGTCCCTTCGCCGAGGTCGGCGAACACCACCTTCCCCTTCATGGTGTCGCCGTCGACGGTGCCCACGTAGCCCACCTTCATCTCCTGGCCCTCCGTCGACCCTGCCGTGCCGCCGTCTGGCCCGGTATCATCGCGCGTGTGCTTCGTGACGATGCAGCTCCACCGCTCGCCGGAGGCGCTGCCTTCACCCTGTCCGGCGCACCCTCGCGCCTGGAGGTCCAACCATGAGGCGACAGGTGATCCTCTTCGTGCTGGCTCTGTCCGCGACGGCTTCAGGAGCGGCGCCGCCCCCCACGCCGACCCGGCGACCGGCGGACGTCTACCTGACGGCGAGGGACACGGGCGATCGCCTCGCCCGGAAGCCGCCCGTCGTCTTCGAGCCGCTGCCGCAGCCGGAGGCGCTGAGCCCAACGGTGATGGTGGACCCGAGGCGCAAGTTCCAGGTGCTCGAGGGTATCGGCGGCGCCTTCACCGACGCGGCGGCCGAGACCTTCGCCCGGCTGCCCGAGGAGCGACAGCGGGAGCTGCTCACGGCCTACTTCGACCCCGACCGCGGCATCGGCTACTCGCTCGGCCGCACCACCATCCATAGCTGTGACTTCTCGAGCGAGAGCTACACCTATGTGGCCCCCGACGACGTCGAGCTGAAGAGCTTCAGCGTCGAGCACGACCGGCGTTTTCGCATCCCCTTCATCAAAGCGGCCCTGGCGGCCGCCCATGGGGAGCTGAAGCTGTTCGCCTCGCCCTGGAGCCCGCCGGGCTGGATGAAGACGACCGGCGAGATGCTTCGGGGCGGCCGGCTGAAGCCCGAGTACCGCCGTGCCTGGGCGCGCTACTTCGTCCGCTTCGTCGAGGCCTACCAGCAGGAAGGCATCCGCTTTTGGGGGCTGACCGTGCAGAACGAGCCGATGGCGGTCCAGACCTGGGAGTCCTGCCTCTTCACCGCCGAGGAGGAGCGCGACTTCGTCCGCGACCACCTCGGACCGGCGCTTCAGGAGGCCGGCCTCGGCCGCCTCAAGCTCATGATCTGGGACCACGACCGCGGCCTGCTCTACCAGAGGGCCCAGGTCGTCTACGAGGACCCGCGGGCGGCGCGCTACGTCTGGGGCGCAGGCTTCCACTGGTACAACGGCGACAGCTTCGACAACGTGCGCCTGCTCCACGACGGCTTCCCCGACAAGGCGCTGCTCTTCACCGAAGGCTGCGTCTATCCCTTCGGCTGGGAGCGGCTCAGCGAGTGGGCCCCGGGAGAGGCCTATGCCCGGTCGGTGCTGCGCGACCTGAACAACTGGGCCACCGGCTGGACGGACTGGAACCTGCTCCTCGACGAGCGTGGTGGACCCAACCACGTGGGCGGGGGCGCCATGGCGCCGGTCATCGGAGACACCCGCGACGGGTCACTGCACTACACGAGCTCGTACTTCTACCTCGGCCACTTCTCGAAGTTCCTCCGGCCCGGGGCGCGTCGGGTGGCGGTCACCACCAATCGCGACGACCTCGAGGCCACCGCCTTCGAGAACCCGGACGGCCGCCTGGCGGTGGTGGTCCTCAACCGCAGCGATCGGGAGATCTCCTTCCGCCTCTGGATCGACGGCCAGGCGGCCAGGAGCCACAGCCCGGCCCACTCCATCCTCACCCTGGTCCGCTGAGGGCGCGCCCCGGGGCCGTATCCTGAGCCGGAGTCGTGGGTATACTCTGTAGAGAGGGCTCAGAGTGTCCGCCAAACCCTTGTCCCGGCTCTCCGTCGTCGCCATCCTGGCCCTCGGCCTGGCCGGCTGCGCCACGTTCCAGCGGCGTGTCTACTCCCCCGAGGAGCTGCGCTCCGAGCTCGAGAGCCGGGTCTCGACGCAGTTGCGGGACGAGATCGTCATCCCCTTCGAGGTCAACGACGAGATCCGTGCGCTGGCTCGGGAGGCCACCGCGAACGCCCTGACGGACAGTGGGAGGGTGCGGGCCCTCGTCCACACCATCACCGGACTGGCCGGGTTCTCCCTCTCCTACGACTGGCTCTCCAACAAGACCGCCCAGGAGGTCTACCGCGAGGGGAAGGGCAACTGTCTGGCCTACAGCAACCTGTTCGTGGGCATGGCGCGGTCGGTGGGCCTGGACGCCGGCTACGCGGACGTCAGCTTCACCGAGCGCGTCACCCGGGAGGCCGAGATCATCGTCCACAGCCAGCACATCACCGCCGTGGCCCGGCTGGCGACGGGAACCACCCTGGTCGACTTCAGCGCCAACCCGGGACGCACCTACATCGGCTTCAAGCCCATCGACGATCTCGAGGCCATCGCCAACTTCTACAACAACCAGGGCTTCCTCTACGGCTACTTCACCGAGGACCAGGACGTCGACTTCGACCCGTCGGAGAAGGAGCTCGAGATGTACCGGCTGGCGCTGGAGATCCTGCCGACCTTCCGGCGGGCCAGGAACAACCTCGGGGTCGCGCTGCGGCGACGAGGCCATGTCGACGAGGCGATCCAGGAGTATCTGCTGGTCATCCAGCAGCACCCCAAGTACGCCGAGGCCTACTCGAACCTCGGGGCGGCGTATCTGTTCCAGGGGCGCACCGAAGAGGCCCTGCGCGCCTATCGCGTCGCCGCCCGGTACGCCGGGCGCGACGGCTACATCCACGAGCGCCTGGGGGCTCTCCTGCTTCGCCTCGGCCGATACCGGGAGGCGATCACCCATCTCAAGAAGGCCCTGTCCAAGGAGCCGGATATGGCCGACGCCCGCTTCCACCTCGGCGAGTGCTATCGGCAGCTCGGGGACGAGAAGAGGGCCATCGAGGAGTACCGGGCCGCCCTCGAGATCGACCCCAACTACCTCGCGGCCCGGACCCGGCTGGAGCGGCTGTCGCCGACCGCGGAGGCGCCCGGCCGGGACTCGGCCGGAAGCTGAAACTTCACCTCGACCTCCAGCACCACCTCGACCGTCCTTCCGTTTCGCATCGCCGGGGCGAACTTCCATGCCCGCACCGTGCGCTGGGCGCTCTCGTCCAGCGAGGCCTCGAGCCCCTTGGAGACGGTCACCGCCCCCACTGACCCATCGCGCCGCACCAGCACCATCAGCACCACCTTGCCCTCGATCCCCTTGGCCTGGGCGGTCTCCGTGTAGGGCGCGGGCGCCTGTTCGATGATCCGGGGCGGCAGCGTCTGGTCGGGCGCCTCGGTCGGGGCCAGGGACAGGGCGCCTTTGGCCTTGGCCAGCGCGGCCGCCTGGAGCAGCTCGATCACGTCCGCGGAGTGCCTCTCGATGGCCCGGTACAACGGGGAGCGCCCTGCCGAGTCCCGGGCCTCGAGGTCGGCCCCCGCCCGCAGCAGGAGCTCCGTCGCGGTCACCCGGCCGTATCGGGCGGCAAGGTGAAGCGCCGTCTCCCCGGCGTCGTCCCGCCGGCCGACGTTCGCCCCCGCCTGAAGCAGCATCCGGACGATCTCGTCGTGCCCACCCTTGACGGCGTACATCAGGGCGTTCCAGCCCGTCGCGTCGGCGGCGTCGACGTCTGCCGGCCTGGCCGCTGCCAGAAGGCTGCGGATGCTCTCGGCCTGTCCGGCCAGGGCGGCGTCACGGAGGCTCTGAGCGAGCTCCGGGGAGCCCGTCGCCATCAACCCAGAGAGCAGCAAGGGAATCATCGACAGCCGGCTGGGATCAAGGAGCATCGGGCACCTGCTGGAGAGCTCGGTTGTAGTAACCCTGGCGGCAACGCACCAGAAGGCCCGAGCGCCGGGTCAGCTCCACCTTGATCTGTCGCCAGCGGTCCGGCCCCTTTGGGTCGGCCGACGGGACGTAGCCCATCCGATACTGGTGGTGGAGCTCGGTTCGGATTCGATCGAAGGCCTTCTCGGTCTCCTTGTCGTTCTTGGGGAAGAACGCCCGCCCTCCCGTGAGGCGGGCGATCCGCTCCAGAAGCTCCTGGTTGGTGAACATGCCGTCGCCGGCGCTCCAGCCCAGAAGCCCCACGCAGTAGGTCGAGATGTCGGACTGCCGCGCGGCCTGCACCACGTCCGACATCGAGGCCCGGCTGCCTTCGTCCGCGCCGTCGCTGAAGACCAGGAGCGCCTTGCGCTTCGGGATCGGCTGCAGCACGTGGAACCCCTCCACCAGCGCGTCGTAGAGATGGGTGCTGCGCTGGGGACGCATCTGGTTGATCAGGGCCGAGTGCTCCTTCATGTCGTCGGTGAACCGCGGCCCGAAGACCACCCGCTCGTGGAAGAAGCCGACCCGGGCTCGATCGCCGCGGCCCAGCTTGTCGATGAACCGGCTGGCGGCCTTCTGCACCGATCGCAGGTCGGAGCGCACGCTGGCCGAGCTGTCGAGGAGGAGGACCACTGTCACCGGGGTGCGGCTGGCGGTGAAGAAGCTGAGATCCTGCGGGACCCCCTCCTCCAGCACCCTGAAGTCCTCCCGCTTCAGCCCCGAGACCAGATGACCCTTCCGATCGGTGACCACCACGTCGAGGGCCACCGCCTCCACGTCCACCGCGTACTGGGGGACCGACGTCTGCGGGGCCGGGGCTCGGGCCGCCAGGGCCTCCGCGGTGGCCGGACACGACCCGAGGAGCGCCGGAACGAACAGCGAGCCGAGGGCGAGAGAGGCTCGTCTCTTCGATGGGCGGGTGGCAGCTCGTCTGCGTGGTCCGGGATGTTCCACTCCAAGGACAACTCTACCGCGTCCACCCCCACCCCGTCACGACGATTTGGGTCGGGGTGGCCGGGCCGGCCTTGGTACGGCCGGGTCCCTGGCGTAGGATGCGGGTCATGCCACTCGACCGCGAGAAGGGCCCCGACGATCGTTGGCGTCCGGCGAAGGGTCTGATCCTGGGCGTGGACCTCGACGGTGTCTGCGCCGACTTCTATGGGAGGATGCGCGAGATCGCGGCGGAGTGGTTCGAGACCCCCGTCGAAAGCCTGACCCAGGAGGTTACCTTCGACCTCCACGAGTGGGGCATCCTGACCCCGGCCCACTACGAGAGCCTTCACCGCTTCGCGGTCACTCAGCGGGACCTGTTCAAGACCGCCGGTCTGATCCCCGGGGCCCGCAAGTACCTGCGCAAGCTGTCGAACGAGGGGGTCCGCATCCGGATCATCACCCACCGGCTCTTCATGCACCACCTGCACAAGCCGGCCGTCGAGCAGACGATCGACTGGCTCGACCACAACGGGATCCCCTACTGGGACCTCTGCTTCGTGAGGGACAAGGAGCAGGTGGGGGCCGACGTGTACGTCGAGGACGGCCCGGAGAACGTGAAGGGCCTGCGTGAGAGCGGCTGCTTCACGATCTGCTTCGCCAACAGCACCAACCGGACGATCGGCGAGCCGAGGGCCGAGAGCTGGGACCAGGTCTACCAGCTCGTGAAGCGGTACGCCGCGACCAACGGCGCGGCGTACCGCTCGCGCTGAGGAAGTCGGGTCTTCGTTTCCGGAACGACACCGTCCCAAGAGCGGACAGGCATCCTCTGGCCGCGCCCGTATCTCCCTGGCGAGCGCGCCATTGCCTCAATGGCGCGCTCCGTGCAGGCCAGTCATCGAGCAGCCTCTGCAGAGGGGTCGTCGCGAGCCGCGTGATCCCGGCGACGCTCTCCGAGGTTTCGGGAGGTGGACCATGACCACGCTGCTTCGGGACCTGCGCTTCGCCGCCCGAACCCTGACCCAATGTCCCGCGTTCGCGCTCGCCGCGACGGGCACCCTGGCACTGGGGATCGGGGCCAGCACGGCCATCTTCAGCGTGGTGAACACCACGTTCCTGCGCGCCCTGCCCTATCCAGACCCCGAGGCCCTGGTCTGGATCACGGAGCGCAACAGCGCCACCTCGCACGACGGGTCGGTCTCCTACCCCAACTTCCTGGACTGGCGTGATCAACAAGACGTCTTCTCGGAGCTCTCCATCTACCAGGGCGACCGCGGAACGCTGCGGACGAGAGAGACGGCGCAGAAGATCCCCATCATGATGGTCTCGTGGGGCTTCCTCGCCGCGCTCGGCGTCGACGTGGCCGCGGGTCGGGGCATGACCGCCGAGGATGACCAGCCCGGGGCCGCCCCGGTCGCCTGGGTCTCGCATGGCGCCTGGCGGAGGCTGTTTGCCGCCAGGCAAGACCTGGTGGGCCGCACCATCTCCCTGGATGGACGCCCGGTCACCGTGGCCGGCATCCTTCCCGCGACCTTCAGGTTCCTCCAGCCTGCCGATGTCTACCTGCCCCTGGCCCCATTCGCGGAGCAAATGGGCATGACGACCCGGATGAACCGCGCGAGCACCTTCGTGATCGGTCGACTCAAGCCCGGAGCGACGCTTCAAGGTGCGCGCACGCAGATGGGTACGATCGCACGCCGGCTCCAAGAGCAGTATCCGGAGGCCAACGCGGGCATCGTTCCGAACGCGATGTCCCTGCGAGAGCACATCGCGGGCTCGGCCCGAAGGCAGCTCATGCTCCTGCTCGGGGCGGTCAGCGTGGTGCTGTTGATCGCGTGCGTCAACCTGGCCACCATGCTGCTGGCCCGCGCGGTCGGCCGCCGGCGCGAGATGGCGATCCGCATCAGCCTGGGGGCCTCCGTACGACAGCTTCTGCGTTTGCTGCTGGTCGAGAGCGTGCTGCTGGCGGCCTGCGGCGGGGCGCTGGGCTGGCTGCTCAGCCTTTGGCTCTACGAGCTCCTCTATCGGCTCGTCCCCCCCGGCGTGCAGGAGCTGGCCTCCGCCGGTGGCTCACTGGACCCCCGCATGCTGGTGTTCGTGGTCGGCATCACCCTGGCCGCCGGCATCGCCTTCGGCCTCGCTCCAGCCTGGCAGCTCTCGCACGCCGACCCCTGCGCTGCCCTGAAGGGCGGCGAGCGCAGGTCGCGCCCTGACGGCGGCAGGCTCCGGCCTCGGAACCTGTTGGTGGTGGGCCAGGTGGCCCTCGCGTTCACGCTGATGATCGCCGCCGGCCTGTTGATCCGCAGCCTAGAGCGGCTGGGGCGGGTCGAGCCCGGCTTCCGGCCCGAGCGTCTGCTCACGCTGAGCCTGTCCGCGCCGCCCCTGGAGCAGTTCTGGGCCGATCCGTTCGGCCCCGCCGCCCACTGGGAGCAGGTCCTCGAGAAGGTGGGGAGCCGACCCGAGGTGGAAGCCAGCGCCGTCGTTACCACGCTCCCGTTCACCGGCACCAACTCCAGCGCCCCGATCTATCCGGAGGGGCGGCCCGAGCCATCGCCGGGCGAGACCTCCGACGTCAGCTTTCACTTCGTGAGCGAGGGCTACTTCCGTGCCATGGGCATCCCCCTGGTACGGGGCCGGCTCCTGAACGGGCAGGAGCCGCGCCCGGTCATCCCACCAGGCTTCGACATCAGGCAACGCGACCTGGGCGCCCTCTTCCGGGGCCTGCCTCTCGACGGGGTCATCAGCCGGCGTATGGCCGCCCAGTACTGGCCGGGGGAAGACCCCGTCGGCAAGCGATTCTCCATCAGAGCCGCCCCCGATGCGCCGCCACCGGTCGTGCAGATCGTCGGGGTGGTGGGCAACACCACCCAGCACGGCCTGGATCACGGTGAGGGTCCCGAGGTCTACCTGTCGCTGCACCAGGTCCCCATGCCAGGAGACGTGTTCCTGGTGGTCCGCTCTCGCACGTCCCCCGGCGACATCGCAGCCTCCTTGCGCTCGACGCTTCGGCCGGTCGTCGGCGACCGGCCGATCTCCGACGTGTTGCCGATGACGGCTCGCATCACCGGCACCCTCTCCGGGCGCCGTTTCAACATGAGTCTGCTCAGCTTCTTCTCCGCCATCGCCCTGCTCTTGGCCCTGGTGGGGATCTATGGATTGCTGGCGTTCACCGTGAGCCGCAGCACGCGGGAGATCGGCATCCGCATGGCCCTCGGCGCGTCGACCGCCGAGGTCCTGCAACGTGTGCTCTGGCAAGGGTTCAGGCTGGTCCTGCCCGGAATCCTGTTGGGGCTGGCCGGGGCCTGGGGAGTGGGCCGCCTGCTCCAGCACAGCCTCTTCCAGATCACCGGGAGCGACCCGACCACGTACGTTGCCACCACGGGCATGTTCCTGCTCGCGGCGCTGCTGGCGTGTCTGCTCCCGGCCCGCCGCGCCGCCCGGGTCGATCCGGCGCTGGCGCTCAGAAGTGAGTGAGCCTCACCGATCTCGGCCCGACCAGGACGCGCCGGCGGCAGATACTGGCTAGAATGTGACCGGGCTGCGGGTCCGCCGCGGCGAGCCCACGGGGTTCGCGCAGCGGTGGTCCGGAGAGGAGGAACGATGTGGGCTGATGGCATGCTGAGAGGGACCTTGAGCTGGGCTGCCGGGGGGATGCTCGTCGCATCGCTGGCCACGCCCGCGGTCGCCCAGGAGCGCGGGAAGGCCGAGCTGAAGACGGAGTCGGGGGTCGTCACCATCGACTATGGCCGCCCGTCGCTGAAAGGCAGGGACATGCTCTCCCAACTGGAGGACGGCGCGTTCTGGCGCATGGGGATGAACCAGGCCACGGTGCTCGAGACACCGGTGGCCCTGACCTTCGGAGAGACCGAGGTCGCCAAGGGCAGCTACAGCCTGTGGCTCAAGAAGCAGGCGGACACGTTCTGGCTCGTCTTCAACTCCCAGACCGGGCAGTGGGGAACGCAACACGACCCGGCCAAGGACGTCTACACCTTCGAGCTGATGCCGGAGTCCCTCACCGAGCCCGTCGAGGTCTTCACCATCGAGCTCAAGGGGGACGGGAAGCCCGCCACGCTCGATCTGAGCTGGGGCGACACCAAGCTCACCGGCGTCTTCACCTTCGGCCAGTAACCTCGGCGAGTCGCAGGCCGTTGCTTCCCTCCGCGTCCGCCGTTGTCGACGCACGGGCGGAGCCATGGAATCCCCCGCGTTCCCTCGACGCTCCTGCGCAGCTGAAGCAGGTTGGGCTCCGGGAACGCGACGTTCGCGACTGGCAACTCCTACGCGCCGGGCCTAAGATGTCCCTCATCATGAGGACCCCACTGTCGCTCCCACCCCACATGCGGATCCCCCTGGCGCTCCTCGCCGCGGGTCTCCTGGCCGTGCCCGTGAACGCGGGGCAGAGGGAGTACCTGGAGGCCCAGGTCTACGTCACAGCGCCCTCCCCAGAGGAGCTGCTGGCCGATCGCGGGTTCCGCGCCTTCGCGCCGCTGGAGCAGCCGGACGAGGACTTCCCCACCATCATCATCGACCCCGACCGGACCTTCCAGACCATCGAGGGCTTCGGCGGCGCCTTCACCGATGCCGCCGCCGACGTCTTCGCGTCGCTCCCTGACGCCTCCCAGGAGGCGTTCCTCAGGGCCAGCTTCGATCCGGTCGAGGGCAACGGCTACACCCTGTGCCGGACGACCATCCATAGCTGCGACTACGCCGCCTCGATGTACACCTACGCCGAGGTCCCGGGGGACACCCAGCTCGAGCACTTCTCCATCGAGCACGACCGAAAGAACCGGCTGCCCTTCATCAAGCGCGCCCAGGCCGCGGCCGGCGGGCGGCTGCGACTGTACGCCTCGCCGTGGAGCCCGCCGGGCTGGATGAAGACCAACGGCGAGATCAAGCATGGGGGGAAGCTCCTGCCGGAGTACCGGCAGACCTGGGCCGACTACTTCGTCAAGTACGTGGAGGCCTATGCCGCCGAGGGTGTCCCCATCTGGGGTCTGACGGTGCAGAACGAGGCCCTGGCCACCCAGGTGTGGGAGTCCTGCATCTTCTCCGCCAACGAGGAGCGGGACTTCGTGCGCGACCACCTCGGCCCCACGCTCCACGAGAACGGCCTCGGCGACGTGAAGCTGATGATCTGGGACCACAACCGGGGCCTCGTCTACCAGCGGGCCGAGGCCGCCTACGAGGACCCGGAGGCCTCCAAGTACATCTGGGGCACCGCCTTCCACTGGTACGTCGGCGACCACCACGACAACGTCCGCCAGCTCCACGACGCGTTCCCCGACAAGGCACTGCTGTTCACGGAGGGCTCGGTACGCGGAACCTGGGAGGCCGCCTTCCGGCTGGCCCGCAACGTCATCCGGGACCTCAACAACTGGACCACCGGATGGACCGTCTGGAACCTGCTGCTCGACCCCGCCGGCGGCCCGCGTCACGCGGGCGGCTTGATGGGCAGCACCATCGTCAACGCCGACCCCCAGACCGGAGAGCTCACGTTCAACCCCCCCCACTACGCCTTCGGCCACTTCTCGCGCTTCATCAAGCCCGGCGCGCGCCGGATCGTCTGCACCTCCAGCAGCGACGACTTCCTGGCGACGGCGTTCGTCAACCCCGACGGCAAGATCGCGGTGGTGGTGACGAGCCTCGTCGACCACGAGGAAGGCTTTCAGGTCTGGGTCGAGGGCAGGGCGCTCAGGTACTCGAGCCCCGCCCACGCGATCCTCACGGTGATCCTGTAGCGGCCGACGTCCGGGCCGGACTCAGCGCTCTACCGTCGGGAGGGCGAAAGGAACCGGCTCGGCCAGGGTTGGATCCCAGCCGTCGCAGCCACGGAGGACGGTGGCCGGGGTGATCAGCTCGGCCTCGTTGGGCGTCAGCTCCCGGGCCCAGGAGACGCGCCGGGAGCGCTCCGCCCCGGGGCCGGTGTTGCGGTACTCGAGAAAGCGGCTGGTCGCCTCCCTCCAGGGCTTGTCCCAGTCGTGCCAGCCTTCGGGGCGAATCCCCGGCCCCAGCTCGCAGCGCATGAACAGCGTCGCGGCATGGTCCCGCCACGGTCGGCCCAGGTAGCTCTCTTCACCCTCGGCCACGCGCACCCGGCAAGCGTGGAAGACGAACCCGAAGGCGGCCTCGGGCGGCGTGGAGGCGGCGGTGAGGTAGCTGCTGTCGAGGGAACGGATGTCGCAGTCCTCGAACCAGGCCGTCGCCCCTCCGAACAGGAAGTCGGTGGTCCCCTCGATGAGGCAGCCTTCGAAGTACTGCCGCCCCCGGTCGAGGAACACCGTGTCCTGGTTTCCCAGGAAGCGGCAGTAACGAAAGACCACGCGATCGCCGTTGACGGCGATGGCCAGTGCCTGGCCGACCCGACCCGCGTCGTTCTGGATGGTCAGGTTCTCGACCGTGAAGTCGTCGGCGTCCAGGTAGAAGGTGGGAGTCCGGAAGGTCCCGATCTCCCGGCCGTCGAGCCCCTTCATGCCCGCGAAGAGCCCGTAGACGAGGATGGTGCTGGCCGGGTCCTCGCCGATCAGGCGAACGTACCGCTTCTCCCGCTGGTGGGCCTGGCCAGATCGCTCGGTCTCAACGCGAGCGAGAGGGGCGCGGGCGCGGTAGGCGACGGCTCGGGGTGAGCCGGGCGCGAGTCGGCGGCTGCTCCGCCGTCGCGCTCAGGGCGCTTCGGACGCCTGGTCGGCTGCTCCCCTTTCGCCGGCCCCGGTCTCCCGAAGATGGGCCAGGGCGGAGCGCCCGGCTCTGGTGGCATCCAGGATCTGGCCGGGCCGCGCGGCATCGCCGATGACGGTTACCGGAAGCCCGGCCGCCCGGAGGGCATGAGAGAGGGGATCGTAGGAGCGGTGCCCGACCGCCACCAGGACGGAGTCGAAGGCCCCGATGGAGGTCTCCTCGTCCGCCCCTTCCTTCACCACGAAGGCGCCCTCTTCTCCCATCCGTGTCAGACGCGTGGATGTGTGGATCGTGATCGGCAGCCCCTGCAGGCGCCGAAGGGTCATCTTCCGGGTCACCGCCTCCATGCCCCGCGCGATGTCGCTCAGCATCTCGACCACCACCACCTGGCGGCCCCGGCCGGCGAGCAGCTCGGCCATCTCGATACCGACCAGCCCCCCACCGAGCACGAGCACTCGCTGTCCGGGCTGTCGGCGACCGGAAAGAACGTC
Organism: uncultured Acidobacteriota bacterium; assembly: GCA_964574335.1. Lineage (GTDB taxonomy): Bacteria > Acidobacteriota > Vicinamibacteria > Fen-336 > Fen-336 > CAZNNH01. The sequence continues at coordinate 19,510 of CAZNNH010000019.1, read as the reverse complement.
CTCTGCGGTGAGCGGGTCGTCGAGACCGGGGATCGGAGGGACGATCGGCAGCGAGCCGGTGGCCAGGACCACCTGCGCGGGCTCGAGGACCGGGATCTTCTCAAAGGTGGCCTCGACGCCGGTGCGCACCTCGATGTCGGCCCGCTCCACGGCTCCGACGAGCGACCGCAGCGGCCGTTCCATCGTCTCCTTGCCGGGAGCGGCCGGCGCGTGGCTGAAGAGGCCGCCCAGGGCGGGCCGGCGCTCGAAGAGGGTGACGGCGTAGCCGTGCCGCCAGGCGGTGAGCGCCGCCTGCATCCCGGCGGGTCCCCCACCCACCACCACCAGGCGCTCGCCGACCGCCACGGCAGCGGGCACCTCCGGGCTCTCGGAGACCTCGGGATTGATGATGCACCCGATCGGCCCACCGGCCTTGACCTGGGCCAGGCAGCCCTGCAGGCACGATCCGCAGCTCATGATCTCGGCCTCTCGGCCGAGCGCCATCTTCCTCGGCAGCTCCGGGTCCGCCACCAGCGGGCGACCGAGGGCCACCATGTCGGCCATCCCCTGGGCGAGCACGGCGCGGATGCGCGCGGGGTCCCCGAGGCGGCCGGCCACGAGCACGGGAATGGAGACCGCCTTCTTCAGGGCAGCGGCCAGCGTCTCGTTCACGCCCCTCGGCAGCGCCATGTGCTGGTAGTACCAGGGCGGGCTGTCGCAGGCCGACCCGGTGACCACGTGGATCCCGTCGACACCCCACGCCTCCGCCCTTTGCGCCAGCTCGGTCGCGTCGGCGAGGCCGAGGCCGCCATCCACCTTCTCGTCGGCCGACAGCCGCGCGGTCAGAGCCATGGCAGTGCCCATCGACCGGCGAACGTTCGCCACCAGCTCGCGGAGGAAAAGCCACCGGCGACCGTCATCTCCGCCGTAGTCGTCGTCGCGGCGGTTGGTCCTCGGTGACAGGAACTGGGCCGCGAGATAGCCGAGGCCGAGCTGCAGCTCGATGCCGTCGAACCCGGCCTGCCGCGCCCGACCGACCGCACCGGCATAGGAGCCGAGGACCTGGGCAATGCGCTCGCGGCTCATCGCCACCGGCGTGGCGCCGGTGCTCGGGCAGGGTACGGCGGACGGCGCCTCGGGCGGGCCGCCGATCACCTTCGGGTTGGCGGCGCGGCCGGCGTGGTTGAGGTGGGCGAAGACGATCGCCCCGCTGCCATGGACCGCCTCCACGATCGCCCGCAGCCCGGCGACCACCTCATCGACGTGGGCGCCGAGCTGCCGCGGATGCTCCTTGGCGAGCGGATCGACGTACAGCGGCTCGACGATGACCAGCCCGGCGCCGCCGGCGGCGCGCCGGCGGTAGTACTCGACGTGCCGATCGGAGGCGCGGCCGTCGGTGCCGCCGAGCGCCGTCTTCACCGGTGCCAGGGCCAGTCGGTTCGGGACCCGGACGGGCCCGATCTGCAGCGGTTCGGAAGCGAGATCGGTCACGGGAGGCCCTCCTTTCTCGGGCCGCGGCCCTTGCGGTCGGAGGCGCTGCGGTGCTCGGCTGCTTGCCTATCGTATCCGGGCAGCTCAAAGCTGGGCGGGTCGCGGCGAGGACGGGACACCGTGCCCGCCCTCGCCCGAGTGCTCAGTCATTGCGGGTGAACGGAACCTCGGCGCAGCGCCAGCAGCCCTGGTCCTTGAGGTCCTGGGTCTCGTCGACCGTGGCGTCGCAAAGCCAGGTGTCTCCGTCGTCGGCCACCACGACCTTCATGGGTCTCGCTGGCTGGTGTTCCTGGCGGCTCACGTCCGGCGTGTCTCCGTGATTCACCTCCATGGCCCGCCTCCTCTCCTGCTGTCCAGGAGACTGCAGGTCGCGTGCCGGCGCCGGCAGCGAGGTCGGCCTGGCTGCCAAGTTACTGTTCCACTGCCGCTTTCGCCTCCATCCCGGATCCGCCAGCGTTCCTGGGCCAGAGAAACAGGGGCGAATCCGCCACTCTTCTGCTCCAATCAGTAGCAGAGTCGGTATGATCATCCAAGACGAGGAGGCGCACGATGGCGGCAGACCCGAAGCAGGCATCGGGGGTGGATCCAAGCCAGGAACCCGAGCACGTGTGCGACGACCGCTTCGAGGCCGTCATCAACAGCATCTCCGACGGCGTCTTCGCGGTCGATCGGGAATGGCGAATCACCTGCTTCAACACCGCGGCGGAGCGCACCCTCGGGGTGGGCCGCGAGCAGGCCCTGGGCAGGAGATGCAGCGAGGTCTTCCGGTCCAACATCTGCACCGAAGCCTGCGCGCTTCGCTACACCATGGAGACCGGCCGGCCGATCGTCAACCTCCCGATCCAGATCCGTGATGCGGCCGGAGGTCGCGTGCCGGTGACGGTCTCGACCGCCCTGCTCCGCGACCGCGAGGGCCACGTGGTGGGCGGCGTCGAGACCTTCCGCGACCTCAACCTGGTTCGCGGGTGGCTCTCGGACCTGGAGCGGCTGAGCGGAGGCGGCCGGATCGTCACCGCCGACCCACGGGTCAAGAAGCTCCTCGAGATCGTGCCGACCATCGCCCGCAGCGAGAGCACCGTGCTCATCGAGGGCGAGAGCGGCACCGGCAAGGGCCTGCTGGCACACGCCATTCACCAGTCGAGCACCAGGTCCGAGGGGCCGATGGTGACGGTCAACTGCGCCGCCCTACCCGAGACGTTGCTCGAGTCCGAGCTCTTCGGATACCGCAAGGGCGCGTTCACCGGCGCCGACCGGAACAAGCCGGGGCGGGTCCAGGCGGCGGCCGGCGGGACGCTGTTCCTCGACGAGCTCGGCGACCTGCCGGCCTCGATCCAGGTGAAGCTCCTCCGGTTGCTGCAGGAGAGGAAGTACGAGCCCCTCGGCGACGTCAAGAGCCGCACCGCCGACGTCCGCATCGTCGCGGCCACCAATCGGAAGCTGTCGAGAATGGTCGAGCAGGGGTCCTTCCGCCAGGACCTCTACTACCGGATCAACGTGATCCGGCTGGAGATGCCGCCGCTCCGAGAGCGACCCGGGGACGTCCCACCGCTGGTGGAGGCGATCCTTCGCCGGCTCTCGGCGACCCGTGGCAAGGTCGTGGAAGGCCTTTCGCGCGCCGCCCTCGAGCGCCTCCTGCGCTACGACTTCCCCGGGAACGTCCGCGAGCTGGAGAACGTCCTCGAGCACGGCTACGTGCTGTGTGAAGGCCCCAGGATCGAGGTGTTCGACCTCCCGGATTGGCTGCTGCAGAAGGTCGAGGCCGGAGACGGCGTCGCCAGCTTCGAGGAGCTGGAAGCCCGGTTCATCCGAGATGTCCTGGCGCGCAACCGGTGGAACCGCACCGAGGCCGCGCGGGAGCTGGGCATCCACAAGACGACCCTGCACCGCAAGATCCGCAAGCTCGCCCTCGATCTTCCCGCCGAGGATGGGCGGACGGCGAGGAAGGCACCGGGCCGCATCGGTGGTGGCTGCGGTGGATCAACCGGAGCATCTTGAGGTTGATGACGGCGAACCGCACCATCTGCCAGGGGGCTCCGCCGAGTCAACGCCAATCCCTCATCCGCTCCCGCCAGCGTGACAGCCGGGCCTCGATCTCCTCCCGGCGCGCCTTGCGGTAGACGGCGGCGGCCACGATCAGGGCCCCGAGCAGGAACACCGTCGCCCCCACCCAGGTCATGCGGGTCTGCGACTCCATGCCCCGCAGCGCCTTGACGCCGAGGGAGGCGAGGTCGAGCAACAGCACCGACAGACCGAGCCCCACGTAGAGGCGCACCCGCAGCCAGCTCCCAACCGCCACGCACCCCAGGCACAGGAGCAGCAGCGCGAGGTTGAAGGCCAGGGGGTGGCGCGGATCCAGCAGCGCATGGTAGCCGGCGCTGCCCAGCATCACGGCCAGGGTGGCGAAGCGGACGCGGCTGGCGGCCGCTTCCCCGACGTCCTTCTGGAAGAGCTGAAGCAGGAGCAGGACGCCCACCCCGACCGGGACGGTGTATGCGTGGAGCACCCGAAGCTCGAGCTTGCTCCAGAAGACGATCAGCACGAACGCCACGAAGCCCGAGACCGCCACCAGGTTGTACGGGGAGTCGCGCCGCTCGTGGCCGAGGAAGGCGAAGAGCACGCTGTTCAGGCCCACCACCACCAGCACCATGTCGCTGCCCAGGCCGTGGGTGAGCGCCCAGCCGATGGCCAGGACCGGCATCACCAAGATCGAGAGGGTCACCGGCCGCCGGATCTCCGCCGCTCCGCCCGGCCGGTCGACGCGCTGCTTCAGTCCGGTCAGGGTGGCCGACACCGCCAGGCTCAGCCACAGGTCGTACTCGTAGGTCCAGAGGTCGGTGCGCAGGAGGAGCTGTCGCCGGAGCAGCCCGACCGCCGCCGCCAGGGCGGCCTCCGCGACCAGGCAGTCCCTCCACGCCCCCCGGCTCCGGCCGCGGCGATACCACTCGACCGCGAGGCCTGTCAGCAGCAGCAGGAAGAGCGCCAGCTCCGGGTTCGTGTACACGTCCCCGTAGCGGCCGATCAGGAGCGCGCCGGCAGCCAGCGAGACGCCCAGCAGCAGCGCGCCAAACAACCGTTGACCGGAGTCCTCCAGGAACTGGCGCACCTGGTGGGCGGCCCTCACCGCGGCCCCTTCCGGTCGCAGCCGCCCACCCCCAACGGAAACGGTTCTCGCCGCGACCGCGGTGAGGAGGACCGTGAGCAGCGTCCGCAGCAGCGGCTCGCTCTCGAGGCCGGCCCGCATGCCGATCGCCTCCCACCGTCCGGAGGCAAGGCACACCAGCCAGGTCGGCGTCGCCAGCAGCAGCGCCACCACCAGCCGCTCGCCGACGGTGACCGCGGTCCGGCGCTCCCGCGGAACGAGGGCGGTGAGAACCGCGAGGACCGCTGCGGCCCAGAGCCCGGCGGTCGACCACGGGCGCCAGCAGACATGCAGGATCGCCAGGCAAGCGGTGGTCGTCCCCCAGTGCACGGTCCGGGCCTTCCCGGCGGGGGGCACCCGCGTCGAGGCCCAGAGCAGCGTCGCCCGGATCCCGAGCACCACCCACACCGCGTCGTCCAGAGACAGGGTGCTGGAGACGAAAAGATCGGCGTGGACGGCCACCAGCAGCTCGACCGCGGCAAGGTCGAAGTAGAGGCCCATCCCCCGCAGGACACCGTGGTGCGCGAGCAGGCTGGCGGTGCCCACCAGCAGGGGAGCCACCGCGTGGGTGTCGACGCCCGGGTGGACGATCGCCGAGAACGCCAGCAGGTGGGCGCCGAAGAGGGCCGCCTTCCCCACCGTCGCCCGCAGCATCGACCACTCCTCGTCGCCGAGCCCGCCGAAGCCTCGCAGGACGGCGGTGACCGCGGAGCTGGGGGCGGTGGCGAGCGTGAAGAGGTGGACCAGGACGATCCCCGCCCACGCCCCGGCTAGCGGGTGGTCGAACGGGCTGAGACCGGGCCACGACGTCACCCCGAAGTAGGAGCCGACCATCACCGCCATCCCCCCGGCCACCGCCGCCGCGTAGGGAGCGCCCCGCGCGTGGAGCCGGAGGAGGACCAGCCCCAAGGCGATCACCACCGCAGCATGGGTGTGGTAGTGGCGGAGAGCGGGCAGGGTCCCCGGGAACAGCGCCGCCCGGAACAGCTCGCGGGAAAGATAGACGACGAGGACGGCCAGCGAGAGGGCAGTCGCCGACTCCTGGTACTGGCCCCCGAAAGGGTCCGCCGCCGCCGAGGTCTCGTTGCGGGCCCAGAAGTAGAAGGCGGGCAGCGCCAAGGTGAGGAGGGCCAGCTCCGGCGTCTGCAGGAACGGGATCGTCATCGCCGCGGACTCGATCGCCACCACCACCGCGGCGTGGTAGAGGACGGCGGCGCCGCGCCGCTCGCGCGTGGAGCGGGCCCGCCGCGCGAGACGTCGCAGGGCCTCGGCGCCGACCACCGCCAAGAGGCCCGACGAGACGGCGCGCCACCGGCCGAAGCCCGGAACCCCGGGGTGGGCGGCGTAGGCCCCCACCAGTAGGCCGAGGATCGCCGCCGCCCCGGCGGCCCGCACCGCCAGCAGCCGCCGGGCCCCATCGTCGGTGCGCGCCCAGCGCCGGATGGGAGCCACCAGGAGCAGCATCGCGGCCACCGCCATCGACAGCAGGTGCGCGTCGGAGAGACCATGGACCCGCAGCGCGTCCCCCGCGTAGTGGTCGATGGCCTGGTGGTTGGCGAGGGCGAGAAGCGCGGCGGCGGTCCAGGCCAGGCCGCCCGCGGCCGGGGTCAGCGAGACGAGGGCGTGCGCCGCCGCCGCCAGGTATGCGGTGAAGAGCTGGGCCGGCTCTGCGTGCCATCGTCCGTCGAGGGTGTTGGTCAGGGCGGCCATCGCGGTGAGAGCGATCGCGGGGATGCCGAGGCAGACCGCCCAGGACCGGCTGGTCCTCCCGCGTTGGCGAGCCGCCTCCAGGGTGAGCGACAGGCCGAGGCCGAGCGCCGCCAGCCGCCAGGGCGACGTGACCACCGCCCAGCGCTCGAACCCGCTGGCCAGGGTCAGAAGCTGCGGGTGCTGGGCCGTCACGTAGACGGCCAGCCATCCCACGAGTACGAAGGGGGCGGGAGCCGCCCGACCCACCAGCAGGACCACGGCCAGGATCCCGATCACCGACAGCCAGCACGGCGCGCCGACCGCCTCGACGACGCCAACCGCAAGCAGGGTCCCGGTGATGGCGGCGATAGCCGCGTGCCGCCACGGCCCCGACAGCAGCACGCTGACCGCCGCCCCGAGCACGGCCGCCGTCCCGAACCGCTCCGCGTCGGGGTGGACGACCGCGAGCAACGCCAGGTCCAGGGCGCCCACGAAGGCAGTGAGGTGCCAGGCCAGGGTCAGCCGGTCCCAAGACGGGTCGTCGATCCGGCTGAGGCGCTGTAGGCGTTCTCGGACGATCCCGTCCCAGCGCCCCAGCCAGGTGAAGCCGTGGGCCAGCACCACCGCAGCCCACGCCGCCGGGAAACGGGTCTCGAAGGGGCTCAGGCCGCGCCATCCCGTCACCCCGAAGTACGTGCCCACCAGGACCGCCGCCCCCCCGGCGTACGCCACCAGAAAGCGCCGCTCGAAGCGGCCCAGGCGGAAGAGGAAAAGCCCGAGCAGGACCACCAGCGGCGCGTTGTAGTGATAGTGATCGGTCTGGACCAGGGCCTCCGGGAAAAACACCACCTGGAACACCGGCCGTGCCACGTAGAGGGCGAGCACCGCCAGCAAAAGCACGGTCGCGGAGCGGCCGTACTGCACGAAGCGGGGGTCGTTCCGGCGGAAGAAACGCTCGGCGGCCACGAAGAAGTAGAAGGCGGGTAGCGCCAGGCCCGGCAGGGCGAAGACCGGCTGGCGCAGGGCGGGCACCAGCAACACCAGGCACCAGAGCGCCATCGCCAGGCCGAAGTGGTAGACCGCGTAGGCCACCGCGACGTGAGGGGCCTCGTCGAGCGCAGGGCGCACCGCCGCCCGGCGGAAGCACAGGCCCGCGGCCAGGGCCAGCGTCCCCGAGAACACCAGCCGTTGCCACGTGATCCCCTGCAGGTTCGGATCCCCGACGAAGTTCCCGCTCAGCAGCGTGAGCACCAGGGCGGCCGCGGCCAGGGTGACGCTCCTCAGGAAGTCGCGGGCGCGGCCGGAAGGCGTGAGCAGCCGGAAGAGGCTGCCCTCGGCCAGCGTGGCCGCCACGCCGAGAGCCGCGAGGTGGACGTCCGACAGGCCGTGGAGGCGGAGAGGACGGCCCCACCAGAGCCGCAGGCCGTGGACGTTACCGAGGGTGAGCGCGATGGCCGCCATCCACCCGGCTCCAGAAGACGCCAGGGCCACCGCGATCACGCCGAGGGCGACAGCGGCGATGTAGGGCGCGCCGGCCTGCTCGGGCAGCCCGCGAAGCGAAGGCTCGATCGAGTGTCGCAGCGTCGCCACCGTCGCCAGCGCCGCCGCCAAGAGGAACAGGGGGCGAGAGGCGGGCACGTCGAGCGTGCGCACCGCCACCGGGCTGTCCAGCCAGGCCCGGGCCGCGGGAGGCCGGGAGCGCGCCGCCACCGCGACCAGGGCCAGAACCAGGGCGAGGAGCGCCAGATGGGTCGGGTCGAAGAGCGCCTCGAGGCGGGCCTGCGGCGTGGCGGCCTGCGCCAATGGTCCGTGGAGGGCCAGGACGTAGGAGACGAAGGCGGCGAGCAGGGTGGCCGGCCCCGCCAGCGCCCAACGCCCGAGCAGCAGCAGGCTCACGACCACCACCGCGAGCTGGCCGGGAGTGAAATGCGGCTCGAGGACCGTGGTGCCGAGGGCCACCACCGCGGCGACCAGGGTCAGGGCGGCGGCGCCGGCGCGGGCCGGATCCAGGAGTGGCGACAGCCGCGCCCACCACGCTTGCGAGCGCTCCACGGCGGGCACGCACGCCTGCCACGCCACGGCGAAGATCAGGACCGGCCAGAGGCTCCGGTCCCAAGAGAGGCGGAAGGCCAGGTCGCCGGCTCCGGGCGCCGTCTCCGCGAGGAGCACGACGAAGGTCGCGCCCACGGCCAGGGCGCCTTCCCAGTCGCTCTTCTCGCGAAGGGCCGATCGAACCACCTGGGCCAGCACGAAGGCCTCGAGGAGACGGAGTGAGGCCGGTTCGTGACCCGCTGCCAGGACCCCCATCAGGCCCAGGGCGATCACCACGCTCGATCCCCGCAGCACGGCGCGGGTCGGCCGGGCCAGCAGCTCCTCCGCCCACGGATGGCGCGGGACGACGAAGACCCGGTAGGCCGCCTCGGCCGCCTGCAGCGCGAGGCCGGCAGCGAGCAGCGGCCACTCGAGGGCCCAGGGATCGGCCCGCCCCCTCTGGACCAGCCACAAGCCGAGCGCCAGCGGGACGAACGCCGAGAAGACCGCCGCGCGGCCGACGGGCCGGTCGCGGGCCCAGACACCCAGGAGCGTCCAGGCCGCGGCGGTGACGACGAGGGCCATCGCCGTCTTCAGGGGCGCGGCGCTCCAGTTGCGAACCAGGCTGTAAGCGTCCACCCGCAGGGCCAGGAAGAGGACCGTCCCCACGAGCGGCGTGGTCAGCAGCGTGTGGTCGAAGCGCCGCAGGGCGAAGGGCGCCCCGCCGAAGAACCGGTCTCCCTCGCCGAGCCCCCGCAGCGACGGGAGGTCGCGCAAGAAGAAGGCCAGCAGCAGGAAGCCGAGCGCGGTCCAGGCGCTTCCGAAGCCGGTCCCCCAGGCCACCGCGGGCAGCAGCGCCTGGAAGTCGGCCTTCATCTCGGGGAAGAGGACGACCACGATCAGGAGCCCGCTCACCACCGGCAAGAGCGAGCGCGAGACGAGGGTGGCGTAGACCAGGACGGCCGCCATCAGGAAGGGGCCGGCGTACTCGGGCAGGGCCTGGGACCAGGAGGCGCTCGGGACGAGCCCGCGCTCGAGGGCGACCCGGGCCACCATGGCGGCGAGGGCGAAGGCGCCGTAGACGAAGAGCACGGCGGAGCGGAGCTCGCGAAGGACCGGGAAGCGGAAGAGGCGGAGGCTGGCCAGCCAGAGGAGCGACAGGCAACCCAGCCCCGCCACCAGGGTGTTGCCCACCAGCCGCTGGCCGCGCATGTCGGCAAAGCCCAGGTAGGGCAGGGCCATGGCCGCCACCATCGCCCCGATGAAGCCGTCGCGGGCGTTCTGGTGGCGGACTGCGCGGGCAAAGTGGAGGACCGCGATCACGCCCAGGACGGCGGCGGTCTGGAGCGGCTCGGAGCGGTAGTGCCACTGGACGAGGGCGGCGGTCACCGCCGTCAGCACCAGCAGCCCCTGCTCGAGCTCGTTCGCCGCGGGCCGCAGGCGCGGCATACGGGCGCGGGGGGCCAGCCAGGCGATCCCCGGGAAGCCGAGGCAGAGGGCGAGGCCGAGGACGGGCAGCTCGGTCATCGGGAACCCGGGGAGGAGGGCCACCGAGGCCCCACCGAGCGCGACCAACAGCAGACCGATGTAGTCGTGGATCGGGTTGCGCCGGAACCCCGCCTGGTAGAGCCAGAGCGTGCCCGCCAGGGCGAAGGCCACGATCCGAAGCACGGGGCTCGGGAACGTCATCAGCAGCCCGGCCAGGATCAGGGCGAACCCGACGAAGGACTCCTCGCCGGTCTCGTCCTCGGCCACCAGGACCCGTCGGAACTGCCGCTCGACATGGAAGACGAGACCGCCGGCAAGGAGCACCAGCGGGCCGTAGACGACGATCCCCGGCCACTGCCGCTCCCAGGCGTGGGTCCAGGCAAACACCTGGAGGTAGGTCACGGCGACGATGCCCCCGGCGAACCAGGTGACGTGCGGGGTCGCGGCCACCTCCCGGCTCAGCACGCGGGCGAGGAACCGGCGCGACAGCTCGGCCACCACCAGGAACCCGACGTAGAAGCCGACGGTGAGCACCGCGAGCACCGCCGCCGGATCCAGCGGGGCGATCCCGCGGGCGAGCGGCGACACCAGCACCAGGCCGTTCAGGAACGCCAGGCCGGGGGCCAGGACCTGCCGGAGGTCAGGGTGCACCGCCCCGCACCACCGGCGCAGCCCCAGCAGGATCAGCACCAGGTAGAGGCCGGCCATCGCCGGCACCGCGATCAGCTTGTGGTTGACGGCGGGATCGCTGGCGAGCAGCGAGACGCTCATGCAGTTGGCGGGGAGCAGCGCGATGGCGGCCCCCCGAAGCATGGCGGCGGTCCCTTTCTCGGAGCTCTCGTTCCTCTCCAGCCAGGAGGCGACCGCGGCCAGGCCGGCGGTGAACGCGGCGAAGAGGCCGGGGAGGAGGGTGTAGCGGAAGAGCCAGTGGCGGTCCCAGGTGAAGTACGCCAGGAGCGAAGCCCCGGCCAGAAGCATGGCCACCCCGGCCAGGAGGTTGGCGTTCTCGGTCACGAAGCCGCGCCAGCGATCCGGAGGCGGGGGCACTGGAGGCGGGGCCGGCGGGGGCGGGGCCGGCGGAGGTGGCGTGACGGGCGTACGGGCCGGCTCGACCCTGGCCGGCGGCGGCTCGGGTTCGGGTTCCGGCTCCGGTTCCGGCTCGTGTGGGGAGACCTCTGCCTCGAGAGGGGCAGGGGCCACGGCCGCCTTCGCCTTCGGATGGCCGGAAAGCTCCTCGACCTCGTCGGCGGGCAGCCGCCCTCCCCACCGTTCGAGGAAATGCACGGCGAGAGGGGGCTCGGCCCGGGTTCGACACCATTCACGGAGGGGCTCCCTGAGGGACGCCGCGCCGCTCCCTGCCTGCTCCGCGACCAGCAACAGGAGTAGGCCGGGGGAGATCCCGAGACGGAGCAGGCGATCCCGCTCGGAAGTCGGCGCCTGCGCCTCCAGCCAGCGCCGCCAGCTCGGCCAGTCGGGTCCGAGCTTCTGGCCGAAGCGCAGGCTGAGGACCGCCAGCACCCGCGGCTGGGCCCAGGGCTGGTCGCCGGCGGCCAGAAGCGTGGGAACCACATCCCGGCTGGGCGAGGAGAGGACCCAGTCGAGAAGGCGCCGTCGCTCCCCGGGATCGTTCGAGGTCCGGAGCCGCTCGGCCACCACGGCGCGGGCGATGCCGGCACTCGGGCCATCCTGGGGGGCCAGCCTACCCTCCGCCAGGCCCTCGGCGACCGCCTGCCGCTCTTGGAGCGTGGCGTCGGCCCAGGTCTGCCGGACCTCGAGCAGGCGGTCGCGCAGGGGCCCGGGCAAGCGGGGGGCCCTGAGCAGGAGCTCGGCGAGGGCCGCCGGCTCCTCGAGCGCACCCGGCGCCTCGCCCGTGGCCAGGCGGGCGAGGACGGCGGCAAGGGCTTCGTCCACCTGGGCGTGGGCGGTGGGGACCCGAGCCGTCCACCGATCGAGGAAGGCGCGATCCCCCAGGAGGACGATCGCCCGGCCCACGTCGGGGTCCGGCCCCGCGTCCGCCTCCCATCCGAGCGGCACGTCGAGGGGCAGGTGGCGGAGCGCCCGGGCCAACCCCTCCGGGATCGGCTTCCCTGCCGCGCGCAGGTCGTGGGCACGCGTCGCGTCCTCGCACTCCTGCTCCTGGACCTTGCGCGCCACCGGGCTCTCCCCCAGCCCACAGCGGGAGAGCCAATCCAGCAGTTCCTCATGGGACGGGGCCTCCCCCTCGCCGAGGGCTGCCGCCAGAGCTCGGTTGCGACTGGCCGCGGGCAGGTCCGCCATCTCCGGGCCCAGGAGGAAGCGGGCCACCGCCAGGCGCTGGCGATCGTCCGGCGGTCCCGTGCGATCGTCGTCGGTCATGCGACGTCCCCGGCGGGACGACGCAGCACACGCGTGCCCGCCAGATGGTCGTGTAACGCGCGGCGCTCATCGGAGAGCGCGGCCAGCAGGAACCAGACCCCACAGCAGCCGAGCTGGGACACCTTGATGAGGGCGCGCAGCCAGGCCTGGCCGTCGCTCGCGGGGCCGCCGGCGGCCGACGCCACCTCGATGCCCACCATCGCCTTGCCGATGGTCTGGCCGGTCTGCTGAACGAAGAGGGCCTCGTAGAGCAGCGAGCAGGCGAAGGCGATCAACACGGTGGCGGGGCCGTCGGGGTTGCGGGCCATCCCGAGGACCACGCTCACCACGAAGCCAACCAGCAAGCCGTCGATGAGCAGGGCGATTACCCGGCGACCGAGGGATGCGGTGAGGAGAGCGGGAGATGAATCGGCCGGCACCGCCGCGGCGTCGGTCCCGGCCGCGATGGGCGTCGGCTGCGTCATCGCCGCCCCTCCCGCCACGGCCCACGTGGGATGGCAGGCGGCGCAGTAGAAGAAGATGTCGTCGACGCGCACGCAGTCGCGGCAGAAGGGGCGGAGACAGCACGCGCAGCGCACGGTAGGGGCGCCGCTCCCGGGGTGGTTGCCGCAGCTCATGGCGGGGTCACGCGGCGCCATCCTAGCACCGGCCCCACCCGCCGATCCCGGGAGGGTTACAGTCCGAGAACCGTCCGGTGGACCACGACGGGCCGGCGAAGCCTCACGGGTTCCCCGCGGCGGCACCGCTGGCCGGCCCGCAGCCCTCGAGCTTGACGCGGCTCTGCCCCGGGAGCCAGGTCCGGCGGGTGCTCCAGCGGCAGGTCACCCTGAAGCCGTCGCTGACGGTGACGCTTCGGCCCTCCGAGCCTCTCTCGTCGCGCAGTGTCAGGACCGTGACCCCGGCCCCGCAGGCGAAGGGCCAGGTCGCCAGGCGTTCCTCCCGCTCGCGCAGACGGTCGAGCACGGTCGCCGGCGGATCCTGAAGGCAGTCGGCCCTCTTCACCAGGACGCACGCCTGCTCGACCTGCTGCCCGGAGATGAACGTGTGGAGCGCCTCGGCCCAGATGGCGGCGGTGGCGGCATCCACCTTCAAAGGTGGACAGTCCAAGGCAGCGGGCGCCTTCGGATCGCTACGGCCTCCGGAGAGGGTCCCGCAGCTACCCGACAGGAGCAGCACCGATGCCCCGAGGATGGCGACGCTGGTGCGGCATGGCGAGATCTTGAGACTCACGCTGGCCTCTCACGCTTCTGGCCGACGCGGCAGCCCGGCCGGGAGGGTCTGGCCGACGCGAAGGCCTGCCTGGTCCGTGGCCCGTCAACGATCGAGAGACATTACCCCCTGCCCGCCGCCGGAACAAGGGGTGAGCAGGAAAGGTCGCGATCGCTATAGCCAGCGAGCCCCCAGGCCCCAGAGCAGCCTGATCGCCATCAGGTATTCGAGAGACCCAATCACTCTCCTGATCTGCACGGTGCTCAACCTGAACCGCGCCAGGTGCGATCCGACCATGCCACCGCCGAGCGCCGCCACCACGACCCATCCGAAGAGCGGAGGGTCGACGTGAGCGTGGGCATAGCGCATGAAGTCCAGGTGACCGAGGAATCCCGTCATGGCCGAGAAGGCCACGAAGAAGGAGGAGGTGCCGGAGAGGTCCCGGGCGTGGAATCCCCGCCAAAGGAGAAAGGGCCCGAGGAGGATGCCGCCCCCGATGCCGAGGAGCCCACTGAAGAACCCCACCGCGACGCCGGCCGCCACGCCGAGCGCGTCGTCGGCCCGCGAGCGCCCCGCGCCAGAAGGGCGCGGCTTCGATCCGGGTGAGTAGAAGAGCATCATCGACCCACCGGCCACCAGCAGCAGGGAGAAGACGAGCAAGACCAGATCCTTGCTCACCACCGCCGAGACGTATGAGCCCAACGGTGAAGAGACCAGCATCCCGGCGATCAGCGCGGCCGCCATCCTGAACTTGATGTGGCCGCCAGAGTGGTAGCCGAGACAAGCGGTGCTGGAGCTGAAGAGACCGATGAGAAGACCGAGGGTCTCGGCCTCGTAGATCGGCACCCCGAGCCAGGAGAAGACCGGCACCATGAGGAAGGCCCCCCCCACGCCGCCGGTGGTGGTCACGGCGGTCAGGAGAAACGTGGCGAGGGGCGCCCCCAGGTCGAGCCAGCTCATGGAAGAGGCGTGCCGCCGTGACGGACCATGCCCGATCCTGCCCCGCCCACTCGACGCCGTCAACGGTCGGGTTTCCGCTACCATGGGACACACCCATGCCCCACCCACAGAATCGGTCCCGACCCAACGCCACCAGCATTCGGCGTGCCTTCGCCGAGATCGTCTGGCCCCGCCGAAGGCTGGTCTTCGTGGGGCTGCTGCTGATCCTGGTCAACCGCCTCAGCGGGCTGGTGCTGCCGGCGTCGACCAAGTACCTGGTCGACGACGTGATCCGGCAAGGCCGGTCGCAGCTGCTTCTCACCCTGCTCTCGGCGGTGGCGGCGGCGATCACGGTCCAGGCGGCCACGTCGTTCCTCCTCACCCGGCTGCTGAGCGTCGAGGCCCAGCGCCTCATCGCCGAGCTTCGTGGCCAGGTCCAGTACCACGTGCTGCGCCTCCCGGTGCGGGCCTTCGACGCCACCAAGAGCGGCGAGCTGGTCTCGCGGGTGATGGACGACGTCGAGGGGGTCCGCAACCTGGTCGGCACCGGGCTGGTGCAGATGGTGGGCGGCGTGCTGACGGCGGTGGTCGCCCTGGGCTTCCTGCTCAGCATCGACGCGGCGATGACGACCCTGGCCATCGTTCCGCTGGCGCTGTTCGGCGTCGTCTCCACCAGGGCCTTCGGCACCCTGCGCCCGGCCTTCCGCGAGCGCGGCAGGATCCGTGCCGAGGTCAAGGGCCGGCTCACCGAGGCGCTCGGCGGGATCCGCGTGATCAAGGGCTTCCACGCCATCGAGCGCGAGCGTGAGGTCTTCGAGGCGGGCGTGATGCGTCTGTTCGAGAACATCCGCACCACCCTCACGACCAGCGCGGCGGTCACCAGCCTGGGGACCTTCTTCGTGGGGATCGCCGGCGTGCTGATCATGGGCTACGGCGGGCGCCTCGTGCTGCAGGGCTCGCTCACCCTGGGCGGCCTCTTCCAGTTCACGCTCTTCCTGGGCTTCCTGGTCGCCCCGATCGTGCAGATGGCCAACATCGGGACCCAGATGACCGAGGCGTTCGCCGGCCTCGACCGGACCGCCGAGCTCCTCGCCCAGGCGAAGGAGGACGACGACCCGCGCCGCACCATCACCCTGCCGGTGATCCGGGGGCACCTCCGGTTCGAGGACGTTCGGTTCGAATACCAGCCGGGCAAGCCGGTGCTGCGCGGCGTCAGCTTCGAGGCCCCGCCCGGAACGGTGGCGGCCCTGGTGGGCAGCTCCGGCTCCGGGAAGACGACGCTGGCCGGCCTGGCCGCCGGCTTCCTGACGCCGTCCGAAGGACGCGTCCTGGTCGACGGCATCGACCTCTCCGAGGTCCGGCTGGCCAGCTACCGGGCCCAGCTCGGCCTGGTCCTGCAGGACGAGTTCCTGTTCGCGGGCACCATCCGCGAGAACCTGCTGTTCGCCCGGCCGGAGGCGAGCGCCGCTCACATCCAGGAGGCGGCGCGGCTGGCGCACGTGCTGGAGTTCACCGATCGCTTCCCGGACCGCCTCGACACCGTGATCGGCGAGCGCGGCGTCAAGCTCTCCGGAGGCCAGCGACAGCGGGTGACGATCGCCCGGGCGCTGCTGGCCGACCCGCGGATCCTGCTCCTCGACGAGGCCACCTCCAACCTGGACACCGAGAGCGAGATGCTGATCCAGCAGAGCCTCGAGTCGCTGCTCCGGGACCGCACCACGCTGGTGATCGCCCACCGGCTCTCGACCATCCAACGGGCCGACCAGATCCTGGTGGTCGAGGCCGGCCAGATCGTCGAGCGGGGGCGCCACAGCGAGCTCCTGGAGCGGCAGGG
Source organism: uncultured Acidobacteriota bacterium (assembly GCA_964574335.1). GTDB lineage: Bacteria > Acidobacteriota > Vicinamibacteria > Fen-336 > Fen-336 > CAZNNH01. Next base: position 3,356 of record CAZNNH010000019.1, on the reverse strand, counting down.
CCGGTACCACCAGCTCTACACCATCCAGGCCCGGATATAGCCCGCCACCTCCTGTCCGTCTTCGGACACTGCGTCTGGAAGCGGACACACCCCGTTCGCCGCCCGCCGGGCCGCAAACCCATGCACGCTACCTGAGAAGCGCGTGATCGACCCATGGTCCGCTCCTTGCAGTCCAGCACCGCGTGCTGCGGGTGCGCCTCAAGCCGGGTGCCCGGGTCGAGCCCGGCGCCACCATCCTCGACCTGGACGCGGCCGAGTCTCGTCTGGTGCTCGACAAGCTCGTCGAGCAGGTGCGGCTCCAACGCAACGAGGAGCGCCGCAAGCGTCTCAGCCTCGACCGCACCCTGGCCGAGCTGACGAGCCGCGCGGCGCTCTCGGAGATCGACCTCAAGTCCTATCGCATCCGGCTGGAGCAGAGCGAGCGCCTGCGGGAGTCGGGGCTCGTCTCCGACGACGACATGCGCAGGGCCCGGGTCCTGGCCACGCTCTCCGACGTCCACGCCCAGCGGGTGGCGACCGGGATGCCGGTCCGTATCCGCGTCAACGAGGAGGCGACGCTGGCCGGCAGCGTGCGCAGCATCCTGCCAACCATCCAGGACGGCGTGATGACGCTGGTGGTGGCACTCGAGGAGAAGTCGAGCCCGCTGCTGCGCGCCCACCTGCGGGTGGACGTGTTCGTGGTGACCGACCGCCGCCCCAGGGCGCTGCGCGTCCGGCGCGGTCCCTTCGCCACCGCGAAGGGGAGCAGGAGGTCTTCGTGGTACGCGGCGACCGGGCGGTCCGCCGGCACGTCCGCCTCGGCCTCACGGTCGCCCAGGAGGTGCTCACCCAGCACGGCTTCGCCTTCACGCTGGAGGGCCCACGTCCCGAGGGCGAGCCCACGCGTTTCACGATCCGGTTCTGACCGGTATCATGTGGGTCGGCATCGAGGTGATCACGTGGCCCACCCGCCAAAGAACGACCCCCGCGCCCCCCTGTCGTCCCGCTTCGGCCGTGCCTGCGTGAGCTGGACCGGCCTGCTGGCCCTCGCCGGCGCGTCCGTGGCCGGCGCCGCGCCGGCCACCCACACCAGGTCCTGGACCGCCGACAACGGCAACGGCACCTACACCAATCCCCTCTTCTACGACGAGTTCTCCGACCCCGACATCATCCGGGTCGGCGACGACTTCTACCTCGCCGGCACCACCATGCACTCCATGCCCGGCCTGGTGGTCCTGCGCTCGAGGGATCTGGTGAACTGGGAGTGGCTCAGCTACGCCTTCGATCGCCTCGAGCTCGGGCCGGACTTCGACCTCCAGGACGGCAAGGAGGCCTACGGACAAGGCATCTGGGCGCCCTGCATCCGCCACCACGACGGGAAGTTCTACATCTTCTCCAACGTCAACGGCCACGACCTGCAGGTGTTCACAGCCGCCGACCCGGCCGGGCCCTGGGAGCACCGCCATCTTGCCGGCATCCACGACCTGTCGGTCCTGTTCGACGACGACGGGCGCGTCTACGCGGTCTACGGCTACGACGAGGTGACCCTGATCGAGATCGAAAAGGACCTGAGCGGATTCGTCGAGGGGAGCGAGCGCGTGATCATCCCCCACGGCAACGCCATGGGCGAGGGGCACCACTTCTACAAGATCGACGGCAGGTACTACATCATCAGCGCCAACTACGCCCCCACCGGGCGGATGCAGTGCGCGAGGGCGGATCGCGTCGACGGGCCCTACGAGACCGTTGTCATCGCCGCCAGCGAGACCCTCGGCACCCAGCGCGGCTTCTGGGTGCAGAACGTGGGCCTCAACCGGCCGCTGCCGGAGCCCGGCGCGACCTTCCAGATCGAGGGGCCGAGAGGCGCCTATCTCGGCGCGGTGCCGCTCCACCAGGGCGGCATCGTCGACCTCCCCAACGGCGACTGGTGGGGCTTCTCGATGATGGACTTCCGCTCGGTGGGCCGGACCACCGGCCTTTCGCCGGTGACCTGGAAGGACGGCTGGCCCTACTTCGGGCTGCCCGGCAACCTGGGCCGCTCGCCGCGCACCTGGACCAAGCCCGCGGTCGCCGCCCAGGTGACGCCGACCGCCCCCTACCAGCGAAGCGACGACTTCTCTGGGCCGGAGCTGCTGCCGGTCTGGCAGTGGAACCACAACCCGGTCGTGTCCAAGTGGTCGCTCACCGAGAAGCCCGGCGCCCTGCGCCTGCACACGCTTCCGGCCAGCCAACTCCTGTGGGCCCGGAACTCGCTCACCCAGCGGGCGATCGGCCCGGTCTCGATGGCGACCGCCGAGCTCGACGCCTCCGGCCTCGAGCCCGGAGACACCGCCGGCCTCGCCCTATTCAACATGCCTTTCGCCTCCATCGGCATCGTCCGGACCGACACCGGCTTCGTGCTCCGCTTCTACGACCAGATGGGCGACCGAACGATCGAGGAGGAGCTCGCGTCGCCCCACGTCTTCCTCCGCGCCCGCGGCGACTACGACAACGACGTTGCCCGGCTCGGCTACAGCGAAGACGGCGAGTCCTTCACGGACCTCGGCGGCGAGATCCGCCTCCCCTACCAGCTCAAGACCTTCCAGGGCACCCGCTACGCGCTGTTCGCCTTCAACACCGCGGGCCACGAAGGGGGCCACGCCGACTTCGAGGACTTCCGCGTCGACGAGCCGATGGCCGACCGTTCATCGAACATCCCCCTCGGCAAGATCGTCACCTTGACCAACCTCGCCGACGGCAGCGTGGTCTGGGCCCACCCGCTCGGCATGCTCCACTTCGCGCAGCCGGGATCGAAGGAGGCCGAGGACCCCAGTGCACGTTTCCGGGTGCACGATCGGGGACAGGGCCGGGTCGCCCTCGAGGTCATGGACGGCAGCGGCTTCCTGACCGTGGTCGGCGCGGGGCTTGCGGCCGATGTGCGGCCCCTGGAACGCGAGTCTCCCGACAGCCTCTTCATGTGGCAGGACATGCTGCGTGGACGGCAGTGCATGCTGCTGTCGCTCAAGACCCAGCGTCTCGTGGGCATCGACCCGGCCACCGGCGCGCCCTACTCCGCCGACTGGCCCGGGCCCCACCCGGATCGCAAGGACGGCACCGTGCTGGCGTGGAAGGAGACGGAGGCCGGGTCAGGGCTCGACGGTGAAGGCGACCGCGCGGTCGACGCGGGCCCCGGCGACATGGTCGTTCACCACGACCCGTAGCTGGTAGTCCCCGGGCTCGAGAGCGCCGAGCGACACCTGGCTCGCGAAGGCCGGCGGCAGCGGACCCTCCTGCCGGGTCTCGAGCCGCTCTTCGGCCGTGGTCCCCTTCACCTCGCCGCCCTGGAGGACCTCGGCCTGGATCGTCACCCGGCGGGCACCCGAGTCGTCCGCGGCGGC
>CAZNNH010000018.1:0-61049 GCA_964574335.1 uncultured Acidobacteriota bacterium | reverse complement strand
CTCGCGGGCTGGGCCGTGGCCACCAGGACCAGGAAGCCCAGGCACGACGTGAGTATGGCTGCTAGGCGCTTCATGGCATCGCTCCTAGAAGCTGAAGTGGGTGCCGATGACGAACATCCTGGTGTCAGGCTCGAAGGTGCCGTCCCACATTTCACCGATGACGGTCGTGGGGTCATCGGGCTGCGCGTAGCGATTCCCCGTGACGATGTGGTAGCTGGCCTTGAGGGCGAAGTTGGGGCTGAACCAGTAGTTGACGCCCAGCGAGATGTCCTTGTGATGCTGGATCTGATCGAGCCACACGATCTCGTGGAGCGACTTGTCCTTGAGGTGACCCTCCCAGCGATCGTACCGCGCCGCGAGCTGCAGGCCCTTGTAGACCTTGACCGCTCCCTCGACGTAGTAGGTGTCGTAGCGGACGATGGGATCGTCGAAGATGGTGCCGTACTCGGCGCGGACCAGGACCGGCTCGGCCTGGTACTCGACCTGGAAGTTCACCGCCCCCTCCGTGGGCCGCGGAAGCCCGTTCTCATCGAAGAGATAGAGCGATGCCTTGCCGCGATAGGCGGAGGCGCCGAAGGAAAGACCGTCCACCGGGGTGGTCGCGACCAGGCGCCCGCCAATGACCTGCTCGAAGCTGAACGGCGTGCTGTTGTAGCCGTTGTGAAGCTCCTCGGCCTCGAAGCTAACACCGGAGTTGAGGAGCTCGCCAGCGATGCGACCGAAATAGACGTCGTAGCTGAGGCCCCACTCGTTGTTCCACGTCTTCTGGCCCGTCAGCCCGAGACCGTCCACAGAGCGGGCGGTGTAACGCTCGGGGCCGTAGATGCTCTGCGGGAGCGTGTAGAAGGGGCGCAGCGTGCCGACGTTGAAGATCTCGCCGTAGATGCCGAACGGGTGCTTCACCCGGCCGGCGCGAAGCTTGAACGCGTCGCTGAAGGCCCACTCGGCGAAGGCGAAGTCGAGGCTGTGCCCGAGGCCTTCGAATCCCGGCCTTTGCTGCAGCTCGATCTGTCCCACCACGGTCAGCCTGTCGGCCACCTTGGCGTTCACGTTCAGGGCGAAGCTCAGGTTGTCGTACGTCCCCGCCTCGGTTCCGATCAGGTAGTTGTTGCCGTCCGTGTTGGCGTACGCCATCCCGCCGAAGCCGTGGATCTCCACGGCGTTGCCGAGGCCCTGCGCGCCTGAGGTCGGCGCGACCGCCGGCGCGAGAACCAACAGCAGCGGCAGACCGCCGGTTGAGAGAATCCGTCCCAGTCTCATCAGTTACCTCCAAGTCTCGACGTGTCAACCGTCAATTGCGGGGCTAGTCCCGAAGCCCGCTCCTCCGGCCGCGGCATGGCGGCGGAGTGGAAACGTGTGCAGTGAAGGGCGATCCCGGCCTGCATCGCGAGCAGGTCGAACAGCTCGAGGTCGACGGCCTCCAGGGCCGGCTTGTGCGCCAGGAGCCGGAAGACGGCGATCACGCCGATCACCCGACCCTCGACCTTGAGCGGGACGCACGCGGTCACCGCCCGGGGGGCGTCGGCCGGCTCGGCCGGGGCGATGTACACCTCCCCGCTCAGGGCGGTCTGGACGATGGGCGCGGAGCAAGCGTGCCCGTTACCTAGGCCGGCGGCCTCGTCTCCCCACCATTCGGTCAGCGAAAGCGTGCCGCGGGCCTCGTCCAGCTCGAAGATCCCGAACTCCTCCGACCCGACGAGGTTGACGATGATCTCCTGGATCGCCTCGATCACCGCCGAGCGGCGGAGCGTCTCGTGGAGCCGGTAGCTGGCGACGTACAGGTTGGCCAGGTGGGCGCTTCGCTGGATGATCTCGGAGTGCTCCTCCTGGGCCCGCCGGTTCTGGTCCTCGACCGACTCCAGCCGTCGCCGGAGCTCCGAGAAGTCGCGGCGAGAGCCGGCCAGCTCCTCCTCGAGATCGGCCAGGCTGCGCTGCAGGGAGATCTTGTCGGACTCCAGGCGGGCGGCCAGGCTGCGCAACGGGTCCACCATCGTGGCCGTCTTCTCGGCGGTCGCGAGACGCCTCTCGAGCTCGGATGTCGTCACCTCGAGGAGGGCCACCCGCGACCGCAGCCGCTCGTTCTCCGAGAGCAGCGCGTCCGAGTGACGGGTGGTCGCCTCGTGGGCCCGGCGGACGTAGTCGCCGTGGCGCGAGTCAGCCATTGGCCTGGTCCTGGCGGGCTCGGAGAAGCTCCTTGACGGTGGCCAGCAGCTTGATCTGGTCGATGGGCTTGGTCAGGTAGGCGTCGCAGCCCAGCGAGCGCGCCTCGTCGACGTTGTGCTGCTCGCCGCGGGTGGTCACCATGATCACGGGGATGCCGCGGGTCGTCTCCTGGGCGCGAAGACGACGGACGGCCTCCAGGCCGGTCATCTTCGGCATGATCATGTCCATGAGGATGAGATCGGGGGGGTTGGCGGTGGCCTTCTCGACGGCCTCGGCCCCATCGTTGGCCTCGGCCAGCTCATAGGGGCCGCTCCGCAGCACCATCTTCTCCATCAGCAGCGTCGTCTTCGAGTCGTCGACCAGCAGGATCCTCTTCTTCATCCACTCGCCTCGTTGTCGGGTCGCGCCGTCGACCCGTGCGGCCTGCCTGGCTCCTAGCAAGCGGCTCGCCACCCCCAGCCACGACCTCCGGCAGCGCTTAAGGCGTTGGGACTAATGGATTTTGTTGAGGTCGGCAGGTCAGACGCGCGGACGCGTTCCCGAAACAGGGAACCAGATCCTCTCGAAAGCGGGAGGCGACTTGGGCGGGCTACCGTCCAGCGAGGCGCACGGCCTCGAAAACGGCTTCCAGGGAGACGGGCTTGGAGAGGATGGAGCTCACGCCGAGCGCCCGCGCCGCCCGCAGCACCTCGCGCGTGCCGAAGGCGGTGAGGAGGATGACGGTGGCGTCCGGCTGTCGTTTCCGCGCGTGAGCGATGATGTCCAGGCCCTCCGTGCCATCCGACCCGCTCAACCTGAGGTCGGTGATGACGACGTCGTAGCTCCGGCGATCGATCAGATCGTCCGCCTCCTGCTGGGTGGCGACGGCGTCGACCTCGAGGCCGAGCAGGGTCAGAGAGCGCCCGAGCGAGAAGCGCGCCGTGGGCTCGTCGTCCACCAGCAGGACCCGTCGCCGGGGCTCGTCGGCACGGGGCTCCCCAGCAGAATCCACCTCAGGCGGTCTCCCCTGCCCCGCTGCCCGACGCCCGCTCGCGCCCGGATCCGCTCGGACGAGGGATGCCGTGCCTCCGGAGCTTCTGGTAGAAGGCGCTTCGCGACAGCCCGAGCGTCGTGGCCGCTGCTTGCCAGCTTCCCCGATGATGGTCCAGCACCTCCAGGATGTGCCTCCGCTCGGCCTCCTTGAGGGACAGGAGCTCGGGGACCCGCGAGGCGGGTACGGGGATCGCCCCCAGCTCCAGGTCGCTGGCCTCCACCACCGGGCGGTCGGCGAGCAGGACCGCTCGCTCGATCACGTTCCGCAGCTCCCGCAGGTTCCCCGGCCACCGGTAGCTCAGCAGCGCCCGCTCCGCCGAAGGCGACAGCGACAGCGCCTCTCGCCCCAGCTCCTGGGTGGTCCTCCCCAACAGCAGACGGGCCAGGACCACCACATCGGCCCCCCGCTCCCGCAGCGGGGGGACCTGGAGCGACACACCGTTGATCCGGTAGTAGAGGTCGCTGCGGAAGCGGCCGTCTGCGATCCTCTGCGGCAGGTCTCGATGCGACGCTGCGATCAGACGGGTGTCCACCTGGCGATCGGCGACCTCGCCGACCCGCCGGAACCGCTGCTCCTCGACCACCTTCAGCAGCTTGGCCTGCACCTCCAGCGGGATGTCCCCGATCTCGTCGAGGAACGTGGTGCCGTGGTTGGCGACCTCCAGCATCCCGATCTTCGAGACGACGGCGCCGGTGAAGGCGCCCTTCTGGTGGCCGAACAGCTCCGTCTCCAGCAGCTCGGCCGAGAGGCCGGCGCAGTTGAGGTCGACGAAGGCTTCGGATGAGCGGGGCCCGTTCTGATGCAGCCAGCTCGCCAGGATGCCCTTGCCCACGCCCGTCTCGCCTTGGATCAGCACTGGCAGAGACGACGGCGCCACCCGCCGGGCGCGCTCGCCGAGCTGACGGACGGCATCGCTGTCGCCGAAGAAGGGATCCACGGCATCGCGCTGCTGGCGGGATCGCCGCGCCACCACCACCTGGCGGTTCCGGCGGTTGTCCATCAGGCGCTCGACCACTGCCAAGAGCGCGGCCAGCTCCACCGGCTTGGTGAGGAACTGCTCGGCGCCCTCCTTCACCGCCCGGACCGCGAGGTCGATCGACCCGTGCCCGGTGAGGATGACCACCGGCACGTCGGCGTCGAGCCCGCGCAGCGAGCGGAGCACCTCCAGACCGTCGGCGTCGGGCAATCTGTAGTCGAGGATCGTCACGTCGGGGCGGAGCGAGCGATAGCAGTCGAGGGCCGCAGCGGCGGTCGGCGCCTCGATGATCCGGTACCCGTGGGCCTCGAAGAAGCGCTTGAGCGAGGTCCGGGCGACCACCTCGTCCTCGACCACGAGGATGCTCCGCTCAGGCACCGGCGCCACCTCGGGTTGCCTCTGGCCCCGACAGCGGAAGCGTCACCGTCACGATCGCGCCGCCCCCCCGCCGGTTGGCCGCGGTGATCCGCCCGCCGTGCTCCTCCACGATGCGCTGTGCGATGGAGAGGCCCAGGCCGGTCCCGCCGCCGCGACGGGTGAAGAAGGGCTCGAACAGCCGCGGGAGGTCCTGGGCTCGGAACCCGGGCCCCGCGTCCTCCACGCCGCAGGTGACACCGGGGCTCCCTCGGAACGAGTCGAGGTGCACCCGGACCCGCACCTCTCCGCCGGACGGCGAGTGCTGGATCGCGTTCTCGATCAGGTTCAAGAGCGCCTCCCGAAGCCGCCGTGGGTCGGCCAGGAGCTGGGGCAGGGAGTCCGGCCAGGCCGAGGTCAGCCTCACCGCGGCGGCCCGGGCGGCGGCTTCGCACGACTGGATCGCCTGCTGGACGGTGGCAGCAAGCGAGGTCTCCACCCACTCGCCGGTCGCGGGTCTCCCGTACTCGAGGAGGTCGACCATCAGCGAGGACAGGCGCGTGGCCTCGTGGCGGAGCAGCTTCGAGTACTCGAGCAGCTCGCCGCGGTGGCCGAACTCGAGGTCGAACGCGTCCAAGGTGGAGGAGATCCCGAAGAGGGGGTTCCGAACCTGGTGCGCCACGCCGCCGACCAACTGCCCCATCACCGCCATCCGCTCGCTTCGTCGCAGCGACTCGCGAAGCCGCACCACGCGGCTCACGTCCCGGGCCACCACCACCATGCCGCCGGCGACGTCCACCTCATCCCTGAGCGGTACCGCCACCACGTCCCAGTGACGATCGGCGGCCTGGTCGGACTCCTCCTCCTCGGCCGGCGCGTCCGACTCACGGCAGGCCGCCACCGAACGGGCGATCGCCCCCCAGGGTGCGCCCCGCTCCGCGTCGGGCAACGAGGCTCCCACGATCTTCTCGAACGGATCACCCCAGAGCTGCTGGGTGGCGCGGTTGACGCGCCGGACCACCCCCTCGGCACTCACCACGAGCACTGGAGAGTCGATGGTATCGAACGTGGCCCGCCACTCGGCGGCCGCGTGGCGGAGCGCCTCCCTGAGGGCCGCCTGCTCCGCCTCGGCGCTCAGGCGCGGGGTCTCGTCGAGGGCCACACCGCTGGCGCCGGCGACCCGGCCGGCGGCGTCGTGGTGAGGGTGGACGTGGATCGCGAAGATCCTTCCTTCGACCTCGGTGAGACACGAGACCGTCTCTCCCGCGAGGGCGCGGGAGATCACGCCCCGCAGGTCGTGGCCGTCCGGAAGCACCTCGGTGATGGGCCGCCCCACCAGGTCGCCCCAGCCCGCCAGAGGCCCGCCGCCACCGCCGAAGACGGCCGTCAGCGTCCCTCCTTGATCCATGGACCAGAGGGCCAGCGGAGCACCGGCCAGCGTCCGTCTGAGCTGGTCGTCGCGAGTGGCGACCGCCAGCTCGTCCTGGTGGTGGGCCGACACGTCCGTGAGGCAGCAGACGACGGCGCTCGGCGCCTCCTCTCCCGGATCCACCAACGGGGCCGTCGACATCGACAGCCAGACCACGTGCTCGCTCGCCCGCTGGACGCCGATCACCCTTCCTTCGAGGCGCCTGCCGGTGGCCAGCGTGATCCGCACCGGATGATCGTCCGCCGCCAAGGGCCTTCCTTCGCTGGTCACGAAGCGCCAGGCGGGCGGACCCAGCGTCTGCCCGGGCAGCGCCTCGGCCGGCACGCCGAGGATCCGGGCCGCCGCCGCGTTGGAGAACGCCACCTCGCCTCGGCCGTCCACCACCAGGACCCCGTGGCCGAGGGCCTCCAGGGTGGCGCGGCTGCGGTCCGAGGCGGGCGGCCGGACGGGGTTCGGGCGAGGCGACCGGGCAGGGCCTGGGTTGCCCTTGGGCTGCGCTGCCGGCCCGGCTAGGCGCTGTCCCATGTCTCTCGTCCTCCTCCGGTCTCGGCTCACAAGTCAGGACGGCGGGACGTCAGCACCGGAGCCGCTCCGGGCCGCCTGCCGCAGGAGCGCCGACGGAAGCCCGGACAACGGCACGACCTCCTCCGCGGCGCCACGCGAGATCGCTTCCTTCGGCATGCCGAAGACCACGCACGAGGCTTCGTCCTGGGCGATGGTGGCGGCTCCGGCGCGTCGCATCTCGAGAAGCCCTTCGGCCCCGTCCGCGCCCATTCCGGTCATGATCACGCCCACCGCGTTCGGTCCGGCGTTTTGGGCCGCCGAGCGGAACAGCACGTCGACGCTCGGGCGGTGACGTGAGACCAGCGGGCCCTCGACCACGTCCACCACGTAGCCGGCGCCACCCCAGCTCAGCAGCAGGTGCCGGTCCCCCGGCGCGATCAGGGCGAGTCCCCTCGCCACCGCGTCCCCGGACTTGGCCTCTCGCACCTCGATCGGGCATAGGGCATCGAGGCGGCCGGCGAAGGCCTTGGTGAACCCTTCCGGCATGTGCTGGACGATCACGATCCCGGGCCCATCCGGCGGCATCGCCTGCAAGAGGCCCTGGAGCGCCTCGGGACCTCCGGTCGAGGCGCCGATGACCACGACCTTGTCCGTCGGCCGGCGGACCCGGGTACCCGGGCCTCTGGGCAGCACCACGTCGGCCGAGAGGCTCGGCTCCACCACGTCCTCCGTCTCCGGCCGCCTCCGACCGACGCGCGCCATCGCGGCGGCCCGCACGGCGTCGATCAGCCGAACCGCCGAGTCGTCGAGGAACTCCCGGACCTGGAACACCGGCTTGGCGATGATCTCGACGGCGCCCTCCTCGAGGGCTCGGATGCCTGCCTCCGTCCCCGGTCCTCCCACCGCCGAGCAAACCACCACCGGGATCGGGTCTTCGCGTCTCAGCTTGCGCAGGAAGGTGAGGCCGCTCATCCGCGGCATCTCGAGGTCCAGGATGATGACATCGGGGCGGAACCTCTCCATCTTCGCCATGGCGATGATGGGGTCGGCGGCCACCTCGACGGTCAGCGCGGGGTCGCGGGACAGGACCGCCGGCATCCCCAGGCGAACCACTGCCGAGTCGTCCACGACCAGAACGTTCAAGCGCCGGCGCGAGAGTCGCCTGTCACCGGAGGCTGGCATCAGCTTGGCCCGCTCCTCCCCGAATCCGAGACCGACACGGCCGGCCCCTTCAGCAGCTCGGCCGGGCTCCCAACCCCCCTACACGCGCTCATAGATGCTGGGCTCCACTCGCCGCAGGCGATCGGTGAGACCGCCGAGGCTCTCGGCGTGCCCCACGAACAGGTGGCCGCCGGGCAGCAAGAGATCGACAAGGCGGTCGACGAGCCGCCTCTGGGTCTCGGGCCGGAAGTAGATGAGGGTGTTGCGGCAGAAGACGATGTCGTAGCTTCCAGGCACGACATCCCACCAGGCGTTGAGGTTGACCCGGGCGAAGCGAACCAGGGCCCGGACTTCGGGCGCCACGCGCACGGTCTCGTCGGGACAGTCGAAGCTCGACAGGTACCGTTCCTGGTAGGGCGGCGGCACATGGAGCGTCCGGGTGACCGAGTAGGCGGCAGCCCTGGCCTTGGCCAGCATTCGGGTCGAGACGTCGGTGGCCAGGATCTCGACGTGCCAGCCGCGGTGGGGCGGGCACGCGTCCAACAGGACCATCCCCAGCGAGTACGGCTCCTCTCCACTCGAGCAGGCCGCGCTCCAGGCACGGATGCTCCGCGGCCTGCGCCGCGCGACGACGAGACCCTCCCAACGGGGCAGCAGGGTGTCCCTCAGAAAGTCGAATTGCCAGGCCTCACGGAAGAAGCTGGTCTCGTTGGTGCAGACGAGGTCGATCATCTCGGTGCGCTCGTGGCCGTCGCGGGTCACCCGGTCGAAGTAGGCCGAGAACGTCGGCAGCCCCAGCTCGCGGAGCCGGCGGGAGAGCCGGCCCACCAGCAGCGCCTTCTTGGCGTCCGAGAGGTGGATCCCGGTCTCGTCCTCGATCAGGCTTCGGAAGCGCCGATACTCCCTCTCGGTGAGGGATCGAATCGACACCTCGGCAGCGCTCGCCGATCCGCTCTGCGATTGTGGCTCCGTCACCTGACTCTCACCACGATCAGTGTAGCCTCAGACTCGGGGGGCCAGCAGCGACCGGCGGGATCCGGTGTAGAAAGAGGGGGGCACATGGCCAGCGTGAGCGAGGGATTGTGGTGAGCGGCGAGTCCCCTGGACCGGTGGGTACCGAGCGGCTGGCAGAGTGGGCGGAGCGGGAGCGCCAGCGTCGGCGCGACGTCCTCTTCTACGTCCTGCTGCGCCCGCTGCTCCTCGTCTTCTGGGCGCTGGTCCTGTGGGGGACGGTAGAGCTTCTCTGGCTCCCTTTTCTCCTCCTCGGCTCCGGGCTCGCCGGGCTACGGACCACCGTGAACACCGCTGTCGAGTCGCCGCCGTGGGGCTGGGTCAACCTTCTGCTTCCGGTGGTCGCCCTCTCCACCTGGTTGCTGGTCGGCGTCGCCCTCCACCGGCGACGCCCCAGCCAGTAGACCCGCCGGGCACGTCGGCGCCTCAGGAGGTCTCGCTGGTCCCGTGGGCCAGCCTCTCCGCGCGCTCTTTGATGCCGAGCAGGCACCGCCGCATCATCACGATGTCCCCCACGTCGACAACCAGGCTGAGGACGATCGAAGGGTGGGTCCAGCGGTACCGGATGCGCACCCGGGTGATCAGGCGGGTCTGCCCGTCTGCAACCGGATCCAGGTACCACAGCCACGACATCTCCCCGGGCGCCCCCCAGAGCATGTGGCGGTTGGGGACCAGGGTGTGGACTCTGAAGCCCTGCTTCCCGTCCGGGCTCACGGGGATGAGGTCGCCTTCCTCCAGGTCCTGCAGCTCCGGCACGATCCGGGTCGCGCTCGGCCTACCGAGGTTGTCGATCCAGTCGTAGCTGTACCAGCCGGCGCGGGTGTGCCCGATCTGGACCAGCCAGGGCCAGATCGCCTCCGGCGGGGCATTCACGGTGACGGCGCGGGTGGCATTGAAGGTCGGCGCGGCTACGAAATCGTCGCCGGGCAGTGAACGCGCCACCTCCGCGTCGGAGGCGCCCCAACGGAGCTGCCACGGTCGGATCAGTGGGAGGTAGACGAGGAGCGCCGCCAGCAGAGACGGGAGCCCAAGCAGCAGCCGCTTGAGGCGGGCCCTCTTCTTCACCGGACCTGCCAACGGGCGTGCGCCCTCAGCCGACGTAGCCCAATGCCTTGAGGTTCTCGAGCTCTTCGGGGCTGAGGGTCTCGGTCCCACCCTCCCCCGGAGCTCTTGCCAGATCGCGCAGCCAGCGGAACAGGGCCAGGCGATACCGCTCGGCCCGGATCGGCTGCGCGCCGGCCAGGTCGTTCGTCTCACCGGGATCGGCGGCCAGGTCGAAGAGCGCGAGGGTCCCTCGCCTGAGGCCGAAGACCAGCTTCATCTGGCCGTCGCACAAGGCGTAGCCGGGCTCTGGCTCGTCGCTGCGCAAGAGCGTCACGCCCCGGCCGGGAGCGCCGTCGATCACGGCCAGCAGGCTGCGCCCCTCGAACTCGCGATCCGTGCCGCTCTTGCCCAGCCGCCCGAAGACGTCGGCGATGGTGGGCGCCACCTCGAGCAGGTCCACCAGGGTGTCGACCCGCTTCCCGGCCGGGCCCTTGCCGGAAGGAAACCGCACCACCAGCGGGACCCGCAAGGCCCGATCACTCAGGTCGGGACCCGACCCGACCGCTCCGCGGTCGGCGGTCACGATCACCACCAGCTTCTGCCAGACGCCGGCCGTCTCGAGGCTCTGCCGCAGCTCGGCGAGCTCGCCGTCCGCCTCGCCTCCGAGCTGGAGGTAGGCGAAGAACCGGCCGCTTCGCCCGCCCAGCCACTCGGCCGCGGCACGGACCGTTCCTTCGGTGACGACCTGGAACGTCGTGAAGCCGCGGTCGAGACCGGACTCGGCGCCGAGCTCGGGCCGCGTCACGAAGCCCGCCGTCTCGACGCCCTGGGCCGCCACCACGTCGGCCACCGTCAGCGCCTGCTGGGGGAGGGGTGCCTCAGCGGGCAGGCCCCGGTGGTGCCGATCCGGGTACTGGGACGTCCACAGCGAGGCCATCGCCGCGGACGCAGAGGTGGCCGGCGAGTAGGTCCGTTCGAACCGCACCCCCTCGGCGGCCAGGCGGTCGATCTCGGGCGTCGCCGCGCCAGCCGGCACCCCGTCGAGAACCACCAGCAGCAGGCTCGAGCCGGCCACCACCTCTCGCAGCGCGGCCCCTTTCGCGAGATCGGCCTCCTGTGGCGGCGCGCTGCCAAGCCCGGTACGGGGACCCCGGCCGATCACCCGCGGCGCCTTCCAGGCCGCCATGCCCGGCGCCCCGTCGGCCCCCTCCACGTGCAGGGCCAGCCGGACCTCCTGACCCGCCTTGCCGGGCAGGGGGACCGTGACCTCTTCGGCTTCCCGTCCCGCGGCTACCTGGCCCGTCCAGAGCTCCTGCTCGTTTCCCCCCGCGCCGGTCAGCCCGACCTTGAGCCGCGCCGGGCCGGAGCCGGACCGCGGGCGCTCCGGGGTGAAGCGCAGCTCGGCATCCTCCGGAAGCCGCAGCGCGAAGCGCACGGTGCTCGGGCCCGCCTGCAGCAGGCTCGGCACACCCTTCTCCCGTGTCACCGCGAGCGGGGGCGCGTCGTTCTCGGCAAGCCACGCCGGGAGCGAAGCCTCGGCCGGCGCGACCGCCAGGCCGTGCAGCTCGAGCCTCGGCTCTCCTCCGCTCCCCCCGAGCGCTGCCGCCTCCAGCGCCACCTCGAGACGGTTCAGGCCCGGCTGCTGTGCGTCCTGGGGCAGTGGCGCCAGGTAGCGGTGCCGGCCCCCCCGCAGCTCGAGCTCGAGCAGCTCGCGGTCGTTCAACCGGACCAGAGCTCGGGCGCCCTCCGACGATTCGGGGACCTCGAGGTCGAGGGCTACGCGACGCTCGGCGGCCACGGGGCCCTCCAGGAACGCCGCCGCCGATCGGCTGGCGGGCGCCAGCACCAGGCGAACCCCATCGGGGCCCACCCATTCGGCGAGGGAGGCATCGGGCGCCAGGTCGTAGTGCACCGACACCGGCTCCTTGTGGCACGCCGCCAGGGCCAGCGCCAGCAGCGGAAGCGCCGCCCGGCCGGTCCGGCCGCGACAGGTCTTGTGGGTCATGGCTCTCATACTCGGAATCACTCGAACACGGGGGACGGGAGCGGTGCTAAACCGCCGGGGCGGGCATCCCCATAGCCGCCCACTCCTGGCGCGCGGGCCCGTACACGCCGGGCACCTCCAGACCGGCCTGCCTCATCAGCACCGTCATCTGGCCGCGATGGTGGGTCTGGTGGGCGATCAGCGCGCTGAGCGTCATCCCCCGCTTCCATCGTTGGCCGTACATGTCGTCCTCGACCGCCAGCGTCTCGTCGGTCCAGCCGTCGTGGACCTGGTCGAGCAGCGAGCGTGCCGCGGTCTCGTAGGCCTGGGCGATCTCGGCCGCCGAGCTGGGCACGGGAGCCTCCTCGGCCGGGCCCGCCACCGTGAGACCGGTCCGCCGCATCATCTCTCCCACCGAGACGGTGAGGTGCCAGGCCAGCCGGCCCAGCGTCCGGTGGTCCCTGGCCACCGCCTGAGCCAACGAAGCGTCGGTGAGCGCCCGCATCACCTTGGATGTCGACTCGCTCTCGTGCTTCCAGGACGCCTCGAAATGGGCAACCTTGGTGAACATCGGTCTCACTCCTCTCCTGGGCCGGCATTGTTTCGCGGCGTTCGGGACCCGGCGCCCGCCGGAGCCCCCGACCAGCGTAGCAGCACCCGCTCGATCTCCGGGCGCCGCCCCGGCTGCCCGTGCTGCTCTCGGACCACACCCACGTTCGGGGCGATCCACAGCACCGAGTGGAGTCGCCATGTGCGCAGGGCGCAGCGGAGCGCCTCGAAGTGGCCGGCGGGGACGTCGACCGGCTCGATGCCTTCGACGACCCAAGCCTCGAGCCCGGGGGCCGGCGGCGGACCCACCCGCCCCGGCTCCAGCGGCAGCGGCAGCCGATCTTCGCCGGTCCACGGCGCCAGGCTGATCCAGCTCTCGCCCCACCGGGCGGGACCGGAGACGGGATCGGCCCCGCCGCTCTGGACGATGAAGGGGGCCGACGGCTTGCCTCCGACCGCGAAGCGGGTGATGTCGTCCTGGCTCGAGTCGATGGCACCGATCCGCTCCGTGTAGGTCTCGCGGTACTCCCACCAGGTCCCGGGCGACAGAGGGATCGGCAGCAGCGCGGCGGCGAGAAAGGCCAGTGGCGTCACGGTTGCCGCGAGAATACCACCGCCACCCGGAACCCTGGGCATCCAGATCCTTCCGGGGTCCAGCTTCGAAAAAGCACTCAGGATGACCGTGGCGAAGCGAGCAGGCGGGCGAGCTCGCCCCCCACTGCGCTGCCCGCCAGCAGGGGCGCGAGACGGCCCCACTCCCGCCGCAGGTCGTCCGGCGTGTCGATGTCGGGCAGCGGCGTCAACTGGTGGACCGAGAGCCCCAGCGTATCGGCCTTGTCGAGCGTCGTCTCCAGCACGCCGGCCGTGCTCCAGGCGACCCCCTCGAACAGCTCGGGCCTCGGCCTCGGCAGCGCCAGCAGGTAGTAGCCGCCGTCGAGGGCCGGGCCGATCGCCACGTCATGGGTGTCGAGGGCGTCGAAGGCCTCCACGACGTGCTGGCGGGTGACCCAGGGCACGTCGCTGCCGACCAGGGCCACCCGCCCGGCGCCACGCGCGAAGGCCTCCTCGAAAGCCGACGACATCCGGGCGCCGACATCGCCTGCCGATTGCGGGACCAGGGTCTCTCCCGGGAGCCACCGGGCTACTCTGTCCCGTGCCGCCTCGGGCGTGAAGAAGAAGAGGCGCTGGTAGTCGCCGGCAGTGGGCGTGGTGGCGCGCACCCCGGCCTCGGCCAGCAGGCGGTAGAGGTCGGCCGCCCGCTGCGCCCCGAGCAGGGGAACGAGGCGTGTCTTGACGGCGCCAGGCTCCGGGCTCTTGAGGAAGACGATCAGGGTACGCACGACGGCGAGGATCGGCCTCGGTCAGGGGCCGGGCGGGCCGGCCGTCTCGTGCTTGGCGCCGGGCGGGAACTCGGCGAGCAGGCGAGCCACCACCTCGTTGATCTGCTCCTCCACTTTGTCCGCTCGGGCCACCGGCTCCTTCCCCACCGCGCGCCAGATCACCGACCGGGTCTCGCGGTCGAGCAGCTCGATCGCCAGCTCACCTTCCCTGACCATCGACTTGCCGACGTCAAACTCGACCACGGTACGCCGGTCATCCGGCTGCCAATTGGAGTCGGTCTGGTAGCTGCGGCCCTTCAGCTTGGTGGTGGTCCCCAGGACGTAGCGGACGAACACGTCGGGCTTCCCTTCGGTGTTGGGGACCAGCCCGCAGGCCTTCAGCCCACGCTCGATGGCGCGGCTGATCCGCAGGTGGTTGGCCAGGTTCTCGGCGCGGTCGGGCGACGGCAGCCAGGCATAGCTCTTGACGCCGCTGAAGTCCCAGTGCTCGTCGTACTCGATCTTGTCGTCGCCGCGCCCCCCGATGTCGAGGGGCGGCGCCACGTCCTGGGAGAACGCGACCCACGACGACAGGGCTGCCAGCAACGCAAGACCAGTGGTCGTGTAGCGCATCGGGCGTGGCCTCCTGGGTGGAGTATAGCGCCCGGCGGACCGCGACCGACGCGCCCTCAGCGGGCCGCTGCGGCCGAGAGCTTGGCGAGCTGTTCGGGAGGGAGGCGCAGGTCGAGGTGGACCTCGTCGGCGTCGGTGGTCACGCTGATCGCCACACCCAGCTCCCGTAGCTCGGGCCGCAGCGTCAAGAGCGCGCTGAGACCGCGGGCGGTGTCCGCCAGGCGCTGGGCCCCGCTCGGGTCGGCCGCCACCGCCACCACCCGCACCGAGACCATGGGCTCGAGGTCGCCGCTCACCGCCAGCCCACGCAGCGCAGGCAGCTCCAGCCCTGGCATCCCGGCGCCCACGCTGGGCAGCCGAGCGGGGAGCGTCGAGAGCAGGCCCGGCCCGGCGACGACCCAGGCCGCCGCCGCCGGCGTCACCCGCTGGAGCGCGCGGCGAAGCTCCGGGCGCTCGGCCAAGGGGCGGGCCCCGGCCTCATGGGCCTGAAGCGTCGGCTCGACGACCGTGCGGGGGCCGGCCACCAGGGTGTGGTCGTCCAGGAAGGCCAGCGTCAGCGTCGTCTCACCCGCCTTCAGCTCGAAGGCGCGCGAGCCGCCGATGTCGAGCCCGCGTGCCCCCTTGGCTTCGAGGGTCTCCGACAGCGCGGGCGCCGCGAAGCGCCCGCGCGCCAGCAGCACCAGCTCGTAGCCGCCGGCCCCAGCCCGCCCGGCCACGAAGACCTGGTCGAGGTCTTGCGCCACGTCGAGGCCGGTGGCGGACCCGAGAGCAGCCAGGTGAGGCACCCGCGCCGAAAGCTGGGCGAAGAGCGGGCTCGCCGAGAGCCGCTTCACGTCGAGCCCGATCAGCAGGCCAGTGTCCTTGGGAAAGACCATCGCCTGGACCGGAAGCGGGCCCAGCCCCTGTCCTCCCGGCGCCAGCAGCAGCAGGGCGAGGGCGACCACCAGGCCGATCGCCACCACCACGAAGGCGGCCACCACGAGCTGCCGGCCACGCATCAGACGCGCCTCATTGCTCGAGGACGTACTCGCGGGCCGAGAAAACCCAGGCGGCGGCGGCCAGCAGCACCACCACGACGACGCTCAGCGTCTCCAGGCAGAGCAGGGCCGGGAGCTTCTGGCCGAAGATCTCGGCGAACCCCTCGGAGGGCGGACGGTGCCCCAAGAGCGACCGGAGGTAGGCGGTGAGCGTGAAGCGGGGCATGTAGCCGGGCAGGTTGGCGACCAGCTCCCAGATGAAGAGGAAAAGCAGCCCCGGGATCACCGGCCGGCGCAGCAGCACCCCCATCAGCGTGAACAGCGCGCCGTAGGCGAGCAGGGTGAGGGCCGAGACCCCCATGTCCCGCAGCAGGTCGGGGACCCGCGCCGCCAGCCCGCGGATCCCCCCGTCGCCGGCCAGCACGAAGAAGGTCACCAGCAGCGGCGGCAAGGTGAGGGTCAAGGTGGTAGCCAGGTAGGCGCCGAACTTGCCCACCAGGATCGAGCCCCGCGTCAGGGGCCGGGTCAGGAGATAGGTGATGGTGCGCCCCTCGACCTCGTCGGCGATCAGAGAGGTGGCGTAGAAGAGGGCCACCAGCGGCAGCACGTTGCGCACGTAGTAGAAGGCCACCAGCAACCCGTAGAGGTCGTAGCCGCCGATGGCGTGGAGGTGGCTGGGGAGGCCGCTCATCAGGATCCCTCTGTAGAGCAGGGCGAAAAGCAGCGGCAGCCCCAGGAGCAGCGCCATCATCAAGCTCCGCCGGCTCCACACCATCCCGTCGAGCGAGAGGTCGAAGACGCCCCGCGCCGCCTGCCAGAACGGCAGGGGCAACGAGGTGTCGCGAGAGGGGGCAGCGCTCATCGGTTCACCAGGTAGCGGAAGACCGACTCCAGGTTCTCGTCCGGCGAGTACATCTCGGTGACGCCGGCCTCGATCGCCACCTCGTGGAGGGCGGCGTAGAAGGTCTCGGGACGGGCGGTCTGAATGGTCACCCACTCGCCCTCGGCCCCGAAGCTCAGGGTCAGCACGTCGGGGGCGGCCACCACCGCCTGGGCCAGGCGGCGGGGGTCGCGGGCGCGCAGCGAGACGGTGTGGGGGTGCTCGTCCAGCAGGTCGCGGATCTCGCGCACGTCGCCCTCGGCCAGGATGCGGCCGTTGTGGATCAGCAGCACCTTGCGGGTCATCGCCTCGACCTCGTGCAGGATGTGGCTCGAGACGATCACGGTCTTCCCCTCACGGCCGAGGCCCTTGACCAGGTCGATCACCCGGCGCCGGTTGACCGGGTCCATCCCGGTCACCGGCTCGTCGAGCAGCAGCACCTGGGGCTCGTGGGCCAGCGCCTGGGCCATCTTGATGCGCTGGCGCATCCCCCGGCTGTAGCCGCCCACCTTGCGGTGCCGGGCGGCGACCAGGTCCACGGTCTCGAGGGCGGCCTCGGCCCGACGCCGACACTCGGCCTCGTCGAAGCCGGACAGCCGCAGCAGCGAGGTCAGGAACTGCTCGCCGGTCAGCCGCTCCCAGAAGGCGTCGGTCTCCGGGCACAGCCCCACCTGGTGGAAGACCTCGGGCGAGCCCCAGGCGGGGCGCCCGAGGATCCGCACCTCGCCCTGGTTGGGCGCCATCTGCCCGGCAGCCAGCTTCAGGAAGGTGGACTTGCCGGCGCCGTTGGGTCCAAGCAGGCCGGTCACCCCGGGGCCGACGTTGATGGTGACGTCGTTGAGGGCGATCACCGGGCCGTACCACCGCGAGGTGCGCACGTACTCGAGGGTGGGGGCGCTCACCGAACGATCTCCACCGCGCGGACGCGGGCGCGCAGCACCGCCAGGCAGCCCAGCGAGACCATGGTCAGGACCAGCGCGGCCAGCCCCCAGTGGACGGAGAGGGCGGAGTCCTTGATCCCGAACAGGGCGTTGCCGAGCACCCGAAGGTCGGACATCACCGAGACCAGGGCGGTGGCCGGCTGGCGCAGCATCGCCCGCAGCACGTTGTGGGCGATGTCGAGGGCGGTGAGCAGGCCGAAGAAGGCGATGCCGGCGATCCGGGCGCTCTTCGAGAGGGCGGAGACGGCCAGCGCGATCAGGCTCACGACCAGCGACTGCAACGTGCCATAGAGCAGGATCGCGGGGCCGATCCAGAGAAGCTTCCACTGGGCGTACTGGCCCGGCGCCAGGGCCAGGCCCACCGAGTAGAGGCAAAGCGCCGGCACCAGGGTCACCGAGAGGTTGAGGGCCAGCAGCACGCTCAGCTTGCCGATCACGTAGTCGCGGCGGGAGAGCGGGCGCGAGAGGTAGACCAGGATCGCTCCGGTCCTGAGGTCGTTGGCGATCAGGCCGGCGCCGCCGAAGATCGAGAGGATGATGCCGAAGCCGAGCTGGATGTTCAGGAACTCCCCGAACAGCCGGCCGTCGATGGGGAGCACCCGGCTCGCCTCCGGGAAACGGGTGACGATGTAGATCTGGATCACCCGCACCACCAGGTGGAGCCAGCAGCCGACCAGCAGCATGAGGAAGGCGCGCCGCGCCAGCAGCATCCGCAGCGCCTCGCGGGTGATCGGCCAGAAGCGGATCCGCCGCAGCGGTCCCCGCGCCTGGTAGCGGCGGTAGCCCTGGTCGTAGATGGGCACGCTACCTTCTCCCCGCCGGCCGAGTCGTCATTCCCGCACCTCGTGGCCGAGCGCCTTCAGGAAGACGTCCTCCAGGCTTTCGGAGCCGGGGCGAAGGTGGCGCACCTGGACGCCGCACTCCCGGGCGGTGCGAAAGATCAGCTCCGGCCCCTGGCCTTCGGCCAGCAGCAGCCGGTAGCCGTCCTCGGCCTCCCGCCAGTCGGCGCCCTGGTCCTTGATGTCGGTCAGGAAGGCGGTGGCCTCTCCCTTGACGCGCACGTCGTAGACGCTGCGCCGGGGTCCGGTCAGCTCGGCGATGGCGCCGGCGGCGGCCAGCCGACCCTGGCTCAGCACCACCACCTGCTCGCAGACCCGCTCCACGTCGTGCAGCAGGTGGGAGCAGAGGATCAGGCTCATCTTGCGCCGGGTGGCGATGTCGTGGATGAGGGCCAGCATCTCCTCGCGGCCCTTGGGGTCGAGCCCGTTGGTGGGCTCGTCGAGCAGCAGCAGGTCCGGGTCGTGGACCAGCGCCTGGGCCAGCTTGGCGCGCTGCTTCATGCCGGTCGAGTAGGTCTCGAGCTTGCGGTAGCGCGCCTCGCCCAGGCCGACGTAGTACAGGACCTCGTGACCCCGGCTGATCGCTTCGGGCCGGGGCAGGCCCGACAGCTCGCCGGCGAAGGCCACGAACTCCGAGCCGGTCATGTCCGAGATGTGGCAGTCCACCTCCGGCATGTAGCCCACCCGCCGCCTGACCTCCAGCGGCTCTCGCTTCGGGTCCAGGCCGAAGGCCAGTAGCGTCCCTCGGGTTGGGCTCAGGAATCCGAGCAGGGTCTTGAGCAGCGTGGTCTTGCCCGCCCCGTTGGGTCCGAGCAGGCCGGTGGGGCCGGCGGGAAGGACCCCCGAGATGCCGGAGAGCGCCTCGACCGGCCCGTACGCAACCGAGAGGTCGTGGAACTCGACCAGGGCGCTCACGTTAGCCACAACGAACCGTCACGGGTGAATGTTCCCTTCGTGCACCCCGGCGACGCCTCGCAGCCAGACGTAGCCGGGCGTCTCGACCCTCAGGTGGAGCCAGTAGAAGCCCTCTTCCCCGCCTCCCGGGTCGGAGAGCTTCACCCGCCGGTCGAGGGGCAGATCCATCCGGGTACCCCGTGGCTTGACGGCGAGACGCCGCCCGCCGGGCAGGCCAAGCCAGCCATCGCCCCAGACGTCGAGCCGCAGGGCGAGAAGCGGCTCCCGGGAGCGCACCAGCAGCTCCAGCCTTCCCCGTGTGGCGCGCAGCGTGCCGTCCTCCACCCGCGCGCCGCGTCTCACCCATAGGGTGGTGGCCGGGTCGATCGCCAGGCCCGGCTCCAGGTGCGGCCCTCGACGGGGTGACGGCCAGTGCTCCAGCGGCCATGCCAGCAGCAAGGGAACCACCAGAAGGCCGATCGCCGATCGGGGGACCGAGCGCCCGGCCTTCCCCACCGCGGCCCGCCACAGCAACAGGCCCGTCGCCAGGACCAGAAACCCGATGGCCAGGACCCGCGCCGCCTGCCCTGGGGCGGCGTAGCGGGGCGAGCGGTAGAACAGGTCCGGGATGTAGACGTGGCCATCCGCGATCGAGCTTCTGGCCAGCAGCCGGGCACAGTCGTTGGCGGCGTGCGGGTCCTGGAAGAGCGAGATCGCGATCAGGGCGGAGAAGGCGGACAGCGTGAGGGCAACAGCCGCCACGCCGCGCCGCGACCGGGTGCGGTGAAGGGCCACCACGGCGAGCGCAACCAGGAACGGCACCGCCGGCATCAGGTACCGCCCCAGGGCGCACACCGCGCCGCTCCAGTTGTCGGCGGCGGCCACCGTCACGTAGTAGGTGAGGACGGCCGGGACCGCCAAGCGAAGCGGCGAGCCGCGCCGCAGCCCGAGCGCCAGGCCGGCGGCGGCCAGCAGGTAGACGGGGGCGTAGGGGAGCAGCCCATAGCGGGCATCGAGCAGCAGGCCGAGCAGCCCCTCGCCCACCCGGGCGCCGGTCACGCCCCCCGGTCCCCAGGCCAGGAACAGGGCGTCCGGGCGCACGCTCCCGGTGATGGCGAAGTTGTAGAGCGCGGTGAGGTACACGGTGACGACCTGGGGAACCAGCAGGGCCAGCAACGCCCGCAGCGTCACCAGCCGCTCCACCGCCATCACCCCGGCCTGGAGGGTGAGCACCGCCCAGACCGGCAGGAACTTCTGGTGCAGCCACGGCAGGCTGGCGATCAGCAGCCCCTGGACCAGGAGCGAGCCGGTGCTCCAGCCGGAGAACGCCAGTCGGTGGAAGACCAAGGTGAGCACCAGCGCACCCAGCATCTCCGGGTAGAACTGATAGAAGTAGAACAGGAACGGGGGCGAGAGCGCGACCAGGCCGCAGGCCAGGGCGGCGAGACCGGGGCCACCCGTGAGCTTGCGGGTGAAGCGGAACAGGGCCGCCACCAGCGCCGCCGCCAGCGCGTTCCAGAGAAGGAGCGTCACCGCCAGCCGGCCGGTGGTACCGAGGATGCGGTTCAGGGCACGGTCCACGCGCAGGGCGGGGGCCAGCAGGATCGAGGGGCCGGGCGCCAGCACGTAGAACACCCCCCCGTCCTTGCCGCGCACGGTCTGGCGGGTGATCCGGCGGGCCCGGATGGCATCCTTCCCCACGGCGGAGGGGCCGTGGGCGAGGGCCCGGAGCATCCGCCACGACTCGCCCAGCAGACGGCCGCCCGAGCGGCGCACCGCCTCCGCCAAGGGGCTCGGGTCGAGCTCCTCCATCGCCGCCGAGACACCCTCGGCGTCCAGCGTCAGGTCATGCCCGACCGCCACCGCCATCCGCAGCGTCTTCGGCTCGTTGCCCGGATGGCCTTGCCAGTGCCGGGCCCACTCCGGCGAGAGCAGGGCATAGACGAGGAAGCTCAGGAAGAAGACCTCGCGGGCCCGAGGCGCCGGGAGGCGGAGCGCCGGGAGGCGGAGCGCTAGGAGCCAGGCGACGGCCACGGCATCCTGGGCCACGCCCCAGTCCTGGGTCAGGGCCACCGGGAGCGTGAAGCCGTAGGGGTAGGTGGGATGAACCCAGAGCGAGGCTAGCGCCAGCAGCGTGACCACCGGACGCAGGTAGAGCGGGTCGAAGGTGGAGGCCTCGGCGGCCAGTGCCGGGCCGAGGGAAGAGGGTGTGCTCCGGGCTCGCTGCAGGCCCAGGACCACCCAGGCCAGGGCCCCCAGCCCCAGCCACATCAGCAGCCGAAGCCCCGCCCCCGGCTCGAGCAGCGAGAAGGGGGCCCACGCCATCCCAGGGGAGGCCACGGTGGCGTGGAGCGCCAGGCCGATGGCGGCGTCGACCTCGCGAGCCAACCCGTGGAGGGCCAGCGCAAGCAGGACCCGAGACGCGCTCCGGAGCGACGGCACGGCTGGCGATGTTACCGCGTGCGGCGCGGCTTCCGAGAACCGATTGCCTCGGCAAGTCCCGAAACCCCCGGCTTGGCGTGGCCGGGTTTTCCGGGTAACGTCGACCTCGATGACGCCCCTTTCCCAGGAGCGGCGCGGCTTCAAGCGTGTCACCTACCCTTGTGAGGCACGCGGCTACGGCGTGGGCGAGAGCCTCTTCAAGGCCCGCATCAGCGACCTGAGCGTCAACGGGGCCTTCGTCCACACCGCCACCGACCTGCCTCCGGGGACGGTGGTGCTGCTGCGTTTCGAGGCCGCGGGGACCCGCCTGAAGCTCGAGGGCGAGGTGATCCACTCTCAGAAGGGGAGCGGCCTCGGGGTGCGCTTCGTCAGCCTGACCGAGACCCAGCGGGCCGCCATCGAGCGCGTCGGCCGGTCGGAGTAGCAGGGAAGCGACGCGCTCGATGCCCCGACCCCTGTGGCTGGTACCGGCCCTGGCGACCGCCGGGCTGGCCCTGCCCGCCGCCGCCCAGGTCACCCGAGAGGAGACGATCGTGGTCACCGGGTCGGTCGCGCCCAGCGAGATCGGCGAGGTGGGGCGGGCGCTCTCGGTGATCCGGCGGGAGGAGATCGAGCGCCTGCCCGTGCTGGGGATGGCCGACCTGCTCCGGCTGGTCCCCCACCTCGACCTGCGCGGGCGCGGCGAGCACGGGGCCCAGACCGACTTCTCGCTGCGCGGCGCCACCTTCGGCCAGACCCTGGTGATGGTCGACGGCGTCCCCCTCAACGACGCCCAGACCGGCCACCACAACGGCGACATCCCGGTGCCGCTCGAGGACGTCGATCGGGTCGAGGTCCTCTACGGTCCGGCATCGGCCCAGCATGGCGCCGACGCGTTCGGCGGCGCCATCCACGTCATCACCCGTCGCCAGCGCCCGCGGGGCTCGCTGCGCCTCGACGGCGGCAGCTTCGGCTTCCTCGACGGCTCGGCAGCGGCCCGCCTCGGCAGCGGCCCCCGCCGGGCCGGGATCACCCTCGCCGGAACGCGCTCGAACGGCTTCACCAGCGACCGCGACCTCGAGGTCCTCGACGTGCGCGGCGACCTCTCCCTCGGGACGGCGACCCGGGCCACGCTCTCTTGGCTCGACAAGGAGATGGGCGCCCAGGGCTTCTACGGCCCCGCCGCCTCGCGCGAGTGGACCTCTCAGGGCCTGGCCACGATCGAGCACGGCTTCGCCCTCGGCGGCCACACGGCAGGCAGCCTGTCGGCGTTCGTGCGCCGGCACCACGACCGCTTCCTCTACGACGTCGAGCGCCCTGACCTCTCCGACAACCAGCACCACAGCGGCTCGGCCGGGATCACGGCCAAGCTGCACCGACAGCTCGGCGCCCACGGCCGGCTCAGCGTCGGCTCGGAGCTGGGCGGCGACTGGATCGACTCGAGCGTCCTGGGCCAGGAAGGCTACGGGCGGCTGGCCGTCTTCGGGGAGCTCCAGCAGCGGCTGGGCAGCGTGACCGTCTCACCCGGGGTGCGCCTCACCGCCCACCAGGGCTTCCAGCCGGATGTCAGCCCCTCCCTCGCCGTCACCGGGCCTCTCGGCGGCTCGCTGCGCTGGCGGGCCTCCGGTGGACACGCCTTCCGCGTCCCGACCTTCACCGAGCGCTTCTATCGCGACCCGAACCACCAGGCCAACGAGCAGCTCGAGCCGGAGCGGGCATGGGGGACCGACGCCGGGCTCGACCTGGCCGCCCAGAGCGGTTGGAGCGGCTCGCTGTCGGTGTTCGCTCGCTGGGACCAGAGCCTGATCGACTGGGTACGCGCGAATCCCACGGAGCGCTGGACCACCGCCAACCTGCGCGACACCCGCTCGCTGGGCGCCGAGCTTTCGGTGGGACGTCGGTTCGGGGAGACGGCCGACGTCACCGCCCACTACACCTTCCTCGACACCCACCCCGGCGAGCTGACGATGGAGTCCAAGTACGTGGCCGACTTCGCGCGCCACGCCGCCGGCCTCCGGGCCCAGCTCGCCTTGCCGTTCGGCCTCGGCCTGGGCGAGCAGGCCACGTTCCGCCGCTACGCCGATGGCCGGCTGGGACTGCAGCTCGACCTGCGCCTCTCCAGGCGGCTCGCCGACCTGCTCGTCTACGTCGAGGCGGAGAACCTGCTCGACTCCCGCACCCAGGAGCTCGAGGGCGTCGACGTGCCGGGGCGCGCCTTCGCCGCCGGCCTGCGGGCCAGCCTCCCGTAGGGCCCGCCCCCGGCTTCCGGGGCTCAGTTACGGACCAGGACCTCCAGGGTGGCGGCGTTGAGCTGGATCGTCCCCTCACAGGTGGTGAAGGAGCCGTTCGGGTAGTGCTTGAAGGTCAGCGTCAGCTCCCAGGCGCCGGGCACGAACCGCCCCGACTGGCCGAAGGGGTAGCTGACCTGCAGGCGCCGCTCCGCCTGGTAGATCGGATCGCTCAGCGAGACGAACGGCTGCTCGGCGAACTCGTAGTGCGCGCCGCTCGGCTCCTCGAGCTCGATGTAGAGCTGGGCGTTCGGCGCACAGCCGTCCCGCGGCGAGGCCCGCAGCCGGGTCGGCGAGCTCATCTCCAGCCCGACGTCCACGGCCAGCGTGGCCCCCTCCCGCGTCCCCTGCGGCACCGGGTTGAACTCGAAGCGGGCCCGGGCGATCGCGTACTCCGTCAGCGCCGGGTCGCAGGGAGGTCGCTCGCAGATGTAGCCGTCGTCTGTGGCCTGGGTGATGGTGGTGACAGCCGTCACACGCTGTTCGGTAGGCGGGGCGGTGGTGGGTGGACTGGCCGTCCCGCCGCCACCGCCGGCCACCGCCACCGCCACGCCGGCTGCGGCGCCCGCGCCCAGCAGGACCGGCCACAGCTTCCGCCCACCCGCCTTCCGCGCCGGCGGCGCCGCCACCCGCCTCGGTGGCGGCGAGGGAGCGCCAGCCGTCCGGGCCTCCTGACACCGCTCGAGCAGCAGCGGCGGGAACCGGTCCGGGTTGAGCGCCAGACCCACGTCGTCGCGGCACGCCCGCTTCACCTCGGCGACGGCCTGCTCCACCCGGTTCGACTGCAGGTGGGAGAGGCCGAGGTAGGCACGGGCCGGCGCCATCTCCCGGTCCGAGGCGCCCTCCGCCCGCAACTGCTCGACCAGGCTGGTCAGCGTGATCAGGGCCGCCTCGACGTCGCCTTCGTCGAGCTGGCCGATGCCGATCGCCAGCGCCCGTTCGGCCGAGATCGTCGCCGGCTGTGCCGCGCCTGGCGCCGCGAGCAGGCCGGCCAGGAGCAGGACCAGGGCCACGCGCCAGCGGCTACTTGGGTATCCCTTGGACACTGAAGTCGACCCTCAGCAGCGTCGCCTCACCAGCGCGGATCGTCACCTTGCGTTGGATCGGCCGGTAGTCGGGGTGGAGAAGGCGGATCGTATGCCGGCCGGCGGGAAGTGACAGCGGCGACAACGGCGTCTTCCCGCGGGGCACGCCGTTCACTTCCACTTCGGCCCAGGGTAACACCATCAAGCGAAGCGTGCCGGCGTGCGCCACCGGGGTCGGCGCGGCGGCGAACGTCCCGGGAGGTCTCCCCGACCGGGCCGCGGGGTTCTCCCGATCCGTCTCGGCGGCGGCGAGGGGCGGGCCCTCGGGCGCCTGGCGTGGCGGGCCGAGGGTGGCGGCGGGTGAGCGCGACCCTGTCTCCGACGTTGCGGCTTCCGCGGCCGAGGGAGCCACGTTGCCGGCGGTCGGGGCGCGAGACGACCGCAGCATCATCCCCAACCCGATCCCCACCGCCAGCACCGCCATCAGCGCACCCCAGCGGAGAAGCGGCTGGCGCAGCGCGGCGGCGGCCCGAGCCACGGACAGGGGCGCCGTGTCGCCGCTGCGGCCGGCCAGAAAGGCGGCCTCGGCCCGCGCCAGCGCCTCGCCCATCGCGGCCGCGGACGGGAAGCGCTGGTCCGGGTCACGGGACAGCGCCCGGCGGAGCACCGACACCAGCGGGGGCGGCAGCTTCGACACCACCGCCGTGTCCAGCGTGGGCGGCTCGTTGAGGTGCATCTGCAGGAGCGCCAGCGGGGAGTCGGTCTTGAAGGGGACGTCGCCGGTGAAGAGCTCGAAGACCACCACCCCCAGGGCGTAGACGTCGCTGCGGAAGTCCACCTTCCCGCCGCGCGCCTGCTCCGGGCTCATGTACTCAGGGGTGCCGACCAGGCGTCCCTGCGAGGCATCCGTCGAGCCGGAGACGAGCTGCTTGGCGATGCCGAAGTCCATCAGCCGCACCACGCCGCGGCCGTCCCGCATGATATTGGCCGTCTTCAGGTCGCGGTGGACGATGCCGGCTTCGTGGATGGCCGACAGACCCTGCGCGATCTGCTGGGCGACGCCGAAAGCCTGGTCGGCGGGCAGGCCCCCTTCGGTGCGGATCAGCTCCCGCAGCTCGACGCCGTCCACGTGCTCCATGGCGATGAAGCGGCGTCCGCCGTCCTCGCCGTACTCGAAGATCCGGCAGACGTTTCTATGGCTGACCCGGCGCGCCAGCTTGATCTCGCCCACGATCCGATCGATGGCATCGCGCTCGAGGGCCACCTCCGGCCGCAGCAGCTTGATGGCCACCGTCTCGTCGAGCACCCGGTCGTGGGCCTTGTAGACCAGGCCCATTCCCCCGCGCCCCAGCGGCGCCAGCACCTCGTACCGTCCCGCCAGCAGCGTCCCCCGGGTGATGGCCTCCAGCACGCTCCGACACTGGAAGCACACCTCGGTCCCGGGCGGGTTCTCGGCGCCGCAGGCGGGGCAGACCATGCTGCCGGGCAGACTACACTCCCGCTCTGGGGGGGGCAAGGTTCGGCGGGCGGGCGCGGCGGGCGCTACGCCTCGACGCGCTCCCGGCGGGCGTCCCAGTAGACGTAGGCCCCGAGCAGCAGGAAGACCACCAGGCCCAGCCAGTTGCCCCAGGACGAGAGCCAGGCGCCGGCGCCCAGCCACCCGACCCTGGTGAGGTCGAGGTGCTCGAGGATCGGCTCATTGAGACGGTCCCCTAGGTATTCGAGGAGCGCCGCCGCCACCCCGATCAGGGCGCCTCCGGCGATGAAGCCGGAGGCGATCAAGGTGCCCTTGTCGTGGCGCGCCTTGCCGAGCGCCGCGTCGGGGGAGGAGCGCTTGAGCAGGTACGCCACCAGCGCCCCGATCACCAGCGGCGAGTTCAGCTCCATCGGCAGGTACATGCCGAGGGCAAAGGCCAGCGCCGAGATGCCACAGAAGGTGGCCGACACGGCGAACACGGCGCCCAGCCCGTAGAGAAACCAGGGCGCTCCGCTCTCTCCCATCACCCCACGCAGCACCGCCGCCATCGCGTTGGGCTGCGGCGCCGCCAGGGGGTGGGCGTGCTCGGGGCTGGGGGCGAAGCCGTAGACGTGGGACATCAGCAGGATCACGGCGGTGGTGGCGGCGGAGGCGAGAACGACGCCGGCCAGGTTGGCGATCTCGATCCGGCGCGGGGTGGCCCCCAGCCAGTAGCCGATCTTGTACTGGGTCACCAGCGAGCCGCTCATGGACAGGGCGGTGCAGACCACGCCGCCGATCAGCAGCACCTGCAGCATCCCGGCCTCTCCGGAGAGGCCCATCGCCGACAGCGCCACCGCGGTCACGATCAGGGTGGTGAGGGTCATCCCCGAGATCGGCGTGATCGAGATCATGGCGATCGCCCAGGCCGAGACCGCCGCGAACAGGAACGCGATCACCAGCGCCAGCAGGGTGGCGGCCAAGGCCAGCCCGGTCGCCGAGGCCATCCCGGCCAGCACCGAGAAACGGAAGTAGAGGAACACCGCCAGGCCGGTGAGGGCGATTCCGAGCAGGTTGACGGACATCGGGAGGGCCCGGTCGGTGCGCTCGGCTTGCGGGCCGCCGCCCTGCCCGCGCACCAGGGCGACGATCTCGCCCATCGCCTGGCGCGTGGCCTCGACGATCACCGGCGACATCTTGACGATCGAGATCAGGCCGGCGGCGAAGATCCCACCGATCCCGATCGGCTGCACGTAGGCCTTGAAGATCTCTTCCGGCGCCAGGCCGGCCAGCGGCGCCACGCCGTGCGAGATCGAGCCGGGGATGAACTGGCCGAGGTAGGCGAACAGCGGCACCAGCACGAAGAACGAGACCATCGAACCGGCGAAGATGATGGAGGCGAAGTCGAGGCCCATGATGTAGCCGAGACCCAGGACCGCCGCCGAGGTGTTGAGGGCAAAGACCGCCTTGAAGCGGCTGGTGAAGGGCTCGAGGGCGGAGATGGCGCCGGTGGAGAAGGTCTCGGCCCAGCCGCGCATCGAAGGACCGACGAAGTCGAAGGCCGCCGCCAACGTGGCTGAGTAGGAGAGGATCACGGCGCTGCGCCCGCCGCGCTTGCCCGCCATCAGGATCTCGGTGGTGGCCCGCGCCTCCGGGAAGGGCAGCTTCCCGTGCAGGTCGCGCACGAAGTAGCGCCTGAAGGGGGCCAGGAAGAAGACGCCCAGCACCGCCCCGAGAACCGGCACCAGGAAGATCTGGAGGAAGGACGAGCGGCCCTCCAGCCCCAGGATGAAGATGGCCGGCATCGTGAAGACCGAGCCGCCGGCCACGATCCCGGAGGTGGCGCCGATGGCCAGCACGTTGACGTTCTCGAGCAGCGTCGAGGCCCGTGCCGCCAGCACCCGGGCCACCAGGGCCGAGAAGCCCACCGCCAGGATCGAGATCGGGATCGCCGACTCGATCCCCTGCCCCAGCTTGAGAATGATGTAGGTGGCAGCGGCCGAGAAGACCACCGACCAGATCACCCCCTGGACGATCGAGCGGAGGGTGACCTCGGGCACCCGCGCGGAGGCGGGGATCACGGGCTGGTAGCTCTCACCCGGCTTCAGCTCGCGGAAGGCGTTTTCGGGCAGACGGGCCTCGTCGGCGTTGCTGGCTGGGCTCTCTTCGGTGGACATGGCTGGTTCTCTCCAGGGCAAGAAGCGGTGTCCGGCCGCGCTCCGGCGGCCGAAGGATACCAGGCCCCGCCCGCTTCGGCTCGCCGGCCCCCCGGCCGGCGGAGGGACCCGGGGACCCCGCCGTTGACAGACGGGCCCACGCGACATATCAGTCGATCATGAATGCTTCGAGACAGAATGGAATGAACAGAAGGGCCGCCGAGGCCCAGGTGGATCGCCTGTTCCTGGACCGGTGGTCGCCGCGGGCTTTCGACCCGGCTCCGATCCCCGAGGAGACGCTGGCCTCGCTGTTCGAGGCGGCCCGCTGGGCCCCCTCGTGCTTCAACGAGCAGCCGTGGCTGTTCGTCTACGCCCGCACCGACGCGGACCGGGCACGGCTGCTCGACCTGCTCTCGGAGAACAACCGGACCTGGGCGCAGCGGGCGCCGGTGCTGGCCTTCGTCTTCGCGCAGCGGCGCTTCTCGAAGAGCCAGAAGCCCAACCGCTGGTCGGGCTTCGACGCCGGCGCGGCCTGGATGTCGTTGGCGCTCCAGGCGCGGCTTCTTGGCCTCTCTAGCCACGCCATGGGCGGCTTCGACGAGGAGCGCGCCTACCAGGCGCTGGGGGTGCCCCGCGACGACTACCAGGCGATGGCCGCCATCGCCATCGGCCGGCGGGGCCCGGCCGGGGACCTGCCGGAGACGATGGCCGCCCGCGAGAGGCCGAGCCCCAGGAAGCCCCTGGCAGAGGTCGCGCGCGAGGCCCGCTTCGAGGGCCAGGGGTAGACCGGGCCCACCTCGGCAGGATTCGTCGGCTGCCCAAAGCTGGGCCTGTCGGTGGCCGCCGCCCGGGCCGGGCGCGAGACGAAGGACACCTGACCCGAGCCTGGCGGCCAACCGGCGACCTCCAGGCGGCCTACTTGGAGCCGTCCTTGATCTGACCCAGGGCCTGGCCCAGGTTGCTGGAGAGCGAGCTGACCTCCTGGAGCTCCTTCATCAGCCGCCCGCGCTCGGTGGGCGAGGCAGCGCTCTGGTCAGCCGCCTCACCCGAGAGCCGCAGGATGGCCTGGTTGAGCCGATCACACACGCTGGCGATCTGCTCGAGGGCGTTGCGAGACAGCTCCCCCTGCGACGCGCCGACTCCGGTCGTGGGCGCGTCGATCTTGAAGCGCGAGATCGCGGTGTTGAGCTGCTCCGAGAGGGACACCAGGTCCTGCACCGCCCGGGTGGTCTCGTTGGAGCCGGCCGTGGACTGCTCGGTGATGCTGGCGATCGCCTGCATCGCCTGGGAGACGGTCTTGGCGGCGTTCGTCTGCTCGCCGGTGGCGGCCGAGATCTGCCCCGCCAGGTCAGTGGCTCGCTGCACCAGGTTCGAGATCTCCTCCAGCCCGCTGCGCGCCTGCTGGGAGAGCTCCAGGCCCTGCTTCACCTCCTGGGTGCTGCCCTCCATCGCCTCCAGGGCGGCCCGGATCTCGTTCGCCATCCCCCGGACGATCGCGGTCACGCTACGGGTGGCGTCGTTGGACCGCTCGGCCAGGTGGCGGATCTCCTCGGCCACCACCCCGAAGCCCCGGCCCAGGTCGCCGGCGTGGGCCGCCTCGATGGCGGCGTTCATCGACAGAAGCTCCGACCGGGAGGCTATCTCCTCGATCATGTCGATGATCTCGAAGATCTCCCCGCTCCGCTCGCCGAGCAGGCGCATCTTCTGAGCCGTTGCCGACACCGAGACGTCGATCCGGGTCATCCCCAGGGCCGTCGCCTGGACCGCCTGGTCGCTTCCCCGCAGATGGTCGAGCACCTCCCGCGCCGCGTTGGCCGACAGCTCGGCGCTCTGGGCGACCTGGCTCATGGACGTCGCCATCTCCTCCATCGCGGTCGACGTCGAGTGGACCTCGTCCCGGCCGTGGCTGGCGGCCTTGGCGATCTGGGTCGACGCCGCCAGGATCTCCGACGAGGCGGACGACACCGAGAAGGCGGCGTCGCGCACCTCGGCCAGGATCTGGCAGAAGCTCTCCAGCATCTGGTTCACCGAGCGCGCGATCTGGCCCAGCGTCTCGTCGCCCTCCTTGGCCCGCTGGGTCAGATCGCCCTCCGTCACCTGGCGCGCGGCCTCCTGGAACGCGTCGAGGTCCCGGCGCAGCCGCTCTTCCGCCTGCCGGCGCTCGGTGATGTCCTTCGAGATCCCCACCAGGCCGGTCACCTCGCCCGAGGAGCTGCGGATCGGGACCTTGGTGGCCAGGTACCATCTCCGGCTGCGGGGATCCTGCTCCACCTTGCCCATCAGGGGTCGGCCCGACTCCAGCAGGGCGCGCTCGTCCTCGCGGGCGGTTTGGGCGAACTCGTCGGCGAAGAAGTCGGCGTCCGTCTTGCCCACCGCTTCCTCCGCGACCTCGAGACCTAGCGACGCGGCATGGGCCCGGTTGATGCGGGTGAACCGGCTTTGCGAGTCCTTGAAGTAGATGTGGTCGGGGATGTTGTCCATCAGGGCGTGGAGGAGGTCCCGCTCGCGGCCGGCGGCCTCCTCGGCGCGGCGTCTCTCCTGGTTCTCGCTCTCCAGGCTGGTGAGGCTCTCGGCCAGCTTGCCTTCGGTCCGCTTGTGCTCGGTGATCTCCCGCTGGAGGTCGACGGTCTGCTCCTCGACCCGGCGGGCCAGCTCGCGCTCCCGCTGCTTGAGGGCACGCACCCGAAGCCGGTAGCCGCCGGCGCCGGCGAAGCCCAGTAGCAGCAGGAACAGGCCCCGCACCGTCCACCGCTCGAACCAGCGCGGGGTGACGAAGACCCGGAGCGCCACGCCGTCGTCGTTCCAGACCCCGTCGTTGTTCGAGGCCCTGACCCTGAAGGTGAACGGCGTGTTTCGAGGGAGGTTGGTGTAGGTGACGGTGTGGCGGCTGCCCGGCTCGCTCCAGCCCGGGTCGAACCCCTCGAGCATGTAGGAGTAGCGGTTCTTCTCGGGCAACACGTAGTTGAGCGCCGCGAAGTCGAAGGTGACGATCGAGTCCCGGTACGACAGCGTGAGCTCCTTTGCGTCGATGATCGGGACCGAGAGCGGAGAGCCCGGCGCCCCGGGGAGAACCGAGCTGTTCATGATCTTGAGGTCGGTCAAGACCACCGGCGGCGCCTGGGGGTTGGGCTGGATCCGCTCGGGGAGGAAGTGGGTCAGGCCCTGCGCCCCGCCGAAGTAGAGACGGCCAGCCCGCCCCCGGAAGGCGGCGCCGCGGGCGAACTCCAGCCCCTGGATGCCGTCGTGAGCGTCGAAGTTGAGGATGGTGGGCGAGTCCGGTAGGTGGATCGCGTCCACCACCTTGTCGAGGCCTCGACTGGTCGAGACCCAGAGGCTTCCCGAGGCGTCCTCGGCGATACCCACCACCGTGTTGTGGCTGAGGCCGTCCTCGGTCGTGTAGCGGCGGTGGCGGTCCGAGCCAGGCACCAGGGCGGAGAGCCCGCCCTCGGTGCCGACCCAGACGTTGCCCAGGCTGTCCACGAACAGCACCTGGGCCCAGCCGCGGCCGAGGCTCTGGGGGTCGTCGGGATCGTGTTGATAGCGTGTGACCCGGCCGGTACGCCGGTCCACGTAGCCCACGAAGACGTTGCCGGCCAGCCAGAGGTTGCCCTGGGCGTCCTCCGCGCCGGCGTAGAGCACGTCCTCCCCGGCGCCCGGGTAACGGTCGGTCAGGCGGGTGAAGGCCCCCGTCTCCCGGTCGAAGAGGTCGGCTCCGGCCTGGGTGACCACCAGCAGCTCGCCGCTACGCAGCTCGAGGATCCTCCAGACGTGGTTGCTGACGATGGAGCGGGGGTCGGCGGGGTCGTTGCGGTACCGGGTCACCCGGCCCGAGCGGCGGTCCAGGCGCCCCAGGCCTCCGTCCCAGCCGCCCAGCCAGACGCTCCCGCGGCTGTCCTCGAAGAGGGCCCAAACCGAGTCGGAGCCGATCGTGGTCGGATCGTCCGGGTCGCTGCGATAGTAGGTGAAGGCCCCGGTCTCGGGATCCCAGCGGTTCAAGCCGCCCCCGTCGGTGCCGATCCAGACCGTGCCTCGGCTGTCCTCGAGGACCGCGCTGACGTGGGGATCGTCGAGGCGGCCGCTGCCTGCCCGCAGGAGCTGGAAGCGCTGCAGGTAGGGCGAGAGGCTATTGACGCCGCCGTTGAAGGTGCCGATCCAGAGCGTGCCCTGGTCGTCGAGGCAGAGGCTCCAGACCGACTTGGAGTTGAGGCTGGTGTCGTCGTCGATGTCGGGCAGGAAGTGCCGGAACGTCTCCTTGCGGGTGTCGAAGATGTTCAGGCCGCCGTTCTCGGTCCCCACGTAGAGCAGTCCCTTGCCGTCCGCCACCAGGCGGGTGACCCGAGAGATGCTGATCGAGGCCTCCTTGCGGGGGTCGGGAAGGTAGACGGTGTCGCGCCCCGTCTCGGGATCCAGTCGATGCAGGCCATCGCCGAGGGTGCCGATCCAGAGCTGGCCGTTCTCGGCCTCGTGGAAGGCCCAGACGTCGGCCTGGTGCAAGCCGTGAGGGTTGGCCTCGTCACCGGACCACCGTGCGTACGCCCCCGTCTTGCGGTCGAAGCGGAGCAGCCCGGCCTCGGTCCCCACCCAGAAGCGGCCCCGGCTGTCCTCGAACAGGGAGATCACGAGGGACGCCGGGGTGCCGGCCTGACCTCCAGCCACCAGCGGATATCGCCTGATCTTCCCGGTCTCGGGGTCGAGCTCGGCGACGCCGTCGTCGGTGCCGAGCCAGATTCGGCCCTCGCGATCTTGGAGCATCGACCGCACATGGTTGCCAATGGTCCCGTCCGGGTTGGGGAGAAAGCCCTTGAAGCGATCGTGGGCCCGGTCGTAGAGGGCCACCCCCTGGGCGCCCCAGAAGGACCCCACCCACAGCCGGCCCTGTCCGTCCTCGTAGAGGACGCCGGCCACTGAGGAGGGGAGGCTGTCGGGATCGGCAGCATCGTTGCGATAGACCTTGATCCGGGCCCCGTCGTATCGGTTGAGGCCATCCTGGGTCCCGAACCAGAGGAAGCCGTGGCTGTCCTTGAGGATCGCGAGCACCCAGTTGTGCGAGAGCCCGTCTTCGATGGTCAGGTGCCCGAAACGGAGCCGCTCCTCGGCGGCCCGAGCACCCGCGGGGACGAGGGATAGGCCGACCGCCAGGGCCAACATGAAGGGTCTTCTCATGACATCACCAGGTCGCGGTTCCGGAGACGGGAGTCGTCTCTCGAGGACGGGAGGGGTCCAGATACGACAAAACCAGTGTACAACGGCCCTCGGCGGGAGTGAAGCTGGGCGCTGTCACTCCGAGAGGACGGCGCGCACGACGGGCACCAACCTCTCCGCCACCAGGCGGTGGGCGATCTGGTTAGGGTGATGGTCGGCGGGGTGCACCCACAGCGAGGCGTCGGGGTGCCCCTGCAGTGCCGGCAGCAGGTCCAGGTGCCGGATGCCGGCGGTACGGCAGAAGTCGGCGATCGTCGCGGCGGGGGCCCGGAAGGGATAGGCGCCGTCGAGCCCCACCAGCAGAGGCCAGTTCGCCACCACCAGCTCGCCGCCACGCTCCCTCATCCTCCGCTGCATCTCCCCGAGCCGCCCCTTAGTCCGCTCCCAGCCGTCGCGGTTCGGCTCGCCGTACATGTCGATGTACCACCTGGTGGTCTCACGCCCGACACGGTAGGCCTGCATCCGATCGGCGATCAGCGCGCCGAGGCGGGACCTCCGCCAGGAGAGGCGCGGCGCGCCGGCGCCGCGGTACATCCGGCCGCGCTCCAGGATCCAGTCGTTGACGTAACGCTGGCGGGCCGAGAACGCCTCCGAGCGCTCGGCGTCGTTGAGCACCATCCCCAGCACCACTACGTCGGGCTCCAGGGCCAGGGCCTCGTCGAACAGCCGCTCGAGCTCGGGGAAATCGTAGCCCCGGCGGCCGCAGTTCAGCACCTCGACCTCGGGCCGCGAGCCGGGGGAGGTGGCGGCCAGCAACCGCCCCAGCACCGCCGGGTAGGCGTCCTCCTCGCGGACCCCCATCCCTTCCGTGAACGAGTCGCCGATCACGGCCACCCGCCGCACACCCGGCCGCCGTGGTCCGATCTCGCCACCACGGAAGCGAAGCGAGTTGTAGCGGCGCTCGACGGCAAAGGGCGTCAGCGGGGCCACCTCGTCGACGCGGGCGATCCCCTGCTCGCGGTAGCGGGTGCGGGTGGCCGGGTCGCGGAGGTCGATCGGGAAGTAGCCGCGCGGGTTGCTCGGGTAGCAGTCGAGGAGCAGCGTACGGTGGCCGTTGGCGATGCGCTCGGTGTGCCGGTAGGCCTCCGGCGTGTAGCCGGTCAGCCGCAGGCCCGCCTCGACGACCAGCAGCGGGAGGAGGGCGCTCACGAGCGCCAGGGCCAGGTTGGGAGCCAGTCGGCGAAGCCACCGCATCCAGCGAGTGTAGCCCCAGGTGCCGGCGAGCCGGGCGCCGGGTTGGACCCACCGGCTGGCGTTGTGTAGCCTCTGACGAGTCATGCCGGCTCGGTTGCGCGCGCTCGGGCAGAACCTGACCCTGGCCCTGTTCGGCCTGGCGCTCTCGATTCTGGTTGCCGAGATCGCGCTGCGCCTGCTGCTGCCAGCGCCGAAGGGGGGCAAGGAGCAGCTCGAGCGGATCCGCTACACGGAGCACGACCCGGTGCTCGGCTGGCGCAAGAAGCCGGGGGCCTCGGTGCGGTTCGAGCGGCGTGATTTCAGCAGCCGGTTCACCATCAACGCCCACGGCCTGCGGGGACCCGACCGGCCCTACGGGCGCCAGCCCGGCGTGGCGCGCGCGCTGCTGCTGGGCGACTCGTTCGTGGAGGCCTTCATGGTCGAGGATGCCCGCACGCCAGCGGCCCGCCTCGAGGCCGATCTGGTCGGTCGCGGCTGCCGGGCCGAGGTGATCAACGGCGGGACCACCGGCTACAGCACCGACCAGGAGTACCTGTTCTTCCGCGACGAGGGGCGCAAGTACCGGGCCGACGTGGTGGTGCTCTACGTCTACCACAACGACATCCCGTACCTGGTGCTCGACGACAACCTCGGCTTCCCCAAGCCGCTGTTCTCGTTCGACTCGGACCCGCCGGTGGTGACCAACCTGCCGGTGCCGGCCTACGTCCCGCCGGCCCTTCCACCACATCTGCCACCACCGCCGCCCCGCTTCTGCCTCTGGGCGTTCGTGAAGAGCCGCCTGGAGCGCTCCGCTCCGCGGGCCTACGATCGGCTGGCGGCCCTCGGCCTGTGGGAGCCGCTGCGCCGGCTTCCGCTGAACGAGGAGCTGAACCTCTACCACCTCCCCGAGCTCGGCCACCTGCGTCCGGCCTGGTCGGCCTTCACCTGGACGCTCGAGTCGCTGGATCGGGAGGTGCAGGCGAGCGGCGGGCGGCTGGTGATCGCCTACGTGCCGAGCCGGATGGAGGTGCAGGACAGCGTCTGGGAGCTGACCCGGCTGCGCTACGGGCTCGGGCCGGCCTACCATCGGCACGCCGTGGCGAGGCGGGTCGGCTACATTGCCACCCGCCTACACCTGCCCTTCGTCGACCTCACGGAGCCGCTGACGGAAGCTGAGGGCCTGCTCAGCCCCGTCTACTTCGCCACCGACAACCACTGGAACGCCCGCGGCATGGCGGTGGCGGCGCAAGCGATGGCCCACGAGCTCCTCACCCGCCGACTCCTCCCCGGCTGCTGAAAAACCCGGGGACACAATACGGGTTGTTTGATCCAATACAGATCGTTTGATCCGTACTGTGTCCCCGGTTTTCCCGGTCTTCATCAGTCGTGGAGCTCGCGGTGGAGGGCGCGGAGCTCGCCAGCCAGGGCGCGGAGCCTTTCCTTCTGCTGCTGCCGGCGACCCTCGTGGGCTCGGGCCATCTCGGCGCGCAGGCTCTCGAGCTCCTCCTTGGAGGGCCTCATCTCCTCGGCCACCCGCCGGGCCTCCTCGCGGAAACGCGCCAGCTCCTCGGCGGAGGGACGGGCCTGCTCGGCAAGCCGGCGCATCTCCTCGTGAAGCTGCCGTCGCTCCGCTTCGAGGGCCTCCTTTTCGTCGGCCTTCAGGTCGGCCTCATGCGCGCGCTGGGCCAGCTCCGCGAGTCGGGTCGCCTTCTCGGCCAGGGCCGGTCCCATCTCGGCCATCCTGGCCAGCTCCTGCGCACGCCGGGCCATCTCTTCAGCCTGCAGCGCCGACTGCTTCTCGACCATCTTCGCGGCGCGGGCCTGGGCCCGGCTGAGGTCGGCCTCGGCCATCCGCTCGGTCGCTTCCTGAAGATGTTGCAGGGTCGCGGCATCGGGGATGGCGCGTGTCGTGAGCGCGGCGATCTCCGCCTCGACCTCGGCAATGCGACCCCGGATCTCTCGCTCGCGCTCGGGGTCAGGAGTGGCCTTCTGGCGTTCCCGGGGCCGGGGCGCCGGTCTCGGGGCGAGAGCGGGCACGGGCGCCGGAGCGGCCATCGGAGCCGGAGCGGGCATGGGAGGCTCAGGGGCCATGGCCGGCTCGGGTGGCTCGGGAGCCTCGGGGGCTGCCGCTGCCTCGGGTGGAGAAGGTGGCTCGGGGGCCTCAGGTGGTGCTGGAACCTCGCCGACGGCAGGCTCGGGAATCGCCGGCTCGTCGGGCGGCTCCGGCGGCAGGGGCGGTTCGGCTTCCTCGTTCTCCGAGAGCACCACCACCCCGGTGACCGGGCCGGCCGCCCCGTCGACGGCTGGAGCGACCAGGCCTACCGCCAGCACCGCGGTGACGACGATCGCGCCGAGCGCCGGGGAGACGCCCCGCTCGTCGCGGGCGGCTTTGAGCAACAAGCGCCGCACCCGGGCCGGCAGGACGCCGCGGTCGCCGGCCACCGCCGCCAGGCCCAGGCCGGATGGGGCCAGGGTCCACTCCGCCACCCGGGCCAGGCAACGCGCCAGCGCCGGCGCCTGCCGGGTGCGGGCCGCCGCCCAGTCGTCGGCGCGGAGGTCGCCGAGCACCTCGAGACGGCGCC
Organism: uncultured Acidobacteriota bacterium; assembly: GCA_964574335.1. Taxonomy (GTDB): domain Bacteria; phylum Acidobacteriota; class Vicinamibacteria; order Fen-336; family Fen-336; genus CAZNNH01. Next base: position 24,055 of record CAZNNH010000018.1, on the reverse strand, counting down.
GCGCCAGCCGGTTGAGAGGCTGGAGGAAGAAGATCCTCTCGATCGCCAGGCTGACGATCGCCCAGAGCGGGTCGCGCCGCACCAGATGGCCCAGCTCGTGGGCCAGGAGACCCTCCTGCAGGTCAGCGGGAAGCTCAGTCTCGACCCTGGGTGGCACGCAGATCTCGGGCCTCACGATGCCGAGGGCGATCGGGACGCCGAGCGACTCCGAGCGGCTCAGGCGCACCGGTGCCGTGACACCGGCCAGCCGGCGGATCCGGGCCAGGATCTCGGCCAGGCTTCCGGCACGGAGCCACTGGCGGCGGCTCAACCGCGCTCTGAGGCACCGAGCGTCGCGCGCCAACAGCGCCAGGCCCAACACCGCGCCCAGGACCCAGCCGCCGACCAGCAGCGGTAGCACGAGGCGGAGACGGGCCCCGTCTTCGGGAGCCGTCGCCGCCGGCACCACCTGCGGGGTCGCCATCACGGCTGGGCGCGCGAGCTCCGGCTCGCTCCTGGTCGTGGTGACCGACAACGTGGTGACCGCGTCGGCGGAGGGGAGGCTCATGCGCAGCGAGCGGCCGGCCCAGCCCTGGGGCAGCGCCGCCGTCACCAGGGCGCCGAGCAGGGCGGTCTTCACCAGCGCCTCCTGCAGGCCCAGCCGGCGCAGGCCCAGCGCGGCGCAGACGAGGAGCGCACCACCGAGAAGCAGCGTGCTGTGGATCAGGTAGGTCAGCAGATAGGACGCCATCACGACACCTCTTCGCCTTCGTGCTCCGCCAGCAGCCGGCGGATCTCCTCCAGGTCTTGCCTGGAGATCCCCTGCTCCGACATCAGGTGGCTGACCAGGGCCGCCGGGTTCCCCTCGAACACCCGCCCCACCAGCTCCGACACCATCGAGCGGCGGACCTCGGTCTCGGACACCGTGGCCCGGTAGAGGAACTGCCGGCCGTCCACCCGGTGGCTCACCACGCCTTTGGCCTCCATCTTCTTGAGCATGGTGGCGATGGTGGTGGGGGCCAGGCCGCGCTCGTCGAGCAGCGTCGAGTGGACGTCGTTGACGCTCGCCTCCCCTCGCTGCCAAAGGATCCGCATGATGGCCGACTGCAGGTCGCCCAGACCGATACGGCTTCCCATCGCTCGCGCTCCCCTCTCCCAAGAGACGCCGCCGGAGGACCGGACGGCGACTACTACCTGGGTAGTCACTGCGGAAGATGGTACTACCTGGGTAGTTTGTCAACCGGCCGCGGCGCTACCGGATCAGGGCGCCGAAGGGTCGTCGGGAGGGACTGCCGGGGGCTCGGCGCGCGCCGAAAGGTCGTCGGGAGAGACCGCCTCGGGATCGGCCGGCCCAGAGCCCTCGGCTTCGGTCACTGGCTCGTCCTCGGCCAGGGCGACGTCGACGGGCCTGGGGGTCTCGATGGCCCGCTTCAGGCCGACCACGTCGATCTCCTCGCCCAGCACGTCCGCGAACTCTTCGATGGCCGGCAGCTCCGAGAGGTCTTTGAGCCCGAAGTGAAGCAGGAACTGCTTGGTGGTCCCGTAGAGCATCGGTCGGCCGACCACCTCCTTGCGGCCGACGATGCGGATCAGGTGCTTCTCGAGCAGCGTCTTGATCACGCCCGCCGACTTGACCCCACGCAGCTCGATGATCTCGGGCAGGGTCACCGGCTGCTTGTAGGCGATCACGGCGAGCGTCTCCAGGGCCTGGATCGAGAGCCGGGTCGGCGTCTTGGGATCCAGCAGCTCGCGCACCCAGTCGTGGTACTCGGGACGGGTGGTGATCTGGAAGCCACCCGCCACCTCGACCAGCTGCAGCCCACGGCCCTCACCGGCATACTCCTGCTTCAGCTCGGCGAGCGCCTGCTGCCAGTCGGCCTTCTCCACGCCGCCCAGCACCTGGCCGAGATGCCGTGACGTCAGCGGCTCGGGAGAGGCGAAGACGAGCGCCTCCACGATGGCGCGCAGCTCCGACGGCGAGAGCCCCGCGGACTCCAGCTCGCTCGGCGGCGCGGGAGTCGCGCCGGCCACCAGCAGCTCGCCCACCTGCGCGGGAGCCGAGTCCACGCCGGTCGGGTGGGCGCGGCGCCGCCTCTGGGGGACGGTGGCTCGGTGGCGCCAGCCGAAGCGCCGCTCCGCGATCGTCTCCCGGCGGCGAGACGCCGGGCTGTGCCTCCTCTCCCGTAAGCGCGTGGTGCTGCGGCGTTCCCGCTGGGCTCTTTGTCTTGCGGCGGCTGGGCTTCTTCGTTTGGGTGGCATGTGCTCCCGAGAGGTCAGGTGGCCTGGGGCTCCGGGCCCGCCTCACGTGGAGGTGGCGGCCCGGCATCCGGCCCGACCGGTCGAAAGACGCGGATCGGGCCGAACAGCCCCCGCTGGTAGACCTTGACCCGACGCAGGCGGATCAGCTCCAAGAGCGCCAGGAAGGTCACGATCATGTCGATCTTGGTCTCTTGCGCGGCGAACAGATCCAGGAACTCGAGCGACTCGCCCTCCTTGATCAGCTCCAGCAGCTCGGTGATGCGCTCCTCGATGCTCTTCCCCGCCGAGGTGACCTCGTGGGCGAGCAGCGTCTTGCGCCGCTCCAGCAGCTCCTTGAAGGCGCTCACCAGGTCGAAGAGCCCGGCCTCCAGCATCTCTTCGCCCCGGTCGTCGAAGCGCGGCAGCACCTCGTCCGGCCGGGTCCAGGAGGCGGCGCGGATCTGCCCCTTCTCGTAGAGGACGCCGGCCGCCTCCTTGTAGCGCTGGAACTCGAGCAGGCGCTGCACCAGGGCCTCGCGCGGGTCCTCGTACTCCTCGTCGGACTCGGCCTCGTTGGGCTCGATCGGCACCAGCATCTTGGCCTTGATGTGGATCAGCGTCGCCGCCATCACCAGGAACTCTCCGGCCAGCTCCAGGTTGAGCTCCCGCATCACCTCCAGGTACTCCATGTACTGCCGGGTGATGGGGGCGATGGGGATGTCGTGGATGTCGATCTGCTCGCGCCTTATCAGGTACAGCAGCAGGTCGAGGGGTCCCTCGAAGACCGGCAGCTCGATGCGCGGCACGTCGTCCGGGAGCGAGGACTCGACGTGGTCGGGCGGCCGCACCCGTGTGGACGCCGGCTCCGAAGCGGTCTCGGAGACGGGCTCCCGGCTCGGTTCCTGCGGCTCGTCGCTCACGGGCGTTTCACGGCCGGACGCCGCCCTTCACGAGGCAGTGTAGTCGATGCGGGATGGCCAAGCACCCGGGTCTCAGTACCGGATCTTCATCGCCGAGCGGACGTCCTCCATGGTGGCCTGGGCCACCACGCGCGCGCGCTTGGAGCCCTCCCGGAGGATGTCCCACACGGTGTCCGGGCGGGCCGCGTACTCGGGCCTGCGCTCGTGGATCTCGGCCAGGCGCTCGAGCAGGTGCTCGGTGAGCCGGGCCTTGCAGTCCAGGCAGCCGATCCCGGCGCTGCGGCACCCGGCCGCCGCCCACTCGCGGCTGGCCTTGGGGGAGAAGGCGGCGTGCAGGTCGAAGACCGGGCACTTCTCGGGGTCACCCGGGTCCTTGCGCCGCTTGCGGGCCGGGTCGGTGAGCATCGGACGCAGCTTCTCGGCCAGCGTCTCCGGGCTGTCCTTCAGGAACAGCGCGTTGCCGAACGACTTCGACATCTTGCGGCCGTCGGTCCCGGGCACCCGCGGGGTCTCGGTGAGCAGCGTCTTCGGCTCCGGGAAGACCGGCCCGTAGAGGTTGTTGAAGCGCCTCACCACCTCCCGGGTCAGCTCGATGTGGGGGGCCTGGTCCTCGCCCACCGGGACCGCGTCGGCCCGATAGATGATGATGTCGGCGCTCTGCAGGAGCGGATAGCCCAGGAAGCCGTAGGTGGACAGGTCCCGCTCCGAGAGCTGCTGCTGCTGCTCCTTGTAGGTCGGCACCCGCTCCAGCCACGGCACCGGCACCACCATCGACAGCAGCAGGTGGAGCTCGGCGTGCTCGGGGACCAGGCTCTGGATCAGCAGCGTCGAGCGCTCCGGGGCGAGGCCCGCGGCCAGCCAGTCGGTGGCCACCTCCACGATGTTGTCGCGCACCGCGCTCGGGTCGGCATAGTCGGTGGTCAGGGCGTGCCAGTCGACGATGCCGTAGAAGCAGTCGTACTCGTCCTGCAGCCGCACCCAGTTCTGGAGCGCGCCGGTCAGGTGGCCGAGGTGAAGGGCGCCGGTGGGGCGCATGCCGGAGAAGATGCGAGGTCGGGGCATGGTCAGGTCCTAGAGAGCGAGGTGGAACAGGAAACGCGTCAGGACGCTCATCGGCTTCTGCAGCACGCTGCCGAGGGCCCCCGACACGAACAGGGCGATCAGGATCAGCGAGCCGTAGGGGAGCACGTACTGCCGGTACGCGTCAGCCAACGTCTTGGGCAGCGCGAAGACCGCCAGGTGCGAGCCGTCGAGCGGCGGCAGCGGCACCAGGTTGAACAGGGCCAGCACCACGTTGAGCTGCACGCCGAGGGCCAGCAGCACGAAGACGATGTCCTGCTCGGAGGCGGCCGCCACGTGCAGCCTCACCGCGATGGACAGCGCCGCGGTGAAGACGAGGGCCAACAGCGCGTTGGAGGCGGGCCCGGCGCCCGAGACGATGATCTCGCCCTTGCGCAAGCTGGAGAAGGCCCTGGGGTTGACCGGCGTCGGCTTGGCCCAGCCGATCAGGAGCCCGCCCCAGAAGATCTGCAGCAGCGGGATCAGCAGGGTCCCGATGGGGTCGATGTGGGCCAGCGGGTTCAGGGTGATCCGGCCCTGGCTGTGGGCGGTGTCGTCTCCCATTCGCAGCGCCGTCCAGGCGTGGGCCGACTCGTGGACGGAGAGGCTGAACAGGAGGACCACGTAGGTGGTGATCCCCATGGCGATGCGCTCTGCCGTCAGCTCGGCCAAGTCCTCCTCCGCGAAGCCACGGATCGTAGCACGCCGCCGCCGCCGGCGTCAGGCGAGGGGGCTTGTCCGGGCTTCCTCCCATCCGGGGTTCGGGTCATACTCTGGCTCGGGAAGGAGAGACGAGAATGTCGTCCAACCAGATGACCCGCCGTGAGTTCGTCCGCCAACAGCTTGCCGGAGCCGCCGGCCTGGCGCTCGGGGCCGGAGCGGGATTCGCCTGCCGTCGCACCCGGGGCCGGGACACCGGGACCCGCATGATCGTGCTGGGGCTCGACGGCATGGACCCGACCCTGGCCGGTCGGATGATGGCGGAAGGCCGCCTGCCCACCTTCGCCAAGGTGGCGCGCGACGGGCACTTCGGCCGGCTGGGGACCAGCACCCCACCACAGAGCCCGGTGGCCTGGTGCAACTTCATCACCGGCACCAACCCGGGGGGCCACGGGATCTTCGACTTCCTTCATCGGGACCCCGAGACCTACCTTCCGTTCGCCTCCACGGCCCGCACCGAGGCCCCCACCCGGTCGCTCGCCATCGGTGACTACATCCTGCCCCTCTCCGAGGGAAGGGTGGTGGACCTTCGGCACGGGCGGGCCTTCTGGGAGATCCTGGAGGAGCACGCGGTCCCGGCCACCGTCTTCAAGATGCCGTCCAGCTTCCCCCCCTCCCCCGGCCGGCAGCGAACGCTGTCGGGGATGGGGACCCCCGACCTGCTCGGGACTCCGGGCCTGTTCTCGTTCTATTCGGACCAGCCCACCTCGATCGACATGGACCTCGGCGGTGGCACCGTGCACCAGGTCACGATGGTGGACGACGGCTTCGTGGCCCCGCTGCGCGGGCCCGTCAACACGCTGCGCCAGGGATCCCCGGAGTCGTCGCTCGAGCTGCGAGTCTTCCGCGACGCACAGCAGCGGGCGGCCAAGATCGTGGTGGCGGACCAGGAGCTGCTGCTGAACGAGGGCGAGTGGAGCCCCTGGGTCCGGCTCTCGTTCCCGATGATCCCCGGCGTCAGCGTCTCGGGGATCTGCCGCCTCTATCTCAAGCAGGTCCACCCGGGCTTCCAGCTCTACGTCTCGCCGATCGAGATCGACCCCGCCGACCCGGCCCTGCCCATCAGCACGCCGGAGAGCTACGCTCGCGAGCTGGCCGAGCGCTTCGGGCCCTTCCACACCAAGGGCCTTCCGGCCGACACCAAGGCGCTGGCCCAGGGCCTGCTCAGCGACGGCGAGTTCCTGGCCCAGGACGAGCACATCCTGCAGGAGAAGCTCGCCATCTACGACTACGAGCTGGCCCGCTTCGAGAGCGGGCTCCTGTTCTGCTACATCTCCAGCACCGACCAGCGATCCCACATGTTCTGGCGCCTCACCGACCCCCAGCACCCGGCCTACGACGCGCGGGCAGCCCGGGACTACGCGAGCGTGATCGAGGACACCTACGTCCAGATGGACCGGATGCTGGCCAGGACGATGGCCAAGGTCGACTCCCGGACCCACCTGATGGTGCTCTCGGATCACGGCTTCAGCCCCTACTACCGCTCTTTCAACCTCAACACCTGGCTGCTGGAGCAGGGCTTCGCGGCGCTCAAGGACCCCGCCGCCCAGGGCGAGCGCGAGCTGCTGCAGAACGTCGACTGGACCAGGTCGAAGGCCTACGCCATCGGCTTCAACGCCCTGTACGTCAACCAGCGGGGGCGGGAGGCGCGCGGCATCGTGTCGATCTCGGACAAGCGGGCGCTGGTGGAGGACCTCGCCACCCGGTTGGAGGCGGTTCGCGACCCGCTCACCGGCGAGCGGGTGGTGCTGACGGCCGCCCGCAGCAGCCAGTGCTACTCCGGCCCCTACTGCTCGGCCGCCCCGGACATCGTGGTGGGCTACAACCGAGGCTACCGCGCCTCCTGGCAGACCGCCCTCGGGAAGTTCCCGCGCGAGCTTCTGTTCACCAACGATAGCAAGTGGAGCGGGGACCACCTGATGGCGGCCTCGGCGTTATCCGGGTTGCTGCTGACCAACCGCCCGCTTCGCGACGCCTCCGGCGCCACGCTGTGCGACCTGACGGCGACCGTGCTCGCGGCTTTCGGCATCGAGACCCCTTCGGAGATGCAGGGCCGGGCGCTGGTCTAGACGCGGCGCCCGAAGTGAATTCCTCCCTACTCCGCCTTCATCGCAGCGGCTTCCTTGGCCGTCAGCCGGGAGCGATCGCAGTATCCGCGGTCCTTGAGACACGCGGTGGAGTTCCGCTGGCGCTCGGCGGCCGCCAGAACACGGGTCTCCGATGGGCTCAGCGCCGAGTAGTCACAGCTCGCCTGCCCGTCCACGCAGTCGGCCATGTTACGCGCGTGCACGGCGGCGTCCACCCGGCTCGTCTCCTGCGGCCCGAGCAGGGAGCGGTCGCACTGGTCCCACCCATTCGCGCAGCTCGAGTAGTTCCGCCGCCGGGCAGCCTGCGCGGCATCACGCGCTTCCGGCCGAGTCAGTCCCGCGGTATCGCACGGACCGGTCCCGGCCCTGCAATCGCTCACCATGCGCTGACGCCGCACTTGCACGACCAGGGCGCGTTCCTCCTCGCTGAGGCTCGAGACGTCACATGGTCTGATGCCGTTCGCGCAGTCAGAGATCTGGCGCCGGCGCTCCGCCGCCGCGACGTCGCGGGCTTCCGATCGCGTCAGTCGCGACCGGTCGCAGGTGCTGTAGCCGCCCTCGCAGCTCGACACGTTGCGGTCGTGCTCGGCGACCGCCAAGGCGGTCGCCTCCACCGGGCTCAGCCTCGATCGATCACAGGAGGCGAACCCGCTCCTGCAGTCCGACACGTTCCGTGCGTGGTCGGCGCGAGCCACTTCGGTCAGCTCCGAAGGAGTGAGCGCGCTGCGTTCGCACGACGGCCTGGCGTCCTTGCAGGCGATGAGGTTCGCACCGGCTTCGGCTGCTCCCGCAAGCGGGAGCAAGGGCCACAGGCTCAGGCAGGCCACCTGCACCCACAGGGTTCTCGCAAAGGTGTCTCTCATTTGTCACCTTCCCGTCGTCTCGGAGCGCTCGTCCGGCCCTCGCGACGCTGGCGCTACGGACCGCCCGTCGGGTTCCGCGCCGTCCACCCGTTTCCCGCGGATCCGAACGACGCCGAGCACCGGCTCAGGGAGAGCTGCTAGGCCGGTGGAAGACTGCGACCCGCCAGCGCTGGCCACGCTCGCAACTCCACTCTACGCGGGCGGGACGTGGTGCACCAATCGATTGCTTCGACACGAACCATAGGCACCCTCCGATGGCCCGCTCAGATCCCGCGCCCAGGGCCCGGGCCGAAGGTCGGCGCTCGCTCCTCGACGGCCGCCGCGCTCGGCACCCCGGTCGCGCCGTCCTGACCGGGCGCTCACGATCCTGCGAGTCCGCCACCACCTCGGCGGGCGCACCGTGACGCGCTCGCTGGCCAGCTCCAGCTCGAACGAACGCAGACGCTCACCGCTCGAGGTGGCGTCATAGACCGTGACTGCGGTCGCCATGTCTCCCTCCGACACGAGTCTGCGGCCCAACCGGCTACGCCGTGGCTCCTTCGGCGAGAGCCTTGATGCCCAGGAGCATCCGGCGCTCCATCACGAAGCTCACCGGCTCGACGAACCAGGGTCCGTAGCCGAGCCGGCTGCCGAGGTCGGGCGGATGCGCCACGCGGAAGCGCGTGACGAGACGTGCCCCCGCGGCATCGGCAGCGATGTGGAAGAGCCAGCTGGCTGCGACCCCGGGCGGTGCGTCGGGGCCAGGCGCGCCTGCCAGGACTAGCGACCGTGGTGGGTCGATCTGAGCCACCACCAGCGCCGGCGTCTCGGGGTGCAGGCGTATGGGGTCTCCGGGTGCGAGATCCTGGAGCTCCGACACGATACGGTCCACATTGCGGATGCGGCAGCCGATGACGTTCTCGAGCACCTCGTAGCTGTAGAAGCCGCCGCGGCCCTGGCCGATCTGGACCAGCCACGGCCACACGTCCTCCGGCGAGCGCGCGATCGGGACGGCATGGGTGTACTGCCACCTAGGCTCGGGTACGACCTCGTCGCCCGGCAACGGGCCCTCGATCTCCTCGGGAGACGCCCCCCAGCGCGTGCGCCACCCGCGCAGGAACGGGGTGAGCAGGTGGAATCCGACCAGGGACGCCCCCTGGATGCTCTCGATGACGCCACGGGCGGTTGCCATGGGGGAGATGGTAGCGTTCCCCGCGCTGGGAAGCGCGGCGATGTGGCGAGTGTAGGCAGTATAGGGGCAGTCTGAAACGCGTCAGCTTCCCGAGCAGCACGCCGTCCTGGGGCCGCCGCCGCCGCCACGGGGACCGGACGGTCAACACCCACTGGCGCAGGTCGGTCGCTGGCAGCACGCGTTCCATCAGGTTGGCGGCTGTCACGTTCATCCGCCGTCCCAGACACGACGGGCGGAAGCCCCGCCCCCTGAAACCGAACGCCACCAGCCGGCTCTCCCCGCACTCCTCGCACCTCAGCCCGGCAAAGCCCGGCTCGAAAGCGCTCCGTCGTCGATCGCCCCGTACAGCGTCTCGAGGTTGTCGCGCACGACCTCGTACAGCACCGTCGTCTCGGGACGGTGGTACCTTTGGTCGGTGGCGGTGCGATCACGGGCCGCGTCCGAGTGACGCGCGGCGGAGGAGGACGGCCGGATGCTCGATCGGCCAGGAGGCTAGACATGAGAGTACTGGTGGGGATCACCGTTCTTCCGCTGTGCCTGTTGCCCGCGAGCTTCCGGGTTCAGCAGCCCGTCGCCGAGGTCTCTCAGGTCGGCGTCTTCCAGCCCGCGCCCTGCCCGATCGAGATCCCGGGCGCGATCGATGGTGAGACGGTGAAGTGCGGCTGGGTCGAGGTGCCCGAGTTCCACGATCGGCAGGGCCAGCGCACGCTGCGGCTGGCCGTGGCCATCTTTCCGGCGCTGGGCGACGCCAAGCGCCCCGACCCACTCGTCGTATCGCCACCGGGCCCGGGGACCTCGGCGATCGGCAGCATCGGCCCGGTCGTCGCTTCGGCAGTCGGCGCGGCGCTGCGAGCCGAGCGTGACGTGGTTCTCGTCGAGAATCGCGGCCTGCCTCTCTCGAAGCCCGCCTTGCTCTGCGACGAGGTCGTGGACAGTGCTCTTGCTCGGCTCGGGCAGGACCTCTCGGGTCGAGCGGCGTTGCCGTCCGTTGGCGATGGCTACGAGGCGTGCCGCAAGCGACTGAGCGCGGAAGGGATCGACACGCGCGCCTACACCTTCAAGGCCATCTCCGACGATGTCGCGATGGTCATGACGGCCCTCGGCGTCGACCGCTTCAACGTCTACGGCACCTCTGCCGGGGCGATCGTCGGGCAGTACCTGCTTCGCGATCATCCGCAGCGCCTCAGGGCGGTGGTGATCGACTCCGTTCCGGCCCTCGGACGGCGGCTTCTGCAGGCCGAGAATCCCAGAAACGTGGCCCAGATCCTGCGAGCGCTCTTTGCCCAGTGCGCGGCCGATGCCGCGTGCGCCACGGCGTATCCTGGGGTGGAGGAGGAGTTCGACGCCGTCTTCAAGAAGCTCAATGCGAAACCGGTCACCGTCCCGGTGACGAGCCCTCGCTCGGGGGAGACCGTCAACGCTGTGCTGAACGGTGATCGCCTGGCCGAGGTGCTTCTGATGGCGGCGGCGCAGACCTCGTGGCTCCCGAGACTTCCGGGCCTCATCCACGGCGTGGCGCAGGGGAACGAGAAGCTCCTCCGAGACCTCGCCTGGGGCCTGACGCCACCTCGGGACTTCAGCTTCGGCCTGGGGGCCTCGGCGATGTGCGCCGACTTCTACACCTTCAGCGAGAACGACATCCTCTTCGCCGGGCTCTACCCGGCTTTCGAGCGCGGCGTTGCCACCGCCTCCTGGGGACCCGCGGGCCTACTCCGGGAGTGTGAAGCGTGGGGCTACGAGAAGAAGGACGCCGCCGCAAGACGGGTGGCCACAGGTGACGTGCCGACGCTCATACTGGCCGGAGAGATGGATGTCCTCTGTCCGCCGGCCTGGGCGCGCGACGTCGCTAGGTCTCTGGCCAACGTCCATCTGTTCGAAGTCCCAGGGTTCGCCCACTCTCCGACCTTTGCGGGGGAGTGCCCGGCCTCGCTGGCGCTCCAGTTCCTGGCCGATCCCGAGAAGGCGCCAGACGCCTCGTGCCTGAAGGGGATGAAGCTCTCCTTCGCGCTGCCCGAGTGACGACCTGTCCCTGGCACCTGGGCGGTGAGGCGGCGCGTCGGCCCCAGACTGGCGTACGCGCCGCCTCGCGTGAGGATCAGTCGTCCTTGGGCTTGATCGAGGCCAGCCAGCCCTCGATCTGGCGGGCCGCCAGGTCGCGGCCCCCGAGGCCGAACGCCAGGGCCACAGCCACCGCAATCGATCCCAGCAGCAGTCCGAAGGCCAGCTCGATGATCTCGTTGGCCAAGCCCATCTCGCGCAGCGCGATCGCCCCGGCCAGCACGATGATCGAGGCGCGCGCGGCGATGGCCAGAGGACCCGCCTGAGCGCGCGCGCTCTGGCGCACGGCGGCCGCCGCGATCGCGGCGAGGTAGAGCCCCACCCCGAACACGATCAGGCCCAGGACCAACCGGCCGGCGAAGTCGAGGAAGCTCGACAGGAGCGCCGCGAGGCTGGCGAACCCCAGGAGCCCGGCCGCCTCGATCGAGGCGAACAGCATCACCGCCACCAGCACCAGCGACCCGACGACGGCAGCAGGGCTCCGCGCGCCGTCCGCCTTCTCGGCGGCACCCGCCAGGCCCAGGCGCCGCAGCACGTTGTCGAAGCCGAGCCCCTCGAGCAGGGTGGTGACGAGCGTGGCCACCAGTTGGCCGGCGAGGTAGGCGAGCGCGAGCAGCAGGCCGGCAGCGAAGATCGAGGGAACCGCCTCCATCACCTTGGCCAGCATCCGGCTGGCCGGCTGGGTGATGGCGTCGAGCCGGAGGGCGTTCAGCGCGGAGATCAGGACCGGGATCAGGATCAGGACGTAGACGACCAGCCCGACCAGACCGGAGAGCCTGCGCTCGCCCAGGGCGGTCGCCACCCCTAGCCGCTCGCCGAGACGATCGAGACCCGTTGCGGCGAGGAGGTTGGTCACGATGCGCTGGACGATCCGGGCGATCAGCCAGCCGACGGCCAGGATCGCCACCGCCGCCAACACGTTGGGCAGGAAGGTGAGGACCCGCCCGATCAGGTCCTGCACTGGTTGCAGCATTCGCTCGAGCGAGAGGGCCTCGAGGATCGCCGGCAGGAACAGCAGGAACACCAGCCAGTAGACGGCATCGGCCAGGGTCCGCGAGAGGGGGGGCTGCTTGCCCTCCTCGAGGCCCGCCTCGCCACCGAGCCGTTCGTCGAGCCTCGCCATCGCCATCGCGCCCGAGACCAGCCTCTTCAGGACCATCGCGACCAGCCACGCCACGCCGAGCAGGAGCGCCGCTCCCAGCAGGCTCGGGAGATACCCGAAGATCTGGTTCAGGAACGCGGTCAGCGGCTGGCTGATCACGGTGAGGTGGAGCGCGCCGAAGAAGCCGACCAGGGTGAACAGCAGGATCACGTAGTAGACAGCCTTGGCGACCCAGCGCTCGACGTCGAACCCGTCGGCCTTCTCCCGCCCCATGATCCACTGCGCCAGGCGATTGTCGAGGGTCGTCCTGCGGAGCGCCGCGCGAACCGCCCACGCTGCGGCCAGGGCCACCAGCCAGCCCCCGACCAGGATCGCGAGGGCACCCAGGACACGGGGGAGATACGGCCCGAACCAGCGGGTGAGCTGGTCCGGCAATTGCTCGATCCAACCTTGCATCGGATCCTCCTTGCTCTTTGTGTCCGGCCACCTGGGGGACACCCTCCGCGAGAGACACCACCACTCGCTCCGCGCCCCGACCGTGCGCGCGGTCCGGCCCACCGCTCTGTGCTCGAGGGGTCCCTGTGCCCCTCAACCTAGGCAGCCGGAGCCGTGGTGTCAACTGCCCCGTCCGGGTGCCCGGGTTCGGAGCGGTCTGTCTTCCGAGGTTGCCCCTGGCTGGACTTCCGGATCAACCCCATCCACGGAGGCACACGCGTGTCCGAAGAAGGTGCGCCGGGCCTACGAAGCCCAGTCCGCCGAGCTCGAGATCCTCCACAGGTCGAAGCTGGCCGGCATCTTCGACTACGCGGCGAGGGAGACCCTCGAGGACTTGTACCGAAGCGCGGGTAGCTCTACACGGACCGGAGCGCCTCGGGATGAGCCGGCGGTTCGGCGTCGCTGTCGGCCCGTCGAGCTCGAGGATGCCGAACCCGGAGGTCCGCCTCTGCCACCTTTCGTGAACAGTCCGGGCTGGGCGCTGGTAGCGGTAGCGTTGGACCTCGGATCCTCACGACCGCCCCTCCGGTGTCCCCGGCCGGGTCAGCGCGAACGCCTCGGCCAGCCACGACCAGGCCGCCGCCTGTCGGGCATTGCCGGTCAGGCTCGATCCCAGCTCGCCGACCAGGGCCTGCGCTCGCCCGACCTCCCCAGCCAGGCAGAGCGCCAGCAGGCGGTAGTGGGGCAGGAGGTCGTTCTGGAAGCCGGCGGCACCGGCCTTCGAGAGAAGATGCTCGGCGCGGGCATAGTCCCGGTCCGCCATGGAACCGACCGCCAGCGTGTACTCCAGCTCGGCGTCGTCGACTCCTCGGGCGGCGGCCCGCTCTGCAATCCGCTCCCGGTCCGCGTCGGCTCCCATCAGCAAGAGCACCGGGGCCCGCAGAGAGGACCGGGTGAGGACGTTGGACAGCTCGGCCAGGCCCGGCTCGTGGCCGAGCAGGCCATAGGAGGTCCAGATGTAGTCGTTCAGGATCCCCTGGACCTCGAACAGGGCGGCGGAGCGCTGGCGCCTCGCCGCCGGCCACAGTCGGCCGATGGTGGCGCTCGACTCGAATCGGCCGCGCGCCAGGGCCACGTCCATCAGGGCCGGGTAGAGGGCGTCGACGCCCCTCACGAAGCGCGGCGAAAGCCGGTACGGGTAGTCATCGGTCAGGGGCGGCTGGCCCGCCACCAGCTCCTTCAAGAACGGGGCGTCAGCGATGAACGACGATCCGAGCTGCTCGGGCTGCTCGAACCCGAGCGCATCGAGCTCCGCCCGGATCCTCGGGTCGCGCCACTGCCGCTCGAAGCTCTCCTCGCTCACCGGCGCGAGGTGACCGCGGCTGCCGGCCAGCATCCACTCGGGTCCGGAGCCGGTCCACAGGGTGCAGTCGTCGAGCTGGTGGCAGAAGGCCGAGATGATGGCCCGGGTCTCACTGGCTTCGAGCTGGTTGACCGGTAGCCAGTAGGTGGCGATCCCGCCCTCGGCGAGCCGGTCGTGAACCAGGGCGAAGTACTCGCTGGAGTACAGGTTGACGATCCCCGAGCTCTTGGGGGGCGGGGGCTCCGCCGTGATCAGGTCGTACCGCCGGTCGCTCTCGAGCAGGAAGAAGCGACCGTCCTCGACGTGGACGCGCACCCGAGGGTCGTCGAGCGGGTTCGAGAGCCGGGCCGGGTAGACCACCGAGCTCAGCTCCAGGATCTCCTTGGAGGTGTCGACCACGTCGATCGACCGGAGCCACCCGGTGTCCGTGAGCGCCTTGGCCGTGCAGCCCACGCCGTAGCTGATCAAGAGCGCGTGACGGGGGTCCGGGTGGAGCGCCAGCGGCCAGTAGACGAAGAGCTTCATGTACCGCCGGGCCAGCAGGCGGGTCGACGACATGGAGTAGACGTTGGTGACCAGCCGGTGATAGAGCGGCTCGCCCCAGAGGTCCTTTCTCAGGTAGAGGATCGTCTCGTTCAGACCTTCCCGTACCGCCACCGTTCGAGCCCCATCCCCCGACCACAGCCGGGCGGTGGCACGCAGGTAGTCGTTCCGCATCAGGCCGAAGGGGAACAGGCCGAGGAAGGTGGCGAAGACGGCAAAGGCCGCCAAGAGGGCGTAGCCCTCGCTCCTCGTGCGGGGTCCCCGGCGCCCCCCGGCCGGGAGCGTGAGCCACGCGACCACGCCGTAGCCCACGGCCGACACGAAGAACGACACCTCCATGCCCACCCGGGGCAGCAGCACGAAGCCGGCCAACAGGGCGCCGCAGGTAGCTCCGACGGTGTTGGCCAGGGTGAGCCACCCGGTGGTGGCCGCCGCGCCGCCGATCTCCTCCTCGAGAGCGCTGCCGAGCAACGTGAACAGCACCCCCGAGACGAGACAGACCGGGGCCATCAGCCAGGCCGCCACCACGCCCAGCTCGCGCATGGAGCCACCGGCCAGGTGTCGGCCGATGTGCCCGGCCATCATCGGTCCGAAGCTCACGTAGGTCTGCACCACCAGGTAGCCGGCCAACAGGGCGAGCGGGGTGAGCATCCGCTCGCGGTGCTGGGCCAGCCGCAGCCAGCCGGTGGCCAGAAGCCCTCCGACCGCAATCCCGAGCAGGACCACGGCAAGCATCACGCAAAACGCCAGGCTGGTGCCGTGAACGAAGAGCAGAAGAAATCGGAACCAGACCAGCTCGAGCCCGAGCAGCAGCGCGCCCGACAGGCAGGCGGCGGCCAGCAGACAGGCGGCCCGCCTCCCTGGGAGCGCGTTCCACGCCGGGCCGGAGGCCGCGGCCGGCCGGGGCTGGCGCCGGGACAGGCCGAGGGCGGCGAGCGCGGCGATCCCGTTGAGGCCGCCGGCCACCAGGCCGGTCCCGAGAACGCCCAGAGAAGGCGTCAGCACCATCTCCCCGGCGAGCACGCCGCTGACCGCGCCCAACGTGTTCCATCCATAGAGCCGTCCCAGCGCCCTGCCGTAGCAGCTTTCCTGGGGGCGGATGACCCGAACCAGGATCGGGAGCGTGGCTCCCATGGCCGTGGTGGGAATCACCATCAGGCCGAACGCGATTGCAAGGCGGAGCGGACCGACCAGCCATGACTCGCCGACCTCTCGAAACAGGTGGCCGAGGGCCCCCGTGACGTGAGGGAACGTCAACACCAGGCAGACGCCGGCCGTTCCGATGGCGGCCTCGAGGCCCGCGTACGCCCGCAGCGGTTGGAAGAGACGGTCGCCGACTCGGGCCATCGCCAGGTTGCCGAGGCCCAGACCCGCCATGAAGGCGGCCAGCACCAGGCTCGAGGCCCACACGCTGTTGCCCAGGGCCAGCCCGGCCTGGCGGAAGAAGAGGGTCTCGAACAGGAGCGCCGAAGCGCCGGAGAGGAAGAGGATCAGGCACAGCGTCTGCCTCACTCTCGGCTCCTGCCCCACACGAGTAGAGCCTACTACGTCCTCGTCTCGAACATCGCGCGCCCGGCCTGGCGATCCTCGCGTCCGCCTCACCCGCGGTTGACGTGTGAGGCCACGGGCCCTAGTCTGTCGCCGTCCACTCGAGCCGCCTCCGGGGCCGTGCCGCGCGGACCCAGGAAGGGCACGCTGGAGGGAGAGCGCCCCCCGCCATGATCCCCGTCAAGACGACGGAGCCCCAACCTGGATGCGCCCCGCCGCTCGGGTGGACCCTGGCCTCCGGCGCGACGGTGGCGCTGGCCCTCGCCTGCTGGCGAACCGGCTTCCACGTGGTTCCGGCGACGGGAGGCGCCTGGCGCGGCCTCTCGGACCCGCCCCGGCCGGCCTGGCTGGCCGGCGCCCTGCTGGTGGCCGCCCTCCTCACGCTGGCCCTGTCTCGTAGACCCCTGGCGGAGCGACGGCCCCTCGTCTGGCTGGGGCTTGCGGCGCTGCCGCTCTTGCCGGTGACGCTGGGAGGACCGGCGCTCGGGCTCTTGTTCCAGGGCCCCATGCTCCCGGTGGTGGCCCTCGCGGTGCTGAGCGTGGTCCTGGTGCGCCGCTTCGCGGACGCCGGCTGGCCCGAGCCGCCTCTCTGGGCGCTGCTGCTGGCTGGCTTCGTCTTCTACGCCTTCGTCGGCACGCGGCTGCCGGGGCCGGCCGGTCCTCAGGGTGACGAGCCCCACTACCTGGCCATCGCCCAGAGCCTGCTGAGCGACGGCGACCTGGACCTCAAGGACGAGTTCGAGGAGCGGGAGTACGCCCCCTTCTATGCGGGCACGCTGCGTCCCCACACCTCGCCCGCCAGCCCTCCCGGACGCGTGTACTCGATCCACACCCCGGGCCTCCCGGTGCTGGTGCTCCCCGCCTACTGGCTCGGAGGCTACCCGGGCGTGCGGCTCTTCCTCTCCCTGTTGGCGGCGGGCGCGGCCGCGCTGGTCTTCCGTCTGGTCCGCGAGTCCCTGGACTCGGTCGGCCTGGCCTGGGCCGCCTGGGCGGTCTTGACCTTCACGCCGCCGCTGCCGTTCTTCGCCGTCGCCCTGTACCCGGAGACGCCCGCCGCGCTGGCGACCGCGGTCTTCCTCTGGTTGGCCCGCCGCCCCCCCACCTGGCGAGGCGTGATGGTCGGCTGCGTGACGGCCTGCGCCCTCCCGTGGATCCACCCCAAGCTGCTCCCCTTGGCAGCGGTGGGGCTCGTCCTCACGCTGGTGCCGAGCCGTTCGCTCAGGTTGTGGCTTCCCGCCGCGACCGCTCTTGCGGTCTCGCTGGCCCTGCTGCTGCTGTTCTTCGATCTGACCTATGGCCGTCCCTCGCTCTCCGCCGCCTACGGCGCCGGGTTCTCTTCCGACGTCGAGCTCCGCCGGATCCCGCGGGGCGCCCTGGCCCTCCTCTTCGACCGCCAGTTCGGCCTCGTCTCCATCGCCCCGATCTGGGCGCTGACCCTGCCCGGCCTGGGAATGCTGTGGCGCGCGCGGCGCGCCGACACGCTGGCCTCGTTGCTGCTGGCCGGCGCCACGCTGGGCGTGGGGGCCTCGTTCAGCATGTGGTGGGGCGGCTCGTGCCCGCCGGCCCGCTTCGTGGTTCCTTCCCTCCCCGCGCTCGCCCTGCTCCTGGCGCCGGCGCTCGGCCGGCGACGCGACCTGGCGGCCGCCCTCTTTGGCCTGAGCCTTTCGGTGGTGGCGTGGGCCGCCGAGGCGCCGCGGGCCATCCACAACCAGGCGAGCGGCGAGAGCGGCCTGCTGCGGCTGCTGGCCCCCGACCTCGACCTCGACCCGCTGCTCCCGAGCTTCGTGGTCGAGGACCCCCACGCGGTCCTGCTGGCGCTCTCGCTGCTGGCGGCGATCGCCCTCGCCTGGCGGTTCCGGGGTCGCGGGATCCTGCTCGCCGGCGCCTCGTATCTGGCCCTCGCCGGCGGGCTGCGGGACCGCCCTTGGGTGGATCGGCGCCTGGCGACCCAACGCCTGCTGGAGGTCTGGGACGGCGACAACCTGATCGGGCTCTCGGGGCCGCTGCGGCTTCCCACCCTCTCCGTCCCCCTCGACCTGCGCTCGCCGCCTTGGAGACTGGATGCCGGAGCGGCCCAGGTCTCGCGGCGGATCGACCTTCCCCCGGGGCGCTACCGGGTCCTGCCCGAGGGCTCGGTCTCCGGTCTCGAGAGAGGGCACACCGCCGCCCGACTCGAGCTGTCGGCGCAGTCCCTCAGGCTGAAGCAGCGCCGGCTCCTGGCGGGACCGAGCGTGGCCTGGGCCTTCGAGCTGCTGCTCCCCGTCGGCGCGCGCCAGATGCGCCTCGAGGCCCGAGGTCTGCAAGGATGCCTGCGACTCGATGCGGTGCGTCTGGTCCCGGAGGCGGTGGCACCGCGATCGGATCGCCCAGCCCTCTCCTGGCCCCGCCCGCTGTCGCAGGCGGGCTACCGTCTCGGCCACGGCCGCGTCAGGACCACCGCCCTCGACCGCAGCGTCCCCGAAGGCGACGGCTTTCGACTGGACGGCACTCTGGGCCGTTTCGTCGTCGACGTCCCGCGAGGTCAGCGGGTCGTGCTCCGCGTCGACCGCCCGGACCCCTCGCTCTCGGATGCCCTGGAGTGGGGAACCGAGCGGGTGGACCTGCGTGGGGCCCCCACGCGGGTGAGCTGGCCCCTCGATCCCGCCTTCGGCGTCGACCTCGGCAGCCACTGGCTGGTGCCTCTACGGGTGAGCTCCCAGGGTGCTCGGGTGGCCCTCACCTCGCGCTAGCTCGCCCCCACCCCTCCCCCCACCCCTCCCCGGTGGCGCCCCTCGGCCAGAGGGCGCGTCAGCGGCTATACTGAAGCTACAGGATCAAGCGAGGGCTGTGGAACGCGGACTCCGCAAGGACCGCAAGGGGGTGGCTTTGCTGAATCGTGCCGTGTCGGTGTCGCTGATGGTGACCCTGGTCTGTGTCGCGACGGCCCGGGCAGAGGAGGGGTGGTGCCCACCTCGCGTCGAGGAAGGGTTGGCCGAGCAACTGGCCGAGCGCATGGGCAAGATCGGGATGGGCGCCGACGACCAGCGGCGCCTCCAGGGGGCCCGCCGAATGATGCGCCAGATCCACCAACAGGTGGACAAGCTGGGGGTGAAGGGCCTGCTGGCCCTGGCGCCCGAGCTTCCGCGGCTCAAACTGCCCAAGCCCGACCAACCCTATCTCGATGCCATGGGCCGGCTCTACGCCTGCAACCTCGTGCTGCTGCGTCAACACATGCAGGGCGACAAGCTCGACCAGAACCGCCACGTGACGGCGGTGCTCGGCCTGTCCGCGCTGACGGCCGCCGAGCTCCGCCTCCGCCATCAGTTGATCGCCGAGGGCGGCGACCCGAACGTGGTCGAAGCCTTCTTGACCGGCAAAGAGATGGAGGTCGCCTTCTCTCGGGTCCAAGAGAAGGAGGCGCTGCTCAGCCACGTCGAGCAGCAGTGCACACCGCCGGTCCACGAGCTGCTGGCGTTCCTGGGCAACGAATGACCCGCCGCACCGCCGTGCGCGACGGCGCGTGCCTTTCTGGAGAGCAAAGATGTCGATCCGCCCCGTCAAACGCCTGGTCAAGTCCAAGCCGACGCTGGAAGGCGCCGGCGTGCACCTGCGGCGAGCCTTCGGCTTCGGCAACACCAAGGACTTCGACCCGTTCCTGCTCCTCGACGACTTCCGCAACGAGCGGCCCGAAGACTACCTGGCCGGCTTCCCCTGGCACCCGCATCGCGGCATCGAGACCATCACCTACGTGCTGGCCGGCAGCGTCGAGCACGGCGACAGCCTGGGGAACAGCGGAGCCATCGCGGCCGGCGACGTCCAGTGGATGACCGCGGGGAGCGGGATCATCCATCAGGAGATGCCCAAGGGCGATCCGCGAGGGCGCATGCACGGCTTCCAGCTCTGGGCCAACCTGCCCGCCTCGCTCAAGATGACGGCGCCGCGCTACCAGGAGCTCAAGGCCGCCGAGATCCCCGTGGTCGAGGACGACGACGGCACCCGGGTGCGCGTGGTGTGCGGAAGCTATGCGGGGATCACCGGCCCGGTGGACCAGGTGGCGGCGGAACCGACCTACCTCGACGTGACGGTGCCGCCCGGTCTGCGGAAGACCCTGCCGGTCGAGACCACCCGCCACGTCTTCGCCTACGTCTTCGAGGGCGAGGGGAAGCTGTGCAACGCCTCGGCGCCGCTGGCGGTGCCCACCGAGCCGGCGAGTTGGGCGGACGTGGCGCCGCCGGAGGACGCCGACGATCGGACGCTGGTGCTCTTCGATCGCGGCGACGAGGTCTCGGTGGAGACCGGGGAGAAGGGGATCCGGTTCCTGCTGGTCTCCGGGCGGCCGCTCCAGGAGCCGGTGGCCTGGTACGGCCCGATCGTCATGAACACCCAGGAGGAGCTCCGGCAGGCCTTCGCCGAGCTCCGGGACGGCACGTTCCTGAAGCAGGGTGACTAGCCTCGGCGCCGGCTCCCGAGCCTGGCGGCGCTCTCGTCGTCGACCTGGTCCTGCCAGCCGCAGCGCGCCTCCGCCCGCACGTCGAACCGGGTGACGTAGGGCTTGATGTCGAGCAGTGGCGTGCCGTCGAGCACGTCGACGTCCTCGATCTCCAGCACCGCCCCCTGGCGTCGCACCAGGCGCACCAGGCTCATCCCCAGCGGGTTCGGGCGACGCGGGGCTCGGGTGGCGAACACGCCGCGGAGAGTCGAGTCGAGGAACGGCCGCACCCTGAGCGCGGCGGGGCCGGCCCGATCGAAGACGTAGATCAGGTGGATGTGGGAGAAGCCGTCCAGGTCCGCGAGGCCCTCCTCGTACTCGGGGAAGACCTCCACCCTCCCGACCACACCTCTGGCGAACACGGGCTGGATCGGGGTCGAGTCGGCCGCGGTGTGGGGGCTGCGGATCACCCCGATCGGACGGAACACGTGCTGCTCGAGCATCCTCGCCTCAGCTCGACGAGAGGCCTCCCGGCGTCAGCGTCAGGCGGTAGGTGCGCTGGAGCGGCTCGCCCTCGGAGTCGGCCAGCGGAAAGAAGGTCGACTCGGTGGTCGCCGAGCGGACCATCCACGCCGATCCGTCGTCGGTCCCCCGCTCCCACATCCGGAGCAGGCGCTGCTGCACCTTCCGCCAGATCGGGTGGACGGCGAGGGGGCCGACCGGCGCGAGGGGATAGGCCTGGTGGGGCATGGTGTCGTGGCGCTCGAGGGTGCGGTAGCCGTTGAAGGCGAAGGTCAGCTCGAAGAGGTTGGTGATGCCGGCGGCGTTGAGCACCGGCGACAGGCGCAGCACCCGCCCCTTGACCGCGATCTCGTCGCCGTACACCCAGGCGCGACCGATGATGGCGCCGTCGGCAGGCCGGCGGAAGAGGACCTCGTGGGTGAGCAGCGACTCCGTGCGCTGTGCGCCTCCCGGCGGGGCCCAGCTCACCTGCTGGTGGTCCGTGATCCCGGTGACCTCCACCAGCAGCACCGGACGGTCCTCGGTCAGGGCCAGGAAGCCGGCGGTCATCAGCGTCACGAGCGCCAGCACCAGAAGCGACAGGAGCAGCACCGCCTTGAGCAGGCCGCCGGTGACGCCGCGAGGGCCGAGGCGCCCCAGCAGCCGCTCGGCCACCAGGAAGGCCACGAAGAGGGCCAGCGTCACCGCCGCCACCAGGATGGTGGAGACGTTCCAGGTGATGCGGCCCAGCACGAAGACGCCGTAGAGCCCGCCGAACCCGGCGACGACGACGCCGAAGGCCAGGTGGCCGGCGGCCCGGAGCACCGGGCCCCATCGGGTCGCCTTCCCTCCCCGTGCCCGTAGCGGCAGCGTCCGTTGGCCGAGCAGGGCGTGGAGAACGGCCGAGAGGACGAGGCCCGCACACGCGGCCAGCACCAGGGCCGCCACGTCGTTGTGCAGCCGGAGGAGCGCCGACAGCGCCGCGCTCAGGAGGTAGGTCATCGGCCTGGAATCATACCAAGGGACCACTCGACCACCGGGTCCACCCACTCCGGAAGCGGTCGGTACAAGAACCCGTGCGCGAGGCCGGTGTGCAGCACGATCTCGCGAACCTGGATGCCCTGTCGGGCCGGGTCGTCGGTCCAGGCCGGGCAAGCCTGGGTGTACTCGTCGCTCTTCTCGTGGATCGACAGCAGGTGCCCGCTCAGGCCCTTCCCCCCGTCCGCGACGAGACGCTCGTCCGTCTCCGAAGGACAGGCGCCGAGCACGGCGAAGCGCAGCTCAGGGTTCTGCAGCCGCGCCGACGCCACGAGAGCGATCCCGCCCCCCATCGACGCCCCGACCACCAGGATCCGATCGGCCGGCACGCCGGAGGCCAGCAGCTCGTGGACCTGCTCGACCACCCGGTCGGCCAACTCGCTCACCGATGCCGACCTCGGGCGGATCTCCCCGGTGACGACGAAGCCCCGGGCGCGCAGCTCGGCCAGGATCTTCTCGAGCTCGTAGTACCCGAACCTCGGGCTTTGCGGCCGTGGGTTCTGCTGCTCCTGGACGATCCTGCCGTGCAGGTAGATCAGGTGACGGGGAGCCTCGTCAGAAGCGGCGGCAGCGACGGCCCAGACCGACACGGCAAGAAGCACCCGCGTGCCCGCCCGGCACGCACCCGCCCATCTCATGGCTCACCTCCGAGCCGATGCTACTACCGCTCCAGCGGAACCAGTATCCAGAGGGCCAGGTACAGCACGGTGCCGGGGATCACGGGAAGCAGGCCGAACAGGATCCAGAGGATCCGGACGGTGGTGGGCTGCCAGCCGTACGACTCGGCGATGCCGCCGCACACCCCGGCCAGGATGCGGTGTCGGCGGGAGCGGTGGAGGGGCTTTCGAGGCATGGGCGGTCCTCCAGAGAGACGAGCCGCCTGGTGGCGGTCTCGTCAAGAAGTACGAGTCCCGGGCGGAGAGGGTTCGACAGGCGGCGCAGGCCCACGACCTGGCGCTCGTGACACACTGGTGCCATGGGCATCGAGCTACCGCCCGGATCTCGGCTCTTCGTCTTCGCGCCGGGGCCGGGCGCCCCGTCCAGCTCCGGGTGGATGCGCGGCTGGGCCGACCGGCTGGGCACGCTCGGCCGGGTGGTCAGCTTCGACTATCGGTACAGGCGCGGGGCCCGTCGCGCGCCCGGGCGGACCGCCGGACGACCCGTCGGCCAATGGGTCGGCGCCGCCCGGCTAGAACGTCGCGCCCGTCGGGACGAGCGCCCTGGATGGTGGTAACATCGTCATCCACGTTAGGACAGGAAGCGGCATCGCGAGCGCGGCCGCCCGGCTGCGCCGGCGGAGCCTTCACCACACCCGGCCGGGCCGGGCCCTGGGTGTTGGGACCGCAGCACCCCCCGGCCCCCCGTTTTGCGGAGGGATGAAGTGAGCGTACCGACCCAGCACGCCCGCCTGCTCGCCTGGGTGGACGAGGTCGCCAAGATGACCCGTCCGGACGCCATCGAGTGGTGTGACGGCTCGAAGGCCGAGTACGGCCGCCTGGTGAAGATGATGGCCGACTCCGGCCTGGCCACCTCGCTCAACCCGGCCAAGCGGCCGGGCTGCCACCTCTTCCGCTCCGATCCGTCGGACGTGGCACGGGTCGAGAAGCGCACCTACATCGCCTCCCGCAGAGAAGAGGACGCCGGCCCCACCAACAACTGGATCGACCCGGACCAGCTCAAGGCCACCATGCGCGGCCTCTACGACGGCTGCATGAAGGGACGCACGATGTACGTGATCCCCTTCTCGATGGGGCCGGTGGGTTCGGGGATCGCCAAGATCGGCATCGAGATCACCGACTCCCCCTACGTGGTCGTCAACATGCACATCATGACCCGGGTGGGCACCCGGGTGCTGGAGGTGCTCGGCGACGACGGCGAGTTCATCCCCTGCCTGCACTCGGTCGGCAAGCCGCTGGCCGAGGGCGAGAGCGACGGCGACCAGTGGCCGTGCGCCCCGCTGGACCAGAAGTCCATCAGCCACTTCCCCGAGGAGCGCACCATCTGGTCCTACGGCTCCGGCTA
>CAZNNH010000017.1:40907-63329 GCA_964574335.1 uncultured Acidobacteriota bacterium | reverse complement strand
AGTCCGCCGTTTCTGTCCTCACACTGACCGGCGGTCACGCCGGTGCCCGACTCAGGATGACGGCGGCCCCCTGGGCAGCAGAGCTCGGCTCGGGTCGACCCCGGTCAAGAGCCGGGCGTGTCAGTGGGAAGGGGGAGCGCCTCCCGTCCCGGGCGCAGGCGTGGGTGGCAGCGGCAGGCCGGCCACCAGGGCGAGGTAGCGGGGGTGCTCGAGCAGCGCCGCAAAATCGTGATCGGCCGCGACCCTGTCGAAATCGCGGAAGCCGTTCTCGTACGCCTTGGTGAGGAGATCGACCGCCGCATCCGGCCGGCCGGCCTGAGCGCAGATCTTGGCGAAGAAGAAATACTGCAACCCGATGTCGACACCGCTGGTCTGGACCGGCGCGTTGGCGGACGCCCGAAAGGCGGCCGGGTCGAGACGGAAGGCGGTGCGGTAGGCCTCGAGCCCGTCGTCGTAGCGCTCCATGGCGAAGTAGGCGGCGCCCATGTTCTTGTAGGCGGTGGCGTAGTCCCCCTTCAGGGCGACGGCGCGCTCGTACCGTTTGACCGCCTGCTTGTAGCGCCCACGGCTGTGCTCGATGACCCCCATGTTGTTCCAGACCGCGTAGTAGTCGGGGTTGAGCTCAAGGGCGCGTTCGTACTGCTGCCAGGCCTCTCGGTCCCTGCCCATCCTCTGATAGCACATCCCGAGTTGGTTGCAGACGGTGGCGTCGTTGGGGTTCAGCGCCAGGGTGCGCACGTAGGCGGCGGCGGCCTCGTCGAGGGAGCGACGGGCCACGAAGTTGTCGCCGCGCCGGACCTCGATCAACGCCTGCTTGATGCGCTCGGCGGCCTCGCGCATGGCGCTCACCGGGATCGGCCTCCGGGAGACGATCAGTACGTCGAAGATCTTCTCGCGCGTCTGGGGGTTGAACAGGAGGTCGATGGCGGTGGCCTCGCCATCGGCGACCAGCCGAGGCGGCGGATAGGTCGCGTCGCCGGCCGCCAGTGGCGTCGGGGGCAGGCAATCCGGGCAGTCGATGCGACGCTCCAACTCGCCAGCGACACGCGCCTCGAGGGACCGGAAGGACAGCTTGAAGCGGCCGGGAAGGGGCAGCGCCTGGGCTTCCAGCCGATAGCCGAAGTAGGCGCCGCCCTTCTGGTCGAAGAGCACCCGGCTGACGTCGTTGGAGCCCGGCACCACCACCTCGCCGATCGAGCCCTCCCCCGTGCCGCCGCCCGAACGCACCAGCGCGAAGCCGACGTGCACGTCGCCGCCGAGCTTGGCGAAGGCGAAGTCCGAGCCGTTGGCCGGCCCCCCCGGCCGGGAGGTGGCCGAGCCGGCGGCCTGGCTGGCAGCCAGCAGGAGGACGAGCAGGCTCACGGCAGGGCACTCTCCAGGACGATGCTGGCGTCCACGTCGCTGGCCGGCTCGAAGCCGGCGAGGCTGGTGTGCGTGACCACCGGCGGCGCCTGGGCATCGGCGGCCTGGACCGGTGGTCCGAGTCTCGACGCCTCGGGCACCGCCGTGGTCGGCCGGCGCAGCGCCAACCCCACCGACAGCAGAAGCAAGAGCGCTGCGGCCAACGCCACCGGCACCGGCACCCGGATCGACGCCGTGAAGAACCGGCGCCAGATCGATCCCCGCTCGGCGTGCTGGCGGAAGCTGGCCAAGATGCGCTCGTCGAGGGCCTCGGGGGCGTCGGGAGCCTTCCACAGCCTGAGCAGCCGGCTCAGATCGTCGCGCTCCGGGCCCTCGGGCCCGTCCATCGTCTTCTTCACCTGATCGTCCTTCATGCCTGCCCCTCCAACTGGGCCCGACTCGTCGCCAGCAACGGCTCCAGGATCCTCCGCAGGCGCCCGCGCGCCCGGTGCAACCGTGACTTCACCGTACCCACGTCCGTCCCCACGGTCGCGGCCACCTCCGCCAGCGGCATCTCCATGTACTCGAAGAGGATCAGGGCTTCCCGCTGGAGGGGCGGGAGGGTGGCGACCGCCCGGCGCACCTCCTCGGCCCGCTCGCTCTCCAGGAGCTGCCGCTCCGGGTCCGACACCTCCGGGCCCGGCTCCGGGTCCGGCGGATCCTCCATCACGGTCTCGATCCCCTGACGGCGGAACTGCTTGAACGCCAGGTTCCGCGCCGCCGCGCACAGGTAGGTGCGTAGCGAAGCCCGGTCGGCCTGGTACCCGTCGGGCCTCCGGATCAGCGCCAGGAAGCAGTCATGGGTCACGTCCTCCGCCTGCTGCACCGAGCCGAGCAGTCGGTAGGCGAACCGGAAGACCGGCGTCCGGTGACGTTCATAGAGAAGCACGAACGCCGTTTCGTCACCTCGTGAGGCTCGTGACAGCAGGTCGGCGTCCACGGTGTTGTCGGCCATGCCTGTCCCAGACCGATACCTCGGCCTCGTCCTATTATTCCCGACGACCCGCCCAAGGATACGGCAGGACGGGCTGCAAGTGGCGGGCAGGCCTGGCCCGGACGTACGATCCCGGGAGAGATGGAAGCCACTCCAGGCCCGGCCACTCTGGCGGCGCTGGTGGAGACGTCCGGGCGCCTGTCGGCGACGCGGGCTCGCAAGCA
Source organism: uncultured Acidobacteriota bacterium (assembly GCA_964574335.1). Lineage (GTDB taxonomy): Bacteria > Acidobacteriota > Vicinamibacteria > Fen-336 > Fen-336 > CAZNNH01. The sequence goes on along the minus strand of CAZNNH010000017.1, from coordinate 60,770 downwards.
GAAGGTGGGCCTGCTGGCGGACCAGCTCCGGAAGCCGGCCCCGGCCGAGGTCCCGGTGGGCGTCGCCTATCTCTCCGGGTCCCTGCCCCAGGGCAAGCTGGGGCTGGGCTACGCGGCGCTGCGCGCGGCCTGGCCCGACTCGGCGGCGGAGGCGTCGACCCTGAGCCTGGCCGAGGTCGACGCCGAGCTGACTCGGATCGCGGCCGTCCGGGGACCCGGCTCCGCCGAGGAGCGGGGGCGGCGGTTGCGCGAGCTGCTGCGGAGGGCCACCCGCCGGGAGCAGGAGTACCTGGGCGGCCTGGTGCTAGGCGAGCTCCGGCAGGGGGCGCTCGAGGGCCTGATGCTGGAGGCCATCGCCGAGGGGGCGGGCGTGGCGCCCGGACAGGTTCGCCGGGCCTTCCTGGTCTCGGGCGACCTGGGGGCGGTGGCCCGGGTCAAGGGCTCTCGCGACGACAAGCCGGCCAGCGAAGCCGACACCATCGACACGGTGCGGGCGCTCTTCGCGGCTCAGAGCGGCTCCATCGACTCGAGATAGGGAATGCCGACGCCTGCCAACCTGAGGATGAATCCCTGGCCGGGCGCTCGCTGGGGCCCGGAGGACAAGCCCGTCCTGCTGCTCGACGGCACGGTGCATCGGGTTCGCCGGCTCGGCGCGCCCCTCTCGGGCGAAGCCGCGTACGCCGTCGGGATCGACGACGCCAGTCTCCGGTCCATCTGCCGGCACCTGGACGTCCGGTCCCTGTCCCTCTACGAGATGAGGGTCGCCGACCTCGAGCCTCTGACGCAGCTCGCCGATCTCCGAGGGCTCGCCATCCGCTGGAACACCAAGCTATCCGACATCGCGCCCCTCGAGCGCCTCGGGAGGCTCGAGGAGCTGGTCCTGGAGCACGTGCCCCGCGTCTTCGATCTCTCACCCCTCGGCTCGCTGCGCCGCCTGCGGTTCCTCGACTTCTCCGGCGGGACCTGGGCCAGAAACCGGGTGAGCACGCTTCTCCCGCTGGCAGAGCTTCCGGCGCTGGAGGAACTGGTGCTGACCAACCTGTCGGTGGAGCGGGACGGTCTGCGGCCTCTCGCCGGTTGTCGAAGGCTGCGGTCGCTGACGCTCTCCAACCAGTTCCCGACGGACGACTACGCGTTCCTGTCCGTCCGGTTGCCGGACACCGCGTGTGAGCTGTTCGCGCCGTTTCTCGTGCTCACGACACCGATCGACGGGAAGGACGTGATGGTCACCGGCAAGGGCAAGCCTTTCCTGGATCAGGCTCGGGACCGGGAGCGCCTCGAGCGCTACGTTGCCGCGTTCAAGGCCCTTCGGGACAGGCACGCCAAGACGGTCCCGGTTGGCGGAGGTCACGCCGAATGAGTCGGAGCCGCATTGTCAGGCCGTCTGCGGTTGAGGCTTGCAGGCACGTCGGCGACCCTGACGCACCGGTGTTCGAAGCGCTGCGGCCGAGCCTCAGGGACAACAACGAGCGAGTCCGGGTCCGGGCGGCGGAGGCGATCGCCACGTGATACTCGTCACCGGCGGGGCGGGCTTCGTCGGCCAGCATGTCTGCTCCCTGCTCTCGCGCCGAGGGCAAGACGTCATGGCCGTCGACCGAGCGTTCCCGGCACCGGCCCCTTGCCCGACCCTCACGGGGGACCTGAGGGACGACTCGTTCCTGTCCGGCCTCTGTCAGGATCGTCGCGTCGACGCCGTCATCCATCTGGCCTCGCTGCTCAACTCCGCGTCCCGCCAGGACCCGCAGGAGGCCCTGCGCGTCAACGTCGGCGTCAGCCTGAAGCTGATCGACCTCGCCGTCCGGGCGGGGGTCTCGCGGTTCGTCTTCGGAAGCTCCATCAGCGCCTATCGGACCAGACGTTTCGACGACTGCGGCAGCGTATCGGAGGCCACGCCGGCGGCGCCCACGGACGTCTACGGCGTGACCAAGCGCTACGTCGAGGTCGTCGGCGAGGCCCGCCATCGCGAGAGTGGGCTCGGGTTCGTGGCGCTCCGCCTGCCGACCGTGGTCGGCGCCGGCGTACGCGGCACGTCGTCCCTGTGGCGGGGCCGGCTCTTCGAAAGGCCGGCCGCTGGGGGAGGCGTGCTGAAGGTCGAGATCCCGTTCCTTCCCACCGAGCGGGTCCCGCTGGCCCATGTCGAGGACGTGGCGGCGGCCCTCTGTCATGTGGCCGCCGCCCAGAGTGCCGCCGACACTCTCTACAACTCCCCGGCGGAGACCTGGACGTGTGGCGACCTGGCCGACTACGTCGCCTCGCTGGGCGCGGAGGTCGAGGTCGTGTGCGGGGACTCGAAGGTCCAGGGAATCCCACAGGCGGTCGACGCTGGGAGGTTCCTCCAGGCCTTCGCCTGCCCGCCGCGTCCGATGAGAGAGCGGCTCCGCGCCTGCCTTGGGAGGGAGGCGTGACCAGCCGGGCGCGGCCGACGTCAGCGAGCCGATTCGGCGAGTCGAGACGGTCCGACAACAGCTCCGTATCTGGCCTTGAGCGCCAACAGCTCCGCCTTCCACCGGCCGTACACCTCGGGCAACTGCGGCGGAAGGTCCTCCTCCTTCCCGTAGGCCTCGGCCTGCAGGTCGATGCGCGCCACAATCCTGTCGACGTAGAGGCTGAACTGCATCTCATAGAGCGAGCGGTCGTAGGCCTTGCCGATGCCGGCGAAGAGGCGAACCAGATCGTCGTACTTCGGGACGAGCCCGATCGGCGTCTCGAGGCCGCGGACGTCGCCGTGCGCGAAGAGCTCCAGCCAGCCCAGCCAGACCCTGACGTCGCGCTTTTCGCCCAGCAGCCCCTGGCCTGGCCCGCCGCGGCTGGCGTGAGTCAGGAAGTAGTTGAGCCCGGCCAGGATCGGCCGCCCCCGGGCGCCCAGCCGCGGGGAGTTGAAGAACTCGAACTGCGCCGCCATGTAGTCGGCCAGCGCCCCCGGGATGAAGGCCGCGTTGGCCCAGGGGCGACGGGCAACCCCGATCGCGCCGACCTCGGTGGCGGTCGCGGCGGAGACGATCGAGGCGCCGATGGCCACACCGTCGTCCGGGCACTTGGCCACCCAGACCGGCGGCATGGTGTCCGCGTCCCGGCCCGAGTAGGTCACGACCGAGATGGGCACGCCGGCCGGATCCGCGTTGGCGCCGGCGTTGTGGTTGGCGATCGCCTCGGCCAGCAGGGTCACCCGGGCATTCTTGTGCGACACAGGGATCTCGTTGCCCTTCACGTCGCGCTTGCCCCGGAACCACTCGCCCTGGAAGTTGATCCCCCGCTCGGGCTGAGGCTCGCCGCTCCCCTGCCAGTGGGGGACGAGATCGTCGTCGACCAGCACGTTGGACCAGATGACCTCGGTGCCCTCGCCTCGCAAGCACTCCATCAGGTGGGGATCGCCTTCCCGGTTGACATCGGCGACGATGCCAAAGATGCCCTGCTCGGGGTTGATCGCCCGCACCGTGCCGTCCTCGGCGATCCACATCTGCGCCAGATCGTCGCCGACGAAGTCGCTGCCGACCATCGCGGTGGTGGTCTTACCGCAGCCGGAGGGGGCGGCGCCAGCGAAGTAGGTCCTGCGCCCGCCCGGGCCGGTCAGGCCGGTGATGAACATGTGCTCGCTCAGCTCCTCGCCGCGGCGGTAGTAGGTGGCGTAGTCGGCGGAGAAACGATGGTTGCCCTTCTTGAGCAGAAGGGTGTTGCCGGCGTAGGTGCAGAAGGTCGAATAGGTGGTCTGCCAGCTCCGGTCCATGAAGATGCGGGCCTCGGGGACGTCTTCCGGCCGGTTGGGCCCCTGGGAATGCAGGTTGGTGAAGAAGATCCCGCGACGCTTCACCTCAGCGTCGAAGTCCGCGTGGCAGTGCCGGTACAGGATCGTCGCCGAGTGCAACACGTAGGCGGAGGAGGAGATCTCGATCGCTGGCGTGGCGACCCGGGCGCCCTTGGGTCCGCGGATGAAGAAACCGACCATCATGGTCATGCCCTTCATGATCCCCATCAGGTGCGTCCGGACGTAGTCGAGGGCCTCGGTGCGCGCGACCGACTTGGCCAGAGAGCTGAGCCGCGCGCCCTCGTTGACGATGTAGAAGGTCTGGTTGACGAGCCGCGCCTGCTCCTGGGGCAAGTCGAAGTGGAGGGTGTGGTTCGCTTTGGCCAATCGGCGCTCCTCGCCGCGGGCCAAGGCGTAGTCGCGGATCCATTGGGCGTCCTGGGCGCTGCCGGTATCGATGAACACGGCTTCCGGCGCGCAGATGGCGATCGCGTTGGCGATCTTGATCAGCGCCCCCTCGGTCTGGATCGCCGAGAGCTTCTCCTGGTTGCTGGCGTCCAGGGCCGTCTCGATGACTTGCCGGGCCTCGTCGATCGCTCGGACCCCGCCGACGGCGGTCAGGATGTCCTTCCCTTGTCGAAGACTGAGCATCTGCTCCTCTCCAGTCTGTGGCGATGGCTGGGTCAGCTTGCCGGGTTGCCGGCGTTGGAACCTGATCGGCTCTCGGTTGGTGCCGCAGGTCGTACCGCGGCAGCCGGTAGCCCGCAACAGGCATGAGGCGGGATCATTCCTCCCGCCGCTCGGGTTGCGCGGGCGGCTGGGCTGGCGTGCCGGGAGGGGGCTCGACCCGGTAGTCGACCACCAGCACGCCCAGGCGCTCGTCGAAGCTCATGATGGGCACCGCCAACCGAACGGTGCTCTTCGACTGCTCGACCAGGACATCGGCGGTCTCCAGCACGGCCCTGGAGACGACGTTCTCTGCGGGGGTCGTCAGGAGCTTCCGATCGGTGGCCAGCTCGACGGTGCCCGCCTTGCCGATCAAGAGGACCCTGGCCACGCGCGGCTCGCGTACGAAATCGGTGAGGTAGTCGTCCACTTGACCGAGGTTGTTGCGCATGATCTCGGCCCGCACGGCCCATGCCAGAGGCCGGGCGGTCAGCCGCAGCATCTCCTGTGCCTCGACGTAAAGGGCGTGCTCTCGCTCCTCAGTCAACTGGATGCGTTGTGCCTGCATTCGCTCATCCGCGCGTCTGACCGCGACGAGCTTCCAGAAGTAGGTGCTGACCACGGCCAGGACGAGCGCCGCCAGAACACCGAGGGCCATGTAGAGCAGCGGTCGCGGCACCGCCACGCGACCCGCCTTGCGAGGGGTGACAGGAGCCTTGCCGTCGGTTGAAGCCTCAGTCATCGCGACCTCTCTTGTCACCTATCAGGCACCCTCTTGTTCCGCGACCGGGCGAAGCCCATCCGAGCGCAAGCTCCTGCTGGAGCCCACTCCCGGCCGGTCCCAGGATGCCACTCGAATCCTGGCATGGAATCCGGAATCTGCAATCTCGGGTGGCTGCCAACCCCCTCCCCCCTTGGCGGACCCGGTTCGCTCCGCCCCCGGCCGTCGCCGAGCTCGCGGAGACCCCTCACTACGACACGACGCCCAGCTCGCTGACCGCCTCGCCCAGCCGGCGGCCCACCTCGGCTTCCTCGTCGATCACCAACGTCGCGCCGGCGGCGGAGAGGAGCGGAGCGTGGATGTGGTAGCGGGCGCGGGCGATGATGTCGATCGTCGGGGCCAGGACGCGGACTCGGCGGATCACCTGCTGGGCGGCCCGGTGGTCGGGTAGCGCCACCACCACGGCGCGGGCCGCCTCGACGTGGGCCTCCTCGAGGACGTCCGCCGTCGTGGCATCGCCGAAGCAAGCGTGATGGCCGTCGGCCCGGGCGATGGTCACCGAGGTGGCGTTCAGGTCGATGATCACGGCGCGCCGGCCGCTGGGAACGGCGGCGGCCGCAGCGCGACCCGCGGGGCCGAAGCCGACGATCACCACGTGGCCCGAGGTGGGCTCCGGCTTCGGGTCTTCGCCACCCCTGGTCCGGCCCCGCCACCGGTCGAGGGTCTCGGAGACGACCGGTGCCGCCGCCACCAGGTAGGGCGTGACCACCAGCGTGGCGATGGTGGCCGAGACCACCAGCGCGAACTGGTCGGCATCGAGCAGCCCGGCGGCAGCGCCGCGGCCCCGCGCCACCTCCGCCAGGACGAAGGAGAACTCGCCGACCTGGGCCAGGCACAGGCCGGTCGCCAGCGCGCGGCCGGGGCCGAGCCCGGCCAGGCGGCCGAGGGTCCAGACGACGAGCGTCTTGCCGAGCACCAGCGCCACCACCGCCGCCGCTACCCACCCGGCGTGCTCGGCAATCCAGCGGGGCTGGGCCAGCATCCCGACCGAGCCGAAGAACAGGGTCGTGAACAGGGTGCGCAACGGGGCGACGTCGGCCCGCACCTGCAGCGCGACCGGCGAGTCGCCCAGGATGACGCCGGCCACGAACGCCCCCAGCGAAGGGCTGAGCCCGAGGGTGTGGGAGAGCCAGGCGGCCCCGATCGCCACCCCCACCGCGAAGAGGATGTGCAGATCACGGCTCCGGGACAGCGACGCGTTTCTGAGCAGGCGCGGGAGAAGGGCCCGCGTGAAGCCGACCAGAGAGGCCAGGGCCACGAGCCCGATCCCGAGCCGACCCATCACCTCCGCCGGACCGACGCCCGCTCCGGCCTCCGCGCCCGGCAGCAGCGCGGTGACCAGGAGAACCAGCGGGACCACCGCCACGTCCTGGACCAGCAGCACCCCGACCGCGGCTCGCCCGTGGACCGAGTCGAGGGCGGCGCGCTCGGACAGCACCCGCAGCACCACGGCGGTGCTGGAGAGCGCGCCGATCGCCCCGAACGCCACGCCGGTCGGAAGCGAGAGACCCAGGCCCAGCGCTGTAGCCGCGATCACGGCCAGGGTGGCCATCACCTGTCCGGCACCCAGCAGGAGCGCCTGCAGCCCCAGGCCGCGCAGGCGGCGCAGGTTGAACTCGAGCCCGATCGAGAAGAGGAGCAGCGCCACGCCCAGCTCGGCGATGGTGCGCACCTCGGACTCGCCGCGGACCAGGCCGAGGGCCCCCGGCCCGACCAGTACACCGGCGAAGATGAAGCCGACCACCGGCGAGTGACGGACCGCTTCCATCACCGCACCGAGAAGGAGCGCGGCGGCCACCAGGACGAAGGCGTCGATGAGGAGCTGCCAGAAAGCCATGATCTTACCTCGCCGGCTCGGGGTCCGACGATGGTAGAAGGTGCCGAAGGCCACTGCAAGGTGGCCGCAGTCCTCCCGGTTGGGAGTAGGCTGAGGCCAAGGGAGGAGCGGCATGAGCACGCCAACGCGGACGGAGCGGGACAGCCTCGGCGAGATCGAGGTCCCCCAGGACGCCCTCTACGGAGCCCAGACCCAGCGCGCCGTGGTCAACTTCCCCATCAGCGGCCTGAGACTGCCGCGACCGATGATCCGCGCCCTCGGGTTGATCAAGGCGTGCGCGGCGCGCGTCAACCGGGACCTGGGCCTGCTGCCGGCGCCGATCGCCGACGCCGTCGCCGATGCCGCCCTGGCCGTGGCCCGAGGCGATCACGACCGGCACTTCCCCGTCGACGTGTTCCAGACCGGGTCGGGGACCAGCAGCAACATGAACGTCAACGAGGTGGTGGCGCGGCTGGCGACCTCGGCGTCCAAGCAGCCGGTCCACTCCAACGACCAGGTCAACCTCGGCCAGAGCTCCAACGACGTCTTCCCCACCGCGATCCACGTGGCGGCGGCGCTCGACATCCACGAGCGCCTGCTGCCGGCGCTGCGACACCTGCTGTCCATCCTGGAGACCAGGGCGGAGTCGTTGCAGGAGACGGTCACCACCGGCCGCACCCACCTGATGGACGCGATACCGGTGACGCTGGGACAGGAGGTGGGTGGGTGGGCCGCCCAGATTCGCTCGGGACTTCTGCGGCTCGAGTCCACGCTGCCGCGGCTGCTCCGGCTGGCCCAGGGCGGCACGGCGGTCGGCACCGGCGTCAACGCCCACCCGGAGCTTGCGCCGCGCTTCGCCCGGGCCATGGCCGGCGAGACCGGCCTCGCCTTCCAGCCGGCCGAGGACTTCTTCGAGGCGCTGAGCTGCCAGGACACGGCGGTCGAGGCCAGCGGTCAGCTTCGGGTGCTGGCGGTGAGCCTGATGAAGATCGCCAACGACCTGCGCTGGATGAACTCGGGGCCGCTGGCCGGCCTCGGCGAGATCGCGCTGCCAGCGCTGCAACCGGGCAGCTCGATCATGCCCGGCAAGGTCAACCCGGTGATCCCCGAGGCGGTGGCGATGGTCTGCGCTCAGGTGATCGGCAACGACGTGACCGTCACGGTCGCCGGCCAGTCGGGCAGCTTTCAGCTCAACGTCATGCTGCCGGTGATCGCCCACAACCTGCTGCAGAGCATCGCCCTGCTGGCGAACGCCGCACGCCTGCTGGCCGAGTCGGCGATCCGCGACTTCGTGGTCCGGGAGGACGTCCTGAAGCAGAAGCTGGCCGCCAACCCGATCCTGGTGACCGCCCTCAACCCCCTGATCGGCTACGAGCGCGGCGCCGCCATCGCCAAACGCGCCCAGCAGGAGGGCCGGCCCATCCTCGACGTCGCCCGGGAGATGACCGACCTCCCGGAAGACACCCTGCGCCGCCTCCTCGACCCCCGCCAACTAATAGGGGGACACAATACTCATTTTTACAAATAGGAGGCCGCGTCGGACCTGTGCTGTCCCCGCCCGGCCGTACTCTGGCCACCGTGGCGAGGATGGCTCGAGTCGTGGTCCCTGGCGTGCCGCACCACATCACCCAGCGCGGCAACCGACGCCTGCCGACATTCTTCCAGGACGGCGACTACGATCTCTACAAACGTCTCATGGCGGAGTGGTGTCGTGCCCGTGGGGTCGCGGTGTGGGCGTACTGCCTGATGCCGAACCACGTTCACCTCATCGCCGTTCCATCCAACGGGCAGTCCCTTCGAGCGGCCATCGGCGAAGCCCACCGGCGCTACACACTGATGGTGAACCAGCGGCAGGGATGGCGGGGATGCCTCTGGCAAGGTCGGTTCTTCTCCTTCCCGCTGGACGCGGGACACCTCTACAACGCCGTCCGCTATGTCGAGCAGAACCCGGTGAGGGCTGGCCTGGTGGCGCGGCCTGGCGACTGGCCACACAGCAGCGCGCGAGCCCACCTTGCCCGACGAGACGATTTCCTGGTCCGCTGGCGCCCGCTCGGCGAACGGTTTGCGGACTGGCAGGTCGTGCTGGGGCAGCAGCTCCCCGATGAGCTCATGGACGAGCTCCGTCACCACGAGAGAACCGGCCGGCCTCTCGGCAACGAGCACTTCTTGACGGCCCTCGAGGGGTCGCTGGACCGTCGTCTGCGACCACGCCGCGCCGGTCGGCGTCTGGCCCAGGGCCGCTCCCTTCTGACCTAGGACCGCACGGGTTGCGTCCGGCGCTCCCTTCTCCTCGGGGCTCTGTGCGCTCGGCCGGCGTGCTTCCATCCGGCCGGCCCCGACCAGGGCGTTTGTAACAATGAGTATTGTGTCCCCCTAACGGCGGAGGATCGTCTCGAGGGCGGTCTTGGCGTCGGTGCGGTCGTCGCGGACCTTGACGATGACCGGGGTCGCCACCTGGAGACCGTGGCTCGAGGCGAAGCCACCCGAGGCGGGGCGCGAGCCCATCACCACCACGGAGCCCTCCGGGATCACCAGCGGCGTGCCGGCGGCTCGGTCCGCCTGCCACGTCGTCTCCCGGGCCAGGTCGTAGACCACCGTCGATCCGGTCAGCACCACGCCGGCGGCCAGGACCGAGCGTCGCTTCACCACCACGCCCTCGTAGACGCCGACGTTCCCGCCGACGAAGACGTCATCTTCAATAATGACGGGCAACGCGCCCACCGGCTCCAGGACGCCGCCGATCTGGGCGGCGGCGGAGAGGTGGACCCGCTTCCCCACCTGGGCGCACGAGCCCACCAGGGCGTGGCTGTCCACCATCGACTTCTCGTCGACGTAGGCCCCCACGTTGACGTAGGCGGGCGGCATCATCACCACACCGGCCGCCACGTGGGCGCCGCGGCGCACCGCAGTCCCGCCCGGCACCACCCGCACCCCGGCCGGCAAGGCGCGCAGCGGGGGCAGGGTGTCGCGGTCGCGGTAGGGAAAGCCGCCGAGGTCGAAATCGACATCGTATCCGTGGGCGAACGACGCCAGGATGCCTTCCTTCACCCAGCCCTCGGCCCTCCAGCCGGTGGGCGAGCCCGGTTCGGGGCAAGCCGCCCGCACCTCGCCCGCCTCCAGCGCGTCGAGGAGCTCCGCGAGCAGGGGAAGCGCCTCGGCGCGTGGCCGGTCGCGCACGCCGGCGAGGCGCTGGCGGAGCGCTTCCATCAGGACCGCTCCAGCACGCCCGCCTGGCGAAGCGCCTCCTCGAGGGCGGCGTGGTGGGCCGGGGCCAACGGCGAGAGCGGAAGGCGAGCGTGTCCGCCCATCAGCCCGAGCCGCGCCACCGCCCACTTGACCGGGATCGGGTTCGACTCGAGGAAGTTGGCGCGCATCAGCGGGAAGAGCCGGGTGTGGAGGGCCGCCGCTTGGTCGCGCTTTCCGGCCACCGCCGCAGCCACCAGCTCGACCAGCAGCGCCGGGGCTTCGTTGGCCACCACGGCGATCACGCCGTCACCACCCAGGGCCACGATCGGCAATGTCAGCGAGTCGTCGCCGGAGAGCACCGCGAAGTGGTCCGGGCGATCGCGCAGGATCGCCGAGGCCTGGTCGAGGTTGCCGGAGGCCTCCTTGACGCCGACGAAGCGCGGGTCCTTGGCGAGCTCGAGGACCGTCGGGGGCAGGCAGTTGCATCCGGTGCGACCGGGCACGTTGTAGATCACGATCGGCTTGCCGACGGCGTCGGCGACGGCGCGGTAGTGGGCGAGCAGGCCCGCCGGCACCGGCTTGTTGTAGTAGGGGGTGACGATCAGCAGCGCGTCGGCGCCGGCTGCCTCGCAACGCTTGGCGAGGTCGATCGTCTTCCTGGTGCTATTGGTGCCGGCGCCGGCCACCACCTTCACCGGCCGCTCGGCCTGGCGCGCCTCCTCCACCACGATCCGCACCACCTGCTGGTGCTCGTCGGCCTCGAGAGTGGCCGCTTCGCCCGTCGTGCCACAGGGCACCAGGCCGGCCACGCCGCCTTCGATCTGGCGCTTCACCAGCCGGCGCAGGGCCGCCTCGTCGAGCGCCCCCTCGTCCGTGAACGGCGTGACCAGGGCCGTGAACACCCCCCCCAACCGATCGCTCATCGTCCTCCCCCTTCCAGGAAGCTCTCGAAGCTCACCAGGCCGGCGGGCCGGGTCCTCACCAGCCACTCCGCCGCCCGCACCGCGCCCAGGGCGAAGATGCGGCGGGAGCGGGCCCGGTGGACCAGCTCCAGGCCCTCGTCAGGGCCCTCGAAGATCACCTGGTGCTCGCCGGTCACCCCCCCCTGCCGCAGCGCCGCCACCGGCGGTTCGGCCCGGCCGGTGGAAGCCACGACCCCGGCCAGCAGCTTGGCGGTGCCCGAGGGGGCGTCGAGCTTCTTCGAATGGTGGCGCTCGAAGATGCCGGGCTCGAACTCCGGGAACGCCTTCAGGCGCTCGCAGGCCTGACGCACCAGGGCGCGCAGCACCGCCACCCCGATCGAGAAGTTGGGCGCCACCAGAAGCGGCACCTGCCGGGCTTCTGCCAGCCGGGCCGCCGCTTGGGTGTCCCAGCCGGTGGTGCCGCTGACCACCGGCACACCCAGCTCGATCAGGCGGGTCACGTTGCCCGCGGCCTGGGCCGGCACGGTGAACTCGAACGCCACCTCGGCCTCGGCGGCCGGCTCCAGGTCGTCGCCCACGTCCAGCCGCGCCACCACCTGGTGGCCGGCCTCGTCCAGCACCTGCTCGATCTCCCGGCCCATCCGGCCGTACCCGACCAGCGCGGCCTTCATGCCGTCGCCTCCTTCACGCCGGCCGCCTTCGGCGCCCCGCCTTCGCAGAACTCCGCATGCACCCGCCTGAGGGCGCTCTCGACGTCGTTCTCGTCGACGACGAAGGTGAGGTTCGTATCCGAGGCGCCCTGCGAGATCATAACCACATTCACCTCTCCGAGCGCCTGGAAGACCCGGGCGGCGATGGCGGGCGTCGAGCGCAGCCGGCGCCCGACCACGGTCAGCACCGCCAGGCCGTGCCGCACCTCGACGTCCGCAAAGGCGCGCAGGTCGGCGAGCAGGGCGTCGAAGGGCGCACCCTTGTCGACGGTGGTGGAGATCGAGACCTCGCTGGTGGTGATCACGTCGACGGGAACCCGGTGCTTCTCGAAGACGTCGAAGACCCGGGCCGCGTACCCATGGGCCAGGAGCATCTGCGGGTTGGAGATGAACACGGCGGCGATCCCCTTGCGGGCGGCCAGCGCCCGCACCCCGCTCCCCTCGGCGTCGCGGCGCACCACGCTGCCGGGCGCCTCCGGACGGAGCGTGTTCTTGATCCAGACCGGGATCCCCTTGCGGACCGCCGGCCTCACGGTGGCCGGGTGCAGCACCTTGGCCCCGAAGAAGGCCAGCTCGCTGGCCTCGGCGTACGAGATGGCGGGGACCGGCCGCGCCGTGGGAACCACACGAGGATCGGCGGTGAGGATCCCGTCGACGTCGGTCCAGATCTCGATCGCGTCGGCATCGAGCGCGGCGGCCAGCAGGGCGGCCGAGTAGTCGGAGCCGCCACGCCCCAGGGTGGTGGTCTCGCCGCTCGGCCCGCGCCCCACGAAGCCTCCGGTCACCACCATCCGGCCGGCCTCGAGGTGGGGACGGACCAGCCGCGCGGTGGCGGCGGCGATGCCCGCCTCGTCAGGGACGGCCGCCCCATAGCCGGCGTCCGTCGGCACCAGATCACGAGGGTCGACCCACACCGCTGGCGCGCCTTGCGCCTGGAAGACGGCGGTCAGGACCCGCGAGGAGAGCAGCTCGCCGCTAGCCACGATGGCGTCCTGGGTGCGCGGCGGGAGCTCCTTCAGCAGGGCGATGCCGGTGGCCAGGTCGGAGATCTCCTTGAAGCGGGCTTCGATCTCCCGCCGAAGCGGCTCCACGTCATCGCCGAGTCCCGCTTCCACGAGGGCGGTGCGATGCCGTCCCAGCAGCAGCTCGGCCCGATCGGACGCCTCGTCCAGGCGCCCGCGAAGCGCCCGGGCGGCCAGATCGAGGAGGGCGTCGGTCACGCCTCCAATGGCCGAGACCACCACCACCCCCACCTCGCCGGCCCGCGGCCCCACCAGCCGGGCCACGTTGGCGATGCGTCGACCGTCTCCGACCGACGTCCCTCCGAACTTGAGTACCTTCATCTGGTCCGTTCCCTCGCTTCGCCCACCCGGCGGGCCCCGCGCCAAACAAAAAGGCCCGCCACTCGGCGGGCCCTTTGATCCTCTGTCGTCTGCTTCCTAGGCGACTCGGTCCCAGGGGCAGTGGATGGGCCCGCGGTGCGGGACACGCTTAGAGCAACGCTTGGCGCGCCGGCTCTGCCCCCTCGCTACGAGACCCATCGACATCGCGCGCAAGCCTAGCGGGACTGTGGTCGGCGAGTCAAGGCGAAAGTCAAAAGTCTAGACCTGACCCCCCAGGACGACGTATGCTCCGGCAGATTCTTCCGGTGCGGGAGGCTGATCATGCGACGAGGGATTGTCGGGCTCTGCGTGGCCTTGCTCGTGAACCCCGGTTTGCTGTCCGCTCAGGCCACGATCACCGATGCCGAGGTCCTGGCGGGGATCGCGCAGGTCGAGAACGGAGAGTACGACCAGGCGATCTTCACCCTGGACACGGCCTGTCGTCGGCTGGCCGGCGACCCCGAGAAGAAGGGCGAGCTGTCCCAGGCCTATCTCTACCTCGGGATCGCGTACTTCGGAAAGGGTCATGAGGCGGCCGCCAAGGCGAAGTTCAGGGAGGCCGTGCTGCAGCTCCGCAGCCTGTCCCTCAGTGCCGAGCAGTACCCCCCGAAGATCATCGACCTGTTCGAGGCCGCCCGGGCGGAGGTGGCCACCGCGACGCCGGCTGTACCCGGCCCGGCGTCCGGCCCGACCGAGACGGCGGCGGCCGAACCAGCCGAGACGAAGAAGGGCGGCTCGAAGCTGCCGCTGGTCCTGATCGGCGTCGGCGGTGCCGCCGTCGCCGGGATCGCCCTGGCGGCCGGCGGGGGTGGCAGCAGCTCCAGCGCAAGTAGTGGTGGGCCGGGGCCCACGACCCCGCCGGCACCCGCGAGGGTGACGCGGACCTTCGGCGGCGATCTGGCCGAGCCCGAGGCGCTGTGCCGGACCTTCGAGCTCTACGTCCAGGCCAACGGCGCCCTCGAGGCCATGGCGACCTGGAGCCGGCCCGAGGAGCTCCTCGACCTCTACCTCTGGATGGGCGAGCCCTGGAACAGCGATTCGGTGATGGGCACCCGCACCTCCGAGACCAGCGCCCGGCTCGATGCAGACGTCACCGAGCGGACCTACCTCTTCGACGTGTGCCTCGGATGGAGCGACTGCCGGCAGGCCTGGCAGGACTCCGGGGGGACCACGGACAGCTGCTACACCGAGTTCACGCTGACCGTCAACCACCCATAGGCAGCGGCGGCAACACCGGGACCGAACGGCATCAGGTCGTCGTGCAACGCCAAGACAGCCGCTCGGGCCTCGGAGCCGTCAGGCGCTGCACTCGCCGTCCATGACGTCCATCCGGAACTCCTGCTCGTCGCCCAGGTCGACGTAGTCGTCGGGGCGAGCCGTCTCTGGCGAAAGCGGCTCCAGGTCGGCCAGCGCCTGTCGGGCACGGGCCAGGTCGACGCGGGCGAAGAAGTCGGTGGCGGTCTCGTCGCCTCGGCACTCCTCCCGGTAGAGGTCGATCAGGCGCTCGAGGGCCGCCTCCAGGCGGCGGGCCGGGACCTTGGTCGCCAGCCGGCCGAAGCGGGCTCCAGCGGCGTCGAGGCCCCCTCCTAGCAGGACAAAGTACTGCGGCACCACTCGGCTGCCGAGCCGCCTGACACTGCCCTGGAAGCCGATCCCCGCGATGTGGTGCTGGCCGCAGCCGTTCGGGCAGCCGCTGATCTTGAGCTGCAGGCCGGGCACCGCCGCCACCAGGTCCGGCCGGCGGCGCAGGAGGTCGCCCAGGCGTTGGCCGAGGCCGCGGGACTGGGTGACCGCCAGCCGGCACGACTCGGCGCCGGGGCAGCTCGTGACGTCGGCGGCGGTACGGGCGTCCGGGAGCCCCAGGCCCGCGGCCGCCAGGCGCCGATGCAGCGCCTCGACGTCCCCGTCGCGGACCCAGCGGAACACCAGATCCTGCTCGGGGGTGACCCGGACCTCACCGTCGCCGTAGGCTCGGGCCAGGTCGGCCAGGATCCGCATCTGCTGGCCGGTCAGGTCGCCGAGCACGACGGTCACCGTGACCATCGAGTATCCGGGCTGCTTCTGGGCCGCGACGTTGGTCTTGCGCCATCTCACGAACTCGCCCGCGGGACCGGCGAACGAGGGGCGCACCAGCGGCAGCAGCCCCGGGCCCCGCAGCGTCGACGCCTCGGCGCGCTCCGCCACCTCGGCCAGGCTCGGCACCGGTCCGGCCGGCCGCGGCGGGGGCGCCTCCACGGGAGGCTCCTGGGGGTCGAAGGGCAGGGAGGCGCCTCCGCCGGCCCGGAAGCCGGCCAGCTCCTTCCGGTACTCGGCGCGGAAGCTCTCGAGGCCGAGCTGCTCGATCAGGAACCGAAGGCGGTTGCGCTTCTTGTGCTGGTAGTCGCCGAGCCGGTGGTAGACGCGGACGATCGCCTCGACGGCGTTCAGCAGCTCCTCCGCCGGTAGGAGCTCCTCCAGGACCCCGCCGCTACGGCACAGGATCGAGGTCCCCCCGCCAACCAGCACCTGGAAGCCCCTGACCTGAGCGCCGTTCACCCGGAGCCGGGCACGCAAGCCGATGTCGTTGATCGCCGTGACCGCGTGGTCCTCCGGGCAGCCCTCGAGGGCGATCTTGAACTTGCGGGGAAGCGCGCCGAGGGGGTGGCGGAGCAGGTAGCGGGTGAGCGCCTCCGCATAGGGAGTGACGTCGAACCGCTCGTCGGCGGCCACGCCGGCGTAGGGACAGCCGGTGATGTTACGGATCGAGTTGCCGCAGGCCTCCCGCGTGGTCAGGCCGGCCTGGGCGAGGCGCTCGATGCAGACCTCGGCGTCGCGGAGGCGCATGAAGTGGAACTGGAGGTTCTGGCGGGTGGTGATGTGGCCGAACCCCCGTGAGTGGCCTTCGGCCACGTCGGCCAGGACGTGGAGCTGCGCCGCCGACAAGACCCCTTGAGGGATCTTGACCCGGAGCATGTGCAGGTCGCCGTCCTGCCGCTGGCCGTAGACGCCTCGGGTGAGACGGAAGCCCCGCCACTCGTCGGATCCGATCTCGCCCCTCTCGAAGCGCTCGAGCTGGGTGACGAACTCCTCCAGATCCGCCGGCGAGGCGAACGACGCACGCCGCCGGGGCGGGGCATCGACCGGGCCGGTTGCCACCCCCTCAGGCACCGCGTCCCCCGGCGATGGCCGGGATGATCGACACCGTGTCGCCCGGGGAGACGGCGGTCTCGAGGTCCTTCAGGAAGCGGATGTCCTCCTGGTTCAGGAAGACGTTGACGAACCCGTTCAGCTTCCCCTCTTCCTTGAAGAGCCGGCGGCCCAGCTCGGGGTGCTCCTCGCCCAGCCGGCGCAGCACCTCGTGGACCGTGGCCCCGGCCACGTCGAGCGAGGCCTTCGAGCCGGCCAGCGGGCGCAGGGCGGTGGGGATGCGGACGGTGACTTGGTCGGACATGGGTCTTCTACTCCTCACGCGGCGCCCGAAGTGAATTCGGCCGCCGCTATCAAGCGGGGGCTCCCGCCCCCCGATCCCCCGGACACGAACCCGGCGACTTGCGACATCGCGCCTAGCTGGCGATCCGGGCGGCCTCGACCGTCTCCGCGGGCTCCTCCACCAGCGCCTCGAACTCCTCGATCCGGGCCGCGATCACCGGGGCCTGGGCGAGCTGCCCCGCGAGCGCCTCCACCGTCTTCATTCCGTTGCCGGTGATGCTGACGCAGATCGACTCGTCGCGCGGGATCCGGCCCGACTCGATCAGGCGGATCGCCGCTGCCAGGGTGGTGCCGCCGGCCGGCTCGGCGAAGATCCCTTGGGTGCGCGCCAGGCGCTTGATGGCGTCGATGATCTCGGCCTCGCTGCACGAGACGCCGTGACCCCCCGAGCCGCGGACCACCCTGACCACGTAGCGACCGTCGGCCGGGCTGCCAATGGCGATGCTCTTGGCGATGGTGGCGGGCTTCTGGGGGCGTATCTCCTCGGAGCCGCTCTCGATCGCCTGCACCACGGGATCGCACCCCTGGGCCTGGGCGGCGTGGATCCGCGGGTAGCTGAGCTTCACGAGCCCCAGCTCCTGCAGCTCGTTGTAGGCCTTCCAGACCTTGGGAAGGATGGTCCCGCCGGCGACCGGCACCACGGTGTGATCGGGGAGCCGCCAGCCGAGCTGCTCGGCGATCTCGTAGCCGTGGGTCTTGGCCCCCTCGGTGTAATAGGGGCGCAGGTTCACGTTCACGATCGCCCAGCCGTGGCGGTCGGCGATCTCGGAGCAGAGGCGGTTGACGTCGTCGTAGCTGCCCTTCACCTTGACCATGCGCGGCCCGAAGACCAGCGTGGCCACGATCTTGCCCTCCTCGAGGTCGTGGGGAACCAGCACGAAGGCCTCGAGCCCGGCGGCGGCAGCGTGGGCCGCCACGCTGTGCGCCAGGTTGCCGGTGGAGGCACAGCCGACGGTGGTGAAGCCCAGCTCCAGGGCCTTGGTGAGGGCCACCGCCACCACCCGGTCCTTGTAGCTGAAGGTCGGGTAGTTGGCGCTGTCGTCCTTGAGATACAGCTCCGCCACGCCGAGCTCTTCGGCCAGGGCGTCGGCCTTGACCAGGGGCGTCAGCCCCGAGCGCAGCCCGACTCGCGGCTGGCCTTCCACCGGCAGGAGATCGCGGTAGCGCCACAGCGACGAGGGTCCCGCCTCGATCGAGGCGCGGGTGACCCGTCCGCGCATCGCCGCGTAGTCGTAGGCGACCTCGAGGGGGCCGAAGCACTCCACGCACATCGTGCGCGCCTCGGCCGGGTAGCGCGCCCCGCACTCCTTGCACTTGAGACCTTGGACGAAGCTCATCGTTTCACCGCCCCCACCCGACCGGTGGCCGGGACCGACATTGCCGCGCCGACACCGGGCGCCACGTCCCGGCCGGCGCGACGGCTGATCTGCTGTCAGGCTCGTGGTCGATTGCACCGGACGGGTGCGTCCCCGTCAAGGGTCTATGACACGGGTATCCGGAAGACCTCACGCCACGTTCTCCCCGCCCGAGGCGGCGGATGCGCCTGTCGCTCTCAGATGCAAACCGCACTCGGTCTTGGCCCGGCCGCGCCAGCGGCCGGCGCGAGGGTCCTCGCCGGCGCCCACCGGAGTCGTGCAGGGTTGGCAGCCGATGCTGGCGTAGCCCAGATCGTGAAGTGGGTTGACCGGCACCTGGTGGGTCCGCAGGTACCAGGCGACCTGCGCGCCGGACCAGCCGACCAGCGGGTTGACCTTGGCCAGGCCGAAGCGGGAGTCGGGCTCGAACGCCTGGGCCGCGGCCCGATGGGCGGTCTGGTCCCGTCGCACCGACGTGATCCAGGCGTCGAAGCCGGCCAGCGCGCGAGACAGGGGCTCCAGCTTGCGTAGCGCGCAGCAGCGGTCGGGGTCCCGCTCCCAGAGCCTCTCGCCGTGCAACGCCGCCTGCTCCTCCAGGCTGAGGGCCGGTGGCACCGCACGGATCCGGAGCTGGTAGCGCTCCTCCAGCCGGCGCCACAGGGCGTACGTCTGCGGGAAGAACAGACCGGTGTCCAAGGTGACGATCTCGATGGGCAGGCGGTGGCGGGCGATCATGTCGACGAGCGCGCACCCCTCCGGGCCGAAGGCGGTGGCAAAGACGATCCGTGGGGCGAAGCGGGCCGCCGCCCAGGTCAGGACGTCGACCGGCTCCGCGGCCACGGGCGGTCCCCCGATCCACGGCGGCTCGACGGATCGCCAACCCAGAAGCGGTATCGCGGCGGCCTGAACGCTTCCCACTCTTCTCTCCCTCACGAACGACGTCCACAAGCACGAAGGCCCGGGGCTTGTGCCTCCCGGGCCTCCTGCTCGCCGTCTTTCTGCTCGCGATCCGCTCAGCGAAGCGATCTCGAGCGCGACGTCCGGACAGGGCCCGGGGCGCACCCCCGCATGCGACAACAACAACCGGCCCTGCCCATCGCTCGCATTTCTCCTACCAAATTAGTCGGTGCAACCGGCCCTTGTCAACCAGAAAGCCTCGCGCGGGGACCCACGGCGCTTGCCGTGGGCGGCGGGTTGCCGCTAGTCTGGAGACTCACCCAAAAGCAAGCAATCAGGATTGGAGACCAAGCGAATGCTGAAGCGTCTTGCCGTGCTCGCCGCCGCCTTTTCCTTCGTCCCCGGGCTGGCCCTCGCCCAGGGTAACCCCCGCGGAGAAGCCAAGGTCGCCCTTGGCGGGAAGAGCGTCACCATCGACTACGGCCGTCCCAGCCTCAAGGGACGGGACATGATCGCCCAGGCCCCGGTGGGCATGACCTGGCGGATGGGGGCGGACGCCGCCACCACCCTGAAGACCGAGGCCGACCTCATGTTCGGCGACCAGAAGGTGGCGGCCGGAAGCTACCGCCTCAGCGCCAAGCGGGTGGCTGAGGACCAGTGGCACCTGCTGGTGTCCGCCGATCAGGACCCGGTGGCCGAGGTCCCGCTCACCCTCGCCACGCTGGACGAGCCGGTGGAGATGCTCACGATCGAGCTGACCGAGAAGGACGGCACCGGCCACTTCGCCCTGATGTGGGGGAAGTCCGCCCTGAAGGCGACCTTCACCACGAAATAGGCCGTCCCAGGGGACATGACCCGATTTCTGGGTCCCTGGCCTGGAAATCGGGATCGTGTCCCCCGAAGCCGGCATGACCCGACGGGAGCAATCCCAGGGGAC
>CAZNNH010000017.1:0-40807 GCA_964574335.1 uncultured Acidobacteriota bacterium | reverse complement strand
TCGGGATCGTGTCCCCCGAAGCCGGCATGACCCGACGGGAGCAATCCCAGGGGACATGACCCGATTCCCTCGTCCCTTGCCGGGGGAATCGGGATCGTGTCCCCCGCAGAATCGGGATCGTGTCCCCCGCAGAATCGGGATCGTGTCCCCCAGGTCGGGATCGTGTCCCCCTAACGGTGCCGGTCGGCGAGCAGGCTCCGGTAGTACCAGTCCTCGCGCCTTGGCAGCGGTCGCGCGGCCAGGGCCTGCCGGCGTTCCTCCCAGGACGAGAGATGGCTGGGCAGCCACTCCGCCCACGGCCGCAGCGTTCGTGGGTCGCCTTTCGGGTGGAGGAGAACCTCGGCGATCCCGAAGGGCTCGTCCGACCGCACCGGCACCACCCGGAGCGAGGCCACGGGCCGGCCCGGAAGCGGGATCGCGATCAGGTCATGGTCGAGCACGTACTGGGGATGGCCGTTGACCCACCGTAGGTCGAACCGCTCCTCCCGCCGTCGGCGCCGGGCCACCACCTCGGGGTCGGAGGCATCGGCGTAGAGGACCTCGACGTCCATGCTGCGCGGCAAGCGGGGGCCGGAGAAAGGCGCCACCAGCGTGATCCCCGAGAGGGCTCTCGGGGAGGAAAAGGTGAAGCTCTTGACCTCGGCCGGAGGTGGGAAGATGGCGGTCCGGAGGTTCCCGTCCGCCACCGCTCCCCCACCGGGAAGCCCCTCGACCGTGACGTCGAAGGGGGGCACAAAGCCGAAGTAGAGGGTGGCGGTCCCGGCCTGCTCGCGTTCGAAGCGTCCGCCGATGGAACCAAGCGCCTGCTCGAACACCTGGGGCGGCGGCAGGTCGGTGGGGACGTCCGGGGTCAGCACCCAGGCCACGTTCTTGGCGAAGCGCACCTCGTCGAGGTACGGCAGCGGGTAGTGCCGGAATCGCTCGTTCCAGGGCTGGCTGGCCGTCACCCGCTCGCCGCTCTCGAAGGTCAGCCGGTAGGCGGGACCGTACGAAGCGTAAGCATGACGGATGCCCCGACGCTCCAGCGCCTTGCGGGCCGGCGCCAGGTCGACCAGAAGAAACGGCGGCTCGGCCCGGTCGGCTCCCCGCCAGGCTTCGAGCAGGCGGAGACTCCCGACCAGGTGCAGGCAGGCCAGCGCCAGGACCACGATCAGGGCCCGCCGAGGCCCGCGCTCCGGGCGCGACCGCGCGATCGGCAGCCACACCACGAGCGCGGCCACCGGCAGGTACAACGGCGTCAGGAAGCGGATCGCGCCAGGCCCGGAGCGGGCCGGGAGCACGAAGGCGACCAGCGCCAGGCCGGCGGCGACCAGCAGCAGCAGCGCGGGGGGGTGGGAGCGGGCGCTCCGCGCCGCCCCGATCAGGCCCAGGCCGTAAGTCAGGGCCAGCAGCACCGCGATGGCCACGGGTGCGTAGACGAGGTGCTCGATGTCGTCGGCCACCAGCGGCACGTGGCTGCCGAGCAGGCCGCCCAGCGGGCGGTGGAGCTGCGAGAGCTGCTGCAGCAGGTGAGCCCCGAACGTCTGCGACCGCCGCTCCAGGGCGACCACAGCCGTCGCTCCAGGGTCCGTGAGCAGGTGCCACCACATCGGCGAGCCGGCCAGCAGCGCTGCTCCCACCGCCCACCCCAGCCGTAGCCTTCGCCTTCCCGCGCGCCACACCAGGTACCCCCCCGTAGCCAGGGCCACGCTGCCCAGCATCAGGTGGGTCCACAGCCCCAGCCCGGCCAGCGCCCCGAAGAGCAGCAGCGCGCCTCGGGGGGACCGCCCCTCGCCGAGGCGTTCGGCGAGGGGGACCGAAAGCGCCAGCAGCGTGCCCGCCAGGACCAGGGAGGCCGAGTAGAAGGGCGGCGGCATCGCCGACAGCAGCAGGAAGTAGGGGGGAGGGAAGGCCAGCAGCAGCGCGCACGGCAGGCCGGCCGCGGGGTCAAGGGCTCGCCCGAGCCCGTAGCCCACCGGGATCAGCGCCAGGCCGAGCAGGAAGTAGACCAGGCGCACGGACGCCGAGGAGGCTCCCAGCGCCGCCACGATCGGCGCCGCCAGCCAAGCGTCGAGGGGCGAGCCGTACGGTTGGCCCCACATAGTCAAGCTGCGGAGCGGATGGCGCGCCATCATGCCGATCACGGCGGTGTCGCCGTCGAGGGGCGTCCGCAGCGCCTCCACCCAGAACGGGAAGCGGACCAGGAGCCCCAGCAGCAACGCCAACGCCACCTGGCGTGAGACCCTCACGGACAGGGGTAGAGCGCCCGGTTCGGCGGGGCGAAGCCGAAGGCGGGGTGGTCGTAGTTCTGCTTAAGGCTCGGCACCAGGCAGGCCACCGTCGCCAGCGACAGCACCATCGCCAACGCGAGACGACGACGGGTCAGCCGTGGGTAGGACCGGCGGCTCCAGGCCGACCACGCGAAGGCGGCCAGGATCAGGACGATCGGGAGCACCGGCAACCGGTAGCGGGCGAAGCCGTGGGTGGCGATGTGCAGACCGTTGTAGAAGACCAGCAGGAACAGGAGCAGGAAACGTTTCCGGTCGAGCCGGATCGCCACCACTCCGGCGATGGCGGAGGCCAGGGCCAGCAGGTACGGCGCCAGTACCACCACGGCGGCGGCTCGCGCCGCCGCCACGCCCACGCAGCCGTAGGCCGCGCGCTTGATGTGGATCAGCGCCAGGCTGTCGGCCTCCCAGAAGTTGGGCATCTGCTCGCGCAGCTTCTCGAAGAGCCAGAACGGCTGGCGGTCGAGGATCGCCTTGATCCCCTCGCGGCGCGCCCACTGGTACTGCTCGGCCCGCCCCTGGACGGCGTGGTATCGGTCGTAGACCTCCTGGCGGGTCAGCGGGGCGTTGCCCTGGTAGAGATTGAGGCCCCCGGCGGTCGACACCGGGATGAAGGTGTGGAACTGCACCCAGTTGCGGTAGGTCCAGGGCGCCACGCACAGAAGGCCCGCCAGCAGGAAGGCCGCGCCTCGCGTCCGCGCGCCGGCCCGGTGGCCGAGGCCCAGCCACACGGCGGCGAAGGGGAGGAAGTACAGGACCGTCTCGCGGGTGAGGATGGCCAGGCCGAACAAGACTCCCGCGGCGATGCTCTTGCCCAGGCCGGCCTCGTCCTCGGCAGCGAGCAGCCGCTCCATCCCCCACCAGAGGAACAGCATGAACAGGGTCTCGGACCAGAAGTGAACCGAGAACCAGACCAGCTCCGGGTACAACGCCACGATCGCCGCGGCCAGCACGCCCGCGCGGCGGCCGAAGGCCCTCGAGCCGACCCGCCCGATGGCCGGGATCATCAGCGCTGAGACCACGATCTGGGCCCACTTGACCGCGGTGAGGGTAGAGAACAGCGAGTAGGGAAGGGCGATGAAGTACACGTAGAGGGGCGGGTAGAAGATCATGTTGGTGCGCAGCGGCGACCAGGAGACCCGGTCGCTCAGCAGCCCCTCGATCGCCCAGTTGGTCCAGGTGAGCTCGTCGGCCACCGGGTGGGTGGCCGGCTCGAGCAGCAGGAAGGCGGCCCGCACCAGCAGGGCCAGGAAGGTGAGCCCCAGCAGCCAGCGCGTGCTGGAAGCGGCGGGATGGGCAACGGGATCGGCAGGCATCGCGCGCTAGCGCACATTACCATGCCCTCCCCCTGCGGCCGGTTTCCGCCGAACCGGCTGTTTCCTCTATGCTGAGGTGAGAGCCGGGCGCCGCCGCGACCGTCGCTTCCAGCGGGGCACCGCCGGCTCGCCTGGGAGGACTCTTGCCTCGTCGTCACCATCTCGTGCTCGGCGCCATCCTGGCCGCCGCTACCGTCTCTTGCTCGTCGCCCCCCCCCGCCACCGACCTGCTCCAGCAGCTCGACGAGCGGCTGGTCTCGGCGGACGTCGCCGGGGGCGACCTCGATTGGGTGCGGAGCCGCGCCGGCAAGCCATTCCGCCTCAACGACGCGGTGCTGCGGACGCTCCCCGCCGGACCGCCCAGCACCCTTCGCTTCCGCGTCGACATCCCCCCGCGGGCGCGGCTCTGGCTGAGCTGCGCGATCGCGCCCCAGTACGACGCCGATCCCGGCGTCGAGTTCGTGGTCTCGGTCGACTCCGGCCAGGGGCCACGGATCGTCTGGAGACGGCTCCTGGACCCGATCAGCAAGAAGGAGGATCGGCTCTGGGTGCCCGCCAGCATCGACCTCTCGGCGCACGCCGGCCGGGACGTGGAGCTGGTCTTCGAGACACACGGGTTCGGTGACGACGGGGACGATCGCCAGCGGGCGTTGTGGGGGGCGCCCGCCCTGATCAGCACGGAGCAGGAGGCGCCGCTGGTGGTGCTGTACCTGGTCGACACCCTGCGGGCCGACCACACCACGCCCTACGGCTACGCCCGACAGACCACTCCCGAGCTCGAGGCGTTCGCCCGCGATGCAGTGGTGTTCGAGACCCCGATCGTCAGCGCCTCCTGGACCAAGCCGTCGGTGGCCTCGATCTTCACCTCGCTGCTGCCGGGGCGGCATCGGGCGGTCCAGCTTCGTGACAGCCTGCAGCCCGGCCTGGTGACCCTGGCCGAGCTTCTGTCGGCCAACGGATACGCCACCGGGGCGGCCATCGCCAACTCGGTGATCTACTCGGAAGGGACCCACTTCGACCAGGGCTTCGACTTCTACGTCGGCCTGCACGGCAAGGGCGATCGCCCTTCCAAGCTGGTCAATGCCGCGAAGGTGGTGGACACCGCCATCGAGTGGATCGACGCCCGCCGCGGCCTGCCCACCTTCCTCTACGCCCATACCATGGATCCCCACGTCCCCTACGTGCCGCCGCCGCCGTTCGATCGGATGTTCGAGCCCCACCCGATCGAGGGACATCCCGGCGTCGACCCGCGCACCGACTACAAGGAGCCCCTCGACCGGGAGCGGCTGATCGCCCAGTACGACGGCGCTGTGGCCTACGGCGACCAGGAGTTCGGGCGCCTGATGCGCGAGCTGAAGGCCCGCGGCCTCTACGAGCGGGCCCTCATCATCTTCCTGGCCGACCACGGCGAGGAGTTCCAGGACCACGGCCAATGGCTTCACGGCCGCAGCGTCTTCGACGAGCTGATCCGCGTTCCCCTGATCATCAAGTGGCCGGGGGAGCGCGACGCCGGGCGACGGGTGGCGCAGCAGGTGCAGTCGGTCGACATCCTGCCCACCATCCTGCGTTGCCAGGGGCTCGACGTTCCGCCGCCGCCGGTGATCAACGGCCGGCCGCTCCAGGAGGTGCTGGAGGGTAACATCCCGACCCGGCCGGCGGTCTCCGAGATCAGCCACCGTGGCATCGTCGCCCACGGCATGCGCACCGACACCGACAAGTACGTGCGCAGCTTCAGCCCCAAGGAGTACGAGGCCTACTTCGACCTGGTGCACGACCCCCACGAGCAGCAGAACCGGATCGAGCAGGCGGGGCAGCGGGTCCCCGGCCTGCGCGCCGCCCTCGAGGCGGCGATGGTGCCCGACCCCTTCCGGCACGTGCTGCGCTTTGCGGGCCGGGGACGCTACGAGGTCATGCTCCGGACCGGCGGCTGGATCGAGGGGATCGAGGCCAAGGGGCTCGGCCGCGACGAGCGCTACGAGCGCCAGGGCAACGGACGCAAGCTCCGGCTCCTCATCGAGCCACGGCCTGGCGCACCCCGCGAGGTGGCCTTCAGCATCCGCCCCATGGGAGCGCCGGTGACGCTGGAAGGGCGCCGCGACGGCCGACCGCTGCGGCCCAGGGACATCGTGATCGCCGAGGAAGCCGCTCACCCGGACGCGATCCCCTACACCCTTCCGGAGATCGAGTCGGAAAGCGAGCGGGTCAAGGACATCTTCGCCCCGCCTGCGCCGGGCACGCCGGGGATACAGGTCTGGCTCCAGATGTCACCGGGAAGAGGGTTGATGCAGTTCGACGACGCCACCCGGGAGCGGCTGAAGGCCCTGGGCTACCTGGGGAACTGAGGGGTGCCCGGGCCCCGCCGGCCCCGAAAGGTCCGTCTGGTGGTCTTCGACCTCGACGGCACGCTGGTCGACTCGGCCGGAGACATCGCCACCGCCGTCAACCGGACCCTGGCGCGCCTGTCCCCTGGACTGGCACCGCTTCCCTTGCCGAAGGTCCGATCGTTCGTGGGCGACGGCGCCAAGCTCCTGCTCGAGCGCTGCCTCGGCGAGGTGGGACTCGACCGGGAGCCCGAGTCGGTGCTGCCCCTGTTCCTGGAGAGCTACCGCGGCTGCCTGCTGGACACCACCCGCCTCTATCCCGGGGTGGCGGAGACGCTTCTCCGTCTCGCCGATCGTCACCTGGCGGTGCTCACCAACAAGCCGGGTGAGATGAGCCGGAGCATCGTCGAGGGCCTTGGTCTCGAGGACCGCTTCGTCCGCGTGTACGGAGGCGGCGATCTCCCAGCGCGCAAGCCCGACCCGGTGGGCCTTCTTCGGATCCTGGAAGAGGTCGGTGTGGGACCCGAGCAGGCGGCGATGGTGGGAGATTCGGCGGTCGACGTCCGCACCGGACGGGCGGCCGGGGTGTGCACGATCGGCGTCACCTACGGCTTCGACACCGTTCGGCTGCTGGCCGAGGCCCCCGATCGCCGGATCGACGACATGCGTGCCTTGCCGGAGGTGCT
Organism: uncultured Acidobacteriota bacterium; assembly: GCA_964574335.1. Classification (GTDB taxonomy): domain Bacteria; phylum Acidobacteriota; class Vicinamibacteria; order Fen-336; family Fen-336; genus CAZNNH01. Next base: position 34,217 of record CAZNNH010000017.1, on the reverse strand, counting down.
CGACGGCTCCCAATCGCCGTCCGATGTGCTAGGCTGAGCCATCGGGCGATGACCGGGTCGAGCGGTAGTGTCGACCGGCGAGGGCCGCATGACGAGCATACTGATCTGGGGCCGAGCCCGGAAACTCGTGGTGGGCGAGCTTCCTGTCTCCATCAAGGTGGAGGAGGTGGAGGCGCTGGCCGATTTGCAGCTCCGGGTCGACAACGGATCCGGGGCCCTGGTCCTGGCGGACCCGTCACGGATCGAGGCGGACTGGGAGCCGCTCGCGGCCTGGCTGGACAACGGCGGGCGCCAGCGTGCGCTGGTGGTGGCGGCGGCCGCGGCCGACGAGGCCGAGGCGATCCTGGAGCGCTTCCCCTTCCTGGATGACATCCTGGTCAAGCCGGTCACCGCCGCACGGCTGCGGCTCCGTCTGCAGCGCTCGCTCGACACCATCCACAGCCGGCGGGTGATCCAGCAGCTCGATGCCGCGCTCAGCCGCAAGAGCCAGGAGCTGCACGAGCTCAACAAGATCGGGGTGGCGCTCTCCGCCGAGCGCGACATGACCAAGCTTCTGGAGCAGATCCTGGCCAAGAGCCGGGAGATCACCGCCGCCGACGCCGGCAGCCTCTACCTGGTCGAGCCGGCCTCGGGGGACGACCCGGCCAGCCTGACCTTCGAGCTGACCCAGAACGACTCCCTGGTGGCGCCCTTCGAGAAGAAGAAGATGCCGCTCAACGAGTCGTCGATCGCCGGCTACGCGGCGGTGTCGGGACAGGGCGTCAACGTGGCCGATGCCTACCACCTGCCGCCGGGCTCCCCGTTTCAGGTCAGCCGCTCCTTCGACGAAAGCTCGGGGTATCGCACCAAGTCGATGCTGGTGGTGCCGATGCGCGACCACCAGGACACCGTCATCGGCGTGGTCCAGCTCATCAACAAGAAGCGCGACCCGAAGATGGTGCTGCGGCCGGTCGGCCTGACCGAGGAGATGGTGGTCCCCTTCACCTCGGTGGACGAGGAGCTGGTGACCTCGCTGGCCAGCCAGGCGGCGGTGGCGCTGGAGAACACCCGGCTGATCCAGGACATCCGTCGGCTGTTCGAGTCGTTCGTGAACGCCTCGGTGACCGCCATCGAGTCCCGCGACCCCACCACCTCGGGACACTCGGGGCGGGTGGCGGTGCTCACGGTGGGGATCGCCGAGCAGGTCGACCGCCTCGACAGCGGCCGCTTCCGCGACGTTCGCTTCACCCGAGACCAGATCAAGGAGATCCGCTACGCGGGCCTGCTCCACGACTTCGGCAAGGTCGGCGTTCGAGAGAAGGTGCTGATCAAGGGCAAGAAGCTCTACGTCGGGGAGCAGCTCCTGATCCGGCAGCGCTTCGCCTACATCAAACGCACCCTGGAGAGCGAGTACCTGCGGGACAAGCTGGAGCATGTGGAGTCGGGTCACGCTGGCGAGGAGCTACTGCGCCTCGACCGGCAGTACCAAGAGCGGCAGGGGGAGATCGACGAGATCCTGCAGATGATCCTGCAGGCGAACGAGCCCGCCATCCTGGAGGAAGACAGCTTCCGGGCGCTGATGGACCTGCCCAGCCGGACCTTCCACGACATCGACGGCAACCCCCAGCCTTTCCTCTCCCCCACCGAGGTTGCCTTGCTCTCGATCCGGCGCGGCAGCCTCTCCGAGAGGGAGCGGCGCGAGATCGAGAGCCACGTCACCCACACCTTTCGTTTCCTCTCCCGGATCCCGTGGACCGGCGAGTTCGCCCGGGTCCCGGACATCGCCTACGGCCATCACGAGAAGCTGGACGGGTCCGGCTACCCGCGGGGACTGAACGCCGCCGAGATCCCGATCCAGTCGAAGATGATGACGATCGCCGACATCTACGACGCCCTGGTGGCGTGGGACCGCCCCTACAAGAAGGCGGTCCCGGTGGAGCGGGCGTTGCGGATCCTCCACGAGGAGGCCAGCGACGGCAAGCTCGACGCCGAGCTGCTCGAGATCTTCGTCAGGGCCAAGATCTTCGAGCAGACCCTGCCCAAGCCGGGAGGCGAGCCTCCCACCACCTTCTAGGGGCCGCAGGTGAACGCCCCCCTGGTCATCGCCCACCGCGGCGACTCCGAACGCCGTCCCGAGAACACGCTCTTGGCCTTCGAGAGCGCCGTGGCGGTGGGCGCCGAGCTGGTCGAGCTCGACGTCCAGCTCTCCAGCGACGACCAGGTGGTGGTAATCCACGACGATCGGGTCGACCGCACCACCAACGGCGAGGGGGCCATCTCCGAGATGACGCTTGGCGAGATCCGCGGGCTGTCGGCCGGCTACCCTTCTCGCTTCGGCTCGGCCTACGAGGGCGAGCGGGTGCCGACTCTCGGCGAAGCCCTCCAGCTCCTCCGCGGCCGGGCCCGGGTCATGATCGAGATCAAGCGCGCCACGCCCGACGGGGCGGGGGGGCCCGGGATCGAGGCGCGCGTGGTCGAGGAGATCCGCCGGCACGACGCAAGCGATGGCGTGGCCCTGATCTCGTTCGACCCGGCCGCGCTGAAGCGCGTGCTCGCCCTCGCGCCCGAGGTCACGCGGGGTCAGCTCTTCCAGGGCGGCCAGCCAGAAGCGGTGGTGCAGGGCGCCCTCGACTGCGGGGCGTCGGTGGTGATCGCCGAGAAGGGCATGCTGTCCGACGCGCTGCGGGATCGGGCCCGGGAGGCGGACCTGCGGCTCGGCGGCTGGCTGATCGACGATCCCGCGGAGCTTCCGGCGCTCCGCCGCTTCGAGCTGTTCGGCATCGGCACCAATCGGCCTGCGGCGCTGCTTTCGGCGCTGGCGGGCGGGGACGCCTAGCGGTCCGGGCGGCGACCCCAGCCGCTACCGGCCCTCGGCGGTGGCGCCTTGACAGGAGGAGCCTGCTCCCGCGGTGCAGGCGTAGCAGTGGTTGTCGATGACGATGGTGCGGTTTCGGAGCTTCGCGGGATCGAAGTCCCGGAGGTGGCTGGGCGCTCCGTGGTCGACCGGCAGGCTCAGCATCTGGTTGAAGTCGCAGTCGTAGAGCGTGCCGTCCCATCCCACCGACAGGGTGGTCCGGCACATCACGTTCTCGGCCGCCACCGGGTTGAAGGCCCTCGAGAGGACGCGCATGTAGTCGTCGAGGTTGTCGGTCCTCACCAGGCTCTCCAGATACCGACCGATAGGGCAGTTGGTGAGGCAGAAGAGCTGGTTGAACTCCACTCCGAAGTCCCGGTCCAGGCGCCGGCGGTACTCGGCCTCCAGCGCCTGCTGCGGCGCGGGCAGGTAGGCGCCCACGGGGTTGTGCACCAGGCTCAGCACCAGGCCGCTCCCGGCCCGCCCGTAGCCCCGGGCGTTGAGCCGCCGCAGCGCTTCGAGGAGCCTGTCGAAGACCCGCAAGCCGCGCTGCCGCTCCAGGCGCGCCGGGTCGAGGTCGGGCACCGAGCCCACCACCTCGACGCCGAGCGACGCGTACTGGTCCAGGAACCGCCCGAACGACGGCTCCGTCAGGATCGCCAGGTTGCTGCGCACGATGAGACGTCGCCCGAGCTTGGCGGCCTCCCGCAGGAACCACTCCAGGTGCGGGTTCATCTCCGGCGCGCCGCCGGTCATGTCGATGGTGGAGACGCTGGTCGTCCCGGCCGCCAGGGCGAGGCAGGCCTCGAGGGTCTCGCGGGACATGACCTCGGTGCGGGTCGGCCCCGCCTCCACGTGGCAGTGACGGCAGGAGAGGTTGCACCGCTTGCCGACGTTGATCTGGAGGATCTCGATCTCCCTCGCCCGGAGCGGATACTGGGCGACCTCACCGAGCCGCGACTCGAACGCGGGCACGCCCTGGTGGTCACGTAGGAGCGCGAGCTGGTCCTTCGGGTCCATCCTTCGCCTCACAGCTCCTTCTTCTTGACGATCTTGCGCATCTGGGTGGAGTGGGCCAGGATCACGCCCGCCGCCATGGCCGCCCCGACGTGAACCGCCTCCATCATCTCCTGCTCCGAGACCCCCAGCGAGAGGCACTTGTTGGTGTAGGCGTCGATGCAGTACGGGCAGTGCTGGACGTGGGAGACGGACAGCGCGATCAGGGCCTTCTCCCGCTCGGTCAGCTTGTTTGCCGAGGTGGCCTGGCCGTAGTACTCGAAGAACTTCTTCCCCTCCTTGGGAGCCGAGTCACCGATGTTGGGGAAGTCCGTGAGGTCCTCGGAATCGTAGTAGCTCTGGGTCACGCTGGCTCCTTTCCGGGCCGAGACAGAGAGAAGCTCCGGCTCCTCCCTATCATGCCGCGGATCGATGCCCTGCGGGCCCGGGAGTCGGCCGGGGCCGCGGGGCCGTCACTCGAAGCGGAACCAGTCGAACTCGGCGTACCCCTCGCCCTCGCCGATGTTGGGGTCGACGGCGAACAGGCCGACCTTGGCACCGATCCAGACGCCGGGCGCGGCCACGACGGTCTCGCCGATGCTCGCATACTCCTCGCCGTCGAGGCTGTAGGAGTAGGTGCAGGCCCCACCCTCCTCGAAGCGGACCCTCAGGAATGCCGAGCTTCCGTCGATCTCGATCGACTCGATCTCCCGGGTACCGTCCTGGGCCTGGTCGTACTTGCCGGTGAACATCCCGAGCCGCATCCCGGTCGCCGCGCTGGTGAGGGCCAGAAAGGACCACTGTCGCCCCATCACGACCAGCCCGCTCTTCTGGTTGGGCAAATCCGGCACGAAGTGGATCCTGGTGGTCACGGTGAAGCTGGGGGCCGGGACCTTCTGCAAGAGCAGGTTGGGGACGAACCAGAGGTTGCCGTTCTGGGTGAGGTTCCTCTCGGTGTGGAGCCGTAGGCTGCCCGGCCGGGCGGAGAGCGAGTACCAGGACTGGCTCGGGTTGGCGTGCCTTTGCCACTGCGGGCCGAGGCGCCCTTCCTCGAACTCGTCGGTGGTCTGCGGCAGCCGGATCGGGTGCGCCGCACCCACGTCGGGCTTCGTCCACTCCGCCACCGGCTCACCGATACCGTCGCCGTCGAGGTCGTGTCCCATCAACGGCCAGCCGTCTCTCCATGTAACCGGCTGCAGGTGGACGACACGCCCGTAGACCCCTCGGTCCTGGAAGTGGACGAACCACCACTCGCCGGACTCGAGCTCGACCAGACCGCCCTGGTGCGGCCCGTTGACCGCCGTTTCGCCTTGGTGGAGGACGACCTTGTCCTGGTAAGGCCCGAAGACGCTTCGCGAGCGGAGCACGGCCTGCCAGCCGGTCGGGACGCCCCCAGCTGGGGCCAGGATGTACTAGTAGCCGTCCTTCTTGAAGAGCTTCGGCCCCTCGATCACCGGCTGCCTCTCGGTGTCCGCGAACACGACCGCCCCGTTGTCCAGCAACCGCCGCCCATCCTGGCTCATCCGATGGCTGTAGAGGACGTTCGCCCGCACCTTGCCTCGCACCAGGTAGGCGCTGCCGTCGTCGTCCCAGAAGGGGCAGGGATCCTCCCACAGCTCCACGGGCACGACGACTACGTTCCGACCCCGTCCTGGGGTAGGCTCTGCCGAGCGTGGGGGCGCAGCTCAGGAGGAGTCGAGACATGGGCAAGCCCAAGGACCGTCGCGAGCTTCTGGTGTGCGGATGTGCCTGCGGAGGGCTCCTGGCCGCGGCCTCGGCAGGGCTCTCGGCGGAGCCGACCAAGGAGCCAAAGAAGCCGGCCGAAGACGGCCTGGTCGGACCGGTGAACGGCGACCAGGTGATGGCGGTCCTCGGCAGCATCGACCGCTCGGGGGACGCGGAGCTGATCGACGCCGTGTTCACCCGCTGGGGGTATCACTGCTTCCACTCGCGGCCCGGGCTGGTGGCGTTCGCCAACCGGCAGCGGGGCCATCTCCAGGAGTACGTGGACTACGTCAACTCGGGTCGGGCGCGGTTCTGGGAGCGGCTCGACTTCTACGAAGCGAGCCAGACCCTGAGGGTCACCGGAAAGAAGACCGGCCACTGCGCCTGCCCCTTCGCGCAATGCGAGACGCCGGCCAAGGCCCTCTGCACCCACTGCTGTAGGGCCCTGCAGCGGGAGCTGTTCCGCTGCGTGACGGGCCGGGACGTGGAGGTCCGGATCGACGAGGCCATCCTCCTCGGCGGCGAGCGCTGCAGCACGACGGTGCGTCTCTTGCCCGCGTAGCGTTCCTGGGACGTGCTCAGGGACCAACGGAGACACTGAGGCTCGGACCTGGCCTGGCACGGACGGGCTATACTCTCCGGTGTCGGAGGAAGATCCCAAATGACCCCAGGGGATCGAGACGAGATCAAGCGTCACTTCGACGTGGTGGCGGAGGGCGTGAGGTCGGACATTCGGCTCCTGGCCGAGGGCGTGGCCACGAACAGCGAGCGCCTCGACCGCATCGATGGCCGGCTAGACCGTGTCGACGGCCGGCTAGACGGCATCGATGGCCGACTGGACCGTGTCGAGGGTGAGGTGCACGCCCTTCGCGACGAGACACGACAGGGCTTCACCGAGCTCCGATCCCAGATCCGGCTCTCCTACTCCGAGCTGGACGGGCGGCTCACCCGGCTCGAGCAGGCCCATGGCACGCTCGAGTCACGGGTCGAGCGCCTGGAAGCGAAGCTGGCATCCTAACGCCACGGCCCAGCGACCCCCGCTGGGACGGCCGCCTTGAGAGCTGAGGTTGGGTGGGCGCGACGCGACTCACACCTCCGCCGCAGGCAGGCGGTGGATCACCAGCCCCGAGGGGAGCTTCGGGTGGAAGAACGTGCTCTTGGCCGGCATCGACTCGCGGGCCTCGGCCACGTCCACGATCTGGCCCACCGGCGTGGCGCGCAGCAGCACCGCCAGCCGGCACTGGCTCTTCTCGACCGCCGCCACCGCTTCGCCCAGCGAGTGGACGTAGCGCACCGCCTCGGGAGCCACGCCGAGCTGGCGTTCCAGGACCACCTGGTGGACGAAGTAGGTGTCGAGGGCGGCCAGGCTGGGGGGCGTCTCCGCGGGCAGCAGCGCCTCGCCTTCCGGGCGAGCCGAGACCATCAGCGCGCCTCCTCCCGGCTCGGCCAGCCCGAAGGCGTAGCGGGCCTCGGACCGGGCCGCCCGGGCGGCCGCCTGCGCCGGCCCTTCGGCTTCCTCGATGTCGAAGTGGGGCTCGAGCCGACGCCGTGCCTCGGCCAGGTCGGGCGCCTCCGCAAGGATCCGGTGGTAGGGCAGGACCAGCAGGCCCGGGTCTTCGAGCGCGGTGAAGTAGCCGAGGGTCCAGGCCCCGTCCTCGCCGAACCGGTCGCGATAGCGCAGGGCCGTCGCGTATCGATGGTGGCCGTCGGCGATGTAGGCGCGGCGGGCCAGACAGCGGGTGAACGCCGCGATGCGCTCCGGGTCGGCGACCCTGAAGAGCCGGTGTCTCACGCCGTCGTCGTCGGTGTGCGACTGGCAGGGCGCATCCCCCTCCACCACCGAGCCGAGCTGCCGCCGTAGCTCGCCCTCGGGATCGCCGAGCATCAGGAACAACGGGCTGAAGTTGGCCTTGGTGGCGCACAGCAGCCGGAAGCGATCCTCCTTGGCCGCCTTGCGGGTCTGCTCGTGGGGGAGCACGGCACCCGTCTCCAGGTCCTCGGCTCGAAAGCGGGTGAGCAGCCCGAGGCGCTCGAGGGTCTTCCCGTCGTGCTCGAAGGCCTGCGCCAGCACGTACAGGGACGGCTCGGGGTCGATCGCCAGGACGCCCCGGTCCAGAAAGTCGCGCAGGTTCGCCGCGGCTGCCGCGTACTCGGCCTCTTCCTGTCGCTCGGTCAGGACCAGCCGGGCCGCGTTGTACGGATCGCGGGAGAGCAGCGCCTGGCGGCCCGCCTCCGAGATGACGTCATAGGGCGGGGCCAGCCGCCGGGAGAGCTCGGCTTCGGAGCCACGGTAACGTACGCCACGGAACGGTCGGATCTCGGGCACGTCTCCTCCCCTCGTCTCTTCGTGGGAGCCGCGCGCGGCCGGCCCCCGCCTCACGTCACATCGGAGGTGTATTCGACCTGGTAGGTCAGCCGGGCGGGGCCGAGCCGCAGCTCGTCCCCGGTCTTGAGGAGCTGGTTCTCGATCCGGCGGCCGTTCACGTAGCAGCCGTTGCGGCTACGTAAGTCGACCAGCACGAAGCCGTCCGCGCTACGGTCGATGCGGGCGTGGAAGCCCGAGACCTTCGGATCGTTGATGACGATGTCGTTGTTGCGATGGCGCCCCAGCGTGTACGCGTCACGGGTCAGCGGGAACGACCTCTCGTGGCCGTCCTTGATCAGCACCAGGCGGCTCACGGTCAGCTTCTTGGCCTCGCCCAGGTACTGGACCGCCTGACGGCTCACCACGTCCTTGGTGTCGTCCTGCAAACGGCGAGACACCACCCCGGTGCTGAACTCCACCGAAGGGGGCTTGGCCCGGACGCTGGCCGGGCCGTCGTGCAGCTTCTGGGTGGGATACTTGACGGCCGGCGGGCGCGGCTTGCCGTCCTCGGCGTAGTCGGTCCGCGGCGGGACCAGGGCCACGAACTTGGCCGCGATCAGGTGGTACAGGATCAAGAGCGTGGCGAGATCGTCGGGATTCCCGGCCAGCCCGCAGATCTCGCGCAGGCTGCGGCGGCCGTCGACCAGGAAGAAGACCTGCCACTCCTCGCGGGTGAAGGTGACGCTCTGCTTGACCCGCTCGGGGTTGGCCACCGCCTCCACCACCATCTCGAGATCGGGGAACGCCTCCTTGAGGCGATCGCGCTCGTCGATCCGACGTACCCCTTCCATGACCAGGTTCTGCAGGTCCATCTCGAGGGTGACAGCGGTGGCCGGGGGCGGTACGTCGTCGAGGAGCAGGAAGCGCCCCTCGTGCCACTCGAAGGTGTCGAAGATCACCTCCGAGACCTGGACCTTGAGGAACGAGGCCAGTTCCTCCTCGCTCAGCACCTTCTCGAGCAGCAGGATCTTGCCGAGCCGATGGGTGGTGTTCTGGTGGCGCGCCAGCAGACGCTCGAGCTCGCCGGTGGACAGCTTGCCGGCCTTGACCAGCATGTTGCCGATCCTCAGCTCGTTGCGGGTCGAGGTGGCGAAAACGGGCGTTCCTTGGCGGAAGAACAGCTTCGTTTCCTGGTCCGGGCGCTCCATCACCAGGACGCCGGTCCGGCGCCCCATGTTGAGGAAGGTGAGGAGGTCAGGCACCTCGAAACGGGACAGGTTCCCTTCGAGGACTCGCTCCATAGAGGCTCGGGCGCCATTCTAGCACGCAGGCTCCGGGCGACCCCACGACGGCTCCGTCACTTTCGCCGGCGTCGGCCTCGCGGCGCGGCAGCCGCCGGCGGCCGCAACCACAGCGCCGAAAGGCCCAGCCCCGCCACCACCACCTCCCACGGTAGGAGCCAGGCGCCATCGACGAGACCTCGCCGATAGGCGGCGGCGCCCAGGAGCAGGAGGGCGGCGGTCGGCACCAGCGCAATCAGGGTGCGCCACCAGCGGAAGCTGCCGAGGGTGAGCAGGGCCGGCAGCGGATAGATCCAGAGTGCGGGAACCGGGTGGCGCCAGACCAGGACGCCGATCGCCGCCGAGGCCAACAGACGCCCCACCAGAAACACGCCTCCCCGCGCGATCCCGAGCCACAGCCCGGGGACCAGGGAGAGGAGCACCAGGGCGATCACGGTGCCCCCCTCGACCTGCAGGCCGCCCACCGTGAACCAGGTGGGCTGCACCGCCGGTCCCGGCGTCGCCGACTGCAACGCCTCGAGGGCCCCCGCCACCGCCTCGCCTATCCGGGAAAGCGCCTCGGGATCCAGCTTGTCCGGGGTGTCGGTGGGCTGGTGGTACCAAGGGTAGAACGAGGTGAACGACGAGTCCGACACGAAGACCGCCGGGAGACGGCCCTCGACGAAGGGCCGGTCGTCGCCGCCAAGGCCGAACCGGAACACCCGGACCGCCGGCTGGTAGAGCCAGCTCAGCCAGGGGTCGCCAATGCCGAGCCGGGCCCGAGCACGGGCCGCGCCCGCCTGGACCTCGCGCACCAGCCAGCCCGGCGCGATCACCGACGCACCCGGCCGGCGAGGGTCGGGGTAAGCGATCGGATGGAGCACCGGCCGTCCCTTCCCGTAGCCGCTGGTCTCGATCGCCAGAGCGGCCACCATGTCGCGCGCCCGGGTGTCCAGGGACCGGACGTAGGCCCGCGAGCCGGCGGTCCGGACGGGGCCGGTCGAACCGGCCTCCACACCGTCGAAGGAGACGAACACGACCGTCCTGGGTCGCGCCGCCTTCGACACGAAGGCGCGTGCCACCTCGATCAGCACGCCCACCCCGCCGCCGTCGTAGGCTCCGGGAGATCCGGGGGCGGTGTCGTGGTGGGCCGAGAGCACCACGAACTCCTCGCCGGGCGCCCGCAGCACCCCGATCACGTTGGCGCCACGGATCCCGTGGCTCTCGAACTCCTGGAGCTGGACCTCCTGAAGGCCGACGGCGCGGAGCTCCCCCGCCACGTACTGGGCAGCCACCCGCGTCCGCGGGGAGCCCCAGGGGTGGGGGCCCAGGGCGGCGAGACGGGAGGCGTGCTCGAGCGCCGCGGCGCCGTCCACCGCCATCGCGAAAAGCAGGGGGATCAGCATCGAACGAGCGGCATTATAGGCGCTTGGGTCCGGGCTCGACGTTCCGGAGAGGGTGGGGACCACATGCTAGAATCCAGAGAGTTTTCCTGCGGAGGCTCAGATTTGCGCCTAGCCCTCTTGCTGCTGTCCCTGGCCATGGCCTCCCAGGCGCTGGCCGGGACGGTGGTCGGCACGGTCAAGCTGGTCGAGAAGCGCGGCCGTGTCGCCAAGGACCTCTCGACGGTCGTGGTCTACGTCGATGGTCTGATGGTGGAAGCCGCGCCGCGGACGGTGGCCGTGGCGATGAAGGACAAGGCCTTCGAGCCGCGGCTGGTGGTGATCCCGGCGGGCAGCCGGGTGCGTTTCCCGAACCAGGATCCGATCTTCCACAACGTCTTCTCGGTCTCCGGCGACAACCGCTTCGACCTCGGGCTGTACAAGGAGTCCGGGGGCAAGTCGCAAACCTTCGACGAGCCTGGCGTGGTGAAGGTCTACTGCAACATCCACCCCCAGATGAGCGCGATCGTGGTGGTCCGCGACAACCCCTTCTTCACCCTGGCGACGCGCGACGGCCACTTCCGGCTGGAAGGGGTGCCCGCCGGGAAGCGCCAGATCACGGCATGGCACGAGAAGGCCAGGGAGACCCGCACCGTCGAGGTCACCGTCCCCGAGCAGGGGGAGGTCGCGGTGTCGCTGGAGCTGGACGGCTCGAGGTACAAGCGCACCAAGCACAAGAACAAGTACGGGAAGGACTACAGCGACAGGTACTAGGCAAGCTCCTCCTCGAGCCGAGGCGCCGGAGCTTCGCGTCGGTGGCGTTCGGTCGAGAGTCGACAACCAGGGATCGAGGACGGCCGAGAACGTGAGGCGTTCGTCGCTCGGGCGATGGCGAAGGGACCGCCGATGGGACTGACCCAGAAGATCCTCCTGTTCACCGGCCTGCTGGTGGTGGCGCTGGTGGTGACGACCCTCGGCTACACCACCTTCCAGGCCGAGCGGCTGGCCCGTTCCAGCGTCGACCAGGCCCTCAAAGACACCCGCGACGTCTGGCACACCTTCCAGGAGGACCGCTACAGCAAGCTCAAGCTGGGGGTCCGGGCGCTGGCCAACGATCCCGCCTTCAAGTCGCTGGTCGAGACCCGCGACGAGGCCTCGGTAGCGGACACGCTCCGTGAGCGCGGGCTCGACATCCGGGCCGACTTCTTCATCGCCACCGACGAAGACGGGGTGGTGATCGCCCGCAGCGACCGTCCCGACGCCCAGGGTGAGGACCTGTTCGACGAGCCGCTGGTGGCGGCGGCCCTCGACGGCCAGGAGTCGGCGACGGTGTGGCGTCAGGGCGAGCGCCTGTTCCAAGCAGTTGGCGTGCCGATGCTGACCCTGGGTGACCTGAAGGGCGTGCTGGTGGCCGGCTACGCCATCGACGAGCGCCTGGCGGGAGAGATCCGCCGCCTGACGCGCTGCGACATCGCCTACCTGACCAGCGCCCCGGGCGAGCCGCCCCGAGTCTCGGTCTCCACCCTCGGCACCAGCGTCGGCAGCCTGCAGGCGGTGCTGGAGCGCTCCGAGCCCGCCCGCCAGGGGAGCGCCGAGCCGTTCGAGGTCAACGTGGGTGGCGAGCGGTACGTCGCCGTGCTGGTGCCGATGAGCGACGACGGCGACGCGGCGAAGGGATCGGTGCTGGCGCTCCGCAGCCTGGAGGTGGAGCTGGCCGGCTATCGCCAGTTCCGCAACAGCCTGGTCCTGGTGTCGCTGGTGGTGATGGTGTTGGCGCTCGGCATCGCCTACCTGGTCGCCTCCCGGATCGCCGGTCCGGTGCGCCGGCTGGCCGAGCTGGTGGAGAAGGCCCGCGACGGCGCCTACTCGGGCGCCGTGCTGGTCAACACCGGCGACGAGATCGGGGTGCTGGCCAAGACCTTCAACGGGCTGCTCGCCGAGCTGCGCGAGAAGGAGCAGATGATCGGCTTCCTGCGGGACGGGATGACGGCGCTGCGGCGCGACCAGGCCAAGGCAGCGACCGGCGCCACGGCCGTTTCCGACCTGTCCACCTCGGAGACCATGCACCTCGACGGAGGGAACCTGTTCGCCGGCCGTTACGAGGTGCTCTCGACGCTGGGTCGCGGCGGGATGGGCGTGGTCTACAAGGCCCAGGACCGCCAGCTCGACGAGGTGGTGGCCCTCAAGGTGCTGCGGCCGGACGTGCTGGAGCAGGACAGCTCCCTGCTCGAGCGCTTCAAGCAGGAGATCAAGCTGGCCCGCCGGATCACCCATCGCAACGTGCTCCGTACCCACGACTTCGGCGAGACCGGCGGCGCTCCCTACATCTCGATGGAGTATCTCGAAGGGGTCACCCTGAAGGAGCTGATCACCAGCAAGGGCGCCCTGCCCTTGGGGGTCGGGCTGCGGGTCGCGCGCCAGATGTGCCTGGGGCTCGAGGCCGCGCACAACCAGGGCGTGGTGCACCGCGACATCAAGCCCCAGAACATGCTGATCCTCCCCGACACCGGTGAGCTCAAGATCATGGACTTCGGCATCGCCCGGGTCTCCGAGGTGAAGAAAGGTCAGGCGGGGCTCACGTCGACCGGCACCGTGCTGGGCACGCCGGACTATCTTCCGCCGGAGCAGGCCCAGGGCCAGCCGGCCGACTTCCGGTCGGACATCTACTCCCTTGGGGTGGTGCTCTTCGAGATCTTCTGCGGCGTGCTTCCGTTCAGAGCCGAGACGGTGATGGCGGTGGTGCTCGACCACGTCCAGACCCCGCCCCCGCCACCCCGCCAGGTCAACCCGGCCATCCCCCCCGCCCTTGAGGCCGTGATCCTGCGCTGCCTCGAGAAGGATCCGGCCCGGCGCTTCCAGAAGGTCGAGGGGCTGCTGGCCCAGCTCAACGAGATCACCGCGAGGGAGGGTGCCAGTGCCGCCTGAGGGATCGACGGGTCGGCGGTGGGCGTGGCTGGCCCTCCTGTGTCTCGGGATGGGCCTGCTGCCGGCGGCGCCGGGTCGGGCGCAATCGACCGAGCCGCCCCAGGCCGTCGAGCCGGAGGGCCAGCCGCCCGTGTCGCCGACGCTGCTGCGGATCCACACCGAGGCCGTCGAGCGCGGGACACGGCTGGTGCTGGAGGGCAACGCCCCGCTGACCTTCGACTATGCCAGCCCCGACCCGCAGGACGCCGAGGTCGAGCTCGAGGGAACGGTGGCGGCCGGAGTCCTCGAGGGCTTCGCCGTCTCCACCCCGGAGGTCGAGACGGTCCGGATCGAGGGCCTCGCCGACCCGGGTGCCCCACCCAAGGTGCGGATCAGCGTGCATCTGACCCGGCCTCTGGTGCATCGGGCCCTCTCGCGGGGTGACGACGTGTTCTTGACGTTCACCGCCCTTCCCGGCGAGCGCCCGCCCGACGAGGAGGACGAGGCCGCGGGCGCAACGGCCGCCGCGGGGGAGGCTCCGGCTTCGGAGCCACCGGCCGACGCCACGAAGGTCGAGACGTCTCCCGCAGCCGTCGCCCCGGCGGCCGCCGCGACGATGCCACCGGCTGAAGCGGGTCGCGAGCCCGCCGCGCCCGCAGATCAGCCGGCAGCGCCTGAGACAGCCGACCAGCCCACCGCGGCCGAGCCAGGCCTCGCCGACGAGCCGAGCTTGGACGAGGCCCCAGCGGCGACCCGGCTGATGGGGATTGGCGCCACCTTCCGCGATGGGAAGGTCGCGGTCCGGCTGCACGCCGACGGTCGCCTGCGCGTCCACGACTTCTACGTGGACGAGCTCCCCCACCGCCTGGTTCTCGACCTCGAGGGGATCGAGAACCACGTCGGAGCCTCTCGGGTAGCCGTGGACCTGAGCCCGGTCCAGGCGGTGCGGGTGGCCCAGTACAGCGTATCGCCACGACTGGTGACTCGCGTCGTCGTCGACCTCTCCTCGCGTGCACCCTACCGGATCGAGGAGCACGCCGACGGCCTCACGGCGTGGATCGACTCCGACGAGCCCATGCCCGAGTGACCTTCTCGGACCCCGACAGATGAGGTGGTGATGGCGATGGATGTCCTGCCCTGGCTCGAGTACCGGTGGTCGTTCGACGCGCCGATCGGCATGTTCCGAGCCGTGTGCGAGCGCCTACGCGGGACCCCCGCCCGCCTGGAGGAGACGCTTCAGCCGATGATCCCTGCGGAGGCGACCGCCCATCGTGGCGGCGGCTGGTCCATCCAGCAGCACGCCGGGCACCTCTTCATCGTCGAGCCGCTCTGGCAGACACGGCTCCATGAGCTGCTCCGGGGCGAGAAGCGCCTCACCGCCGCCGACATGAGCAACTCCGCCACCGAGTCGGCCCACCTCGACCAGGAGCCGACCGAGAAGCTGCTCGAGGCGTTCCGCTCGGCACGTCAGGTGACCCTCCAGACGCTCGATCCGCTGACGCTCGAGGACGCCGCGCGGGCGGCCCGCCACCCGCGCCTCGACAAGGACCTTCGTGTCCTCGACCTCTGCCTCTTCGTCGCCGAGCACGACGACCATCACCTGGCCATGATCCGGGCGCTGCTTCGGAAGGCGTCGGCCTAGAAGCCCCTCCGTCTCCCTCAGGTCAGCTGGCGCGCCAGCAGGAGCGCGCCGATGGCGATCAGGGCCAGGCTGACCAGGCGCCGGAACGCCGCCTCGCTGAGCTGTAGGTGGATCTGCTGCCCGATGAAGGCGCCGAGGACGGCCGCCGGAAGCACCGCCAGACCGGAGAGAAGGCGCGGCGTGGTGAGCAGCCCGGCGACGACGTAGGCGACGAGCCGTACGATCGAGGTCATCAGGAACAGGGCCATCAGGCAGCGCCGGAACGTGGTCTTGTCGGTTCCGATCGCCTGGTAATAGAGGATCAGGGGCGGCCCGCCGGTGCCGAACAAGCCGGATAGCACACCCGAGACCAGCCCGATGGGCGGCGCCACCCAGCCCGGCAGGCGGGCCGCGGAGGAAGGCGCGGTCGCCAGGAAGGCACCGCCCGAGCCGATCAGCACGACACCGAGCGCGGTGAGCAGGAAGGTGGGCTCCCCCAGGCGGAGCAGCGCGGTCCCCAACGGGATCCCGAGGAACAGCCCCACCGCGATCGGCAGCACCCCCCGCCAGGGGACGAGGTGCCAGGCCCTGCCCACCACGTACAGCTCGGCCGGGGCGGAGATGAAGAACAGCAGCACCACCACGTCGCGGATCTCGGCGAAGACCATCGCCAGCGCCCCCACCACGATCAGGCCCACCCCGAAGCCGAAGGCGACGTAGACGGCCTGGGCGAAGACCAGGACCAGACAGGTCACCAGGAACTGGGGGATCGAGTGGAAGATGGTCTCGAAGCCGCTCATGCTCCGCCTGCGACCGGCAAGTCTAGGCGGTCAGCCTACGGCACCTCGGCCGCCTGGCGCAGCAGGGACTTCAGGTTGTCGTAGTTCACCTGCCGGCTCAGGTCCAGGTTGCCGGCGTTGAAGACCCTGAACACCACGTTGTGCCGGTCGAGGATGACGATGTCGCGGAGGGTGACGTTCCACCGCCCCCAGGCGTCGGCCTGGGCGGTGTCCTGCAGCCACGGCAGCGAGCGCCCCTCGTACATCAGGCTGTTCTCCGACTCCGACCCCACCGCGTTCACGCCCAGGATCTGGACCCTCACCGGCAGGCTCTCCCCGTCGATGTCCGTCTGCAAGGCGTCGAGGAAACCGAACTGGTTTCGGCAGTAGCCTCAGGTGGCGTGCCCGAAGTACCAGGCCGACACCTGGCCCAGGTAGTCGCGCGGTGAGACCACCTGCCCGAAGCGCGCCGAGGCCGGGTTGACGTCGGGCAGCGAGAAGTCCGCCACCATCTCCCCGGCCGGCATCGATGGTCCGGCGGGCGGCGTCGGGGAGCCGCCGCCGCCGCATCCGGCGGCCCACGCCAACAGGACCGCCGAGACGACGGCGCCGATTCGCGCTCGTGTGCCCCTCAACGGTAACCTCCTGTTACGTTTCCCTCTCGCAAGGACATGGTCCCACCGCTCCCGGGCGGCATCAACCCATGTCGCTGCAGGAAGCGTGCCTCGCCGGGGGCTATAATCCCGGCCGCGCGTCGGGGTGACGCGTTAGGAGGTCCCGTGGCCCGCTACAACCGGATGCAGGCGCTCAATGCGATGTACGAGACCGGCCTGGTCCCCGTCTTCTACCACCCGGACCCGGGGGTGGTCTGCCGGGTGGCCCGGGCCTGCGTGGACGGTGGCGCGCGGTTGATCGAGCTCACCAACCGGGGCGACCTGGCCTTTCAGGTGTTCGTGGAGCTCGAGCGCTTCTGCTCCCGCGAGCTGCCCAAGATGATCACCGGCGTGGGCTCGGTGGTGGACCCGGGCACGGCGTCCCTCTACATCAACTGCGGCGCCAGCTTCGTAGTGGGACCGGTCCTCAACGAGGAGGTCGCCCGGGCCTGCAACCGTCGCAAGGTCCCTTACTCGCCCGGCTGCGGCAGCGCCAGCGAGATCTCGCGTGCCGAGGAGCTGGGCGTCGAGATCGTCAAGATCTTCCCCGGCAAGGAGGTGGGCGGTCCCGCCTTCGTGAAGTCGGTGAGAGGACCCATGCCCTGGACCTCGATCATGCCGACCGGCGGCGTGGAGCTGAACGAGGAGTCGCTCGGCGCCTGGTTCACGGCCGGCGTCGCCTGCGTGGGGATGGGCAGCAACCTGATCACGGCCGAGCTGCTGAAGCGGCAGGACTACGCCGGGATCACCACCAACGTGAAGCGGGCGATCGCGATGGTCGCGGAGGCCCGCAAGAGGCGGTAGCCGGGGCGCCCCCCGCGCGACCGTCGGCGGGCGTCGCGCTCAGCCTTCGGGGTCCTTTCCACCCGAGGGCTCGGTCCCGGCATCGGTGGGCCCGGCCGGACCGAGGGTGGGAGCCTCCTGGCCGAGGGAGAAGATCCCCATCGCCTCGCCGGACAGCTCACCCGCCGCGAGCAGCTCCCCGAGGCGACCGCCGAAGCGCTCGGCCGTCGGCCGATGCTTGGGCAGCTTGGCGAGGGCGCTCATGACCAGCTGCTCGAGGGCGGCCGGGATGTCCGGGTCGTGCCGTCGGAGCGGCTCGGGGGCCTTCTTCGCGTGCATCGCGGCCACCGCCATCGGGTCGTCTTGGGGCGCCTCGAAAGGGAGGCACCCGGCCAGCATCTGATACGCCACCACACCGACCGAGTAGACGTCGGACAGGCTGTCGTAACCCTCGCTGCGGAAACGCTCGGGGGCCATGTAGACGGGCGTCCCCAGGATCCAGCCGTCCAGGGTCAGCTTCTGGGCCGCGGTCCCTATCAGCTTGGCGATGCCGAAGTCGAGAACCTTGGGGACCCGTCCCTGCGGCATCTGGTGCAGGAAGATGTTGGCGGGCTTGATGTCGCGGTGGATGATCCCCTCCCGGTGCGCCTCGGCCAGCGCGCCGCACACGGGGGCCAGGATCTCCGCCGTTGCCCGCGGCGAGAACACGCCGGCCTCGAAGATCTCGTCCTCCAGGGAGCGCCCCTCGAGCAGCTCCATGACCAGGAAGGCGACCTCCGTATCGGTGACCCCGAAATCCAGGACCGCCACCGCGTTCTCGTGCCTCACCCGGCAGGTGGCCACTCCTTCACGCCGGAAGCGGGCCAGGGTGGAGCGGTCGGTGCCGATGCGCGACTGCAGGACCTTGACCGCCACCGGGCGCTCGAGGTCCAGGTGACGGGCGCGGTACACGGTCCCGAAGCTCCCGGAGCCGAGGGAGGTCTCGATCTGGTAGCGGCCGGCCAGGAGGGTACCGGGGCCGACCTCCTGCGGGCTGCCCGGCCCCGGCGCGGCCGACACGGCGGGTGCGGGGCGCCGGGCCCGCAGGGCGGCCTGGACCCGCGCCAGGACCACCGGGAAGTCCAGGGGCTTGGTGACGTAGTCGTCGGCGCCCAGCTCGAGGGCCTCCACGATGTCGTCGCTCTCCGACTTGGCGGTGGCCATGATCACCGGGAGCTGGGCGGTGGCCGGGCGCTGTCTGAGCCGCTTCAGGACGTCGAGGCCGCTCAGGCCCGGCATCATCCAGTCGAGGAGGACCAGGTCCACGGCCTGGACCTCGATCAGGTCCAGCGCGCGCTGGCCGGAGTCGGCCTGAAGGATCTTGAAGCCGCGCTTCTCGAGGCGCCGGGAGAGGACATCGCGGTTCTCGGCGTTGTCGTCGACCACCAGCAGGGTGTGCTCGGGCGCGCTCACGGCAACGACTCCGAGGCCGTCTTCGCCCCTGTCTCACCGAGGGCCTCGGCGAGGCGACCGCCGAGACGCTGGGCCCTCTCGTCGATGTCGCCCGCCAGGAGGATCACGGCCGTCCCGCTCGCGAACACCCGCCGTCCGTCGAGGGCGGCCGCGAACTCGGCGGCCTCGGCGGTCGAGTCCCAGAGGGTGGCCACCAGGGTCAGATGGCGGGGGCCGTTCGTGTAGTGGTGGTAGACGTCGCCGGCGAGACCCTCGGCCGCAGGATGGGTCCACCCCTCGAAGCCACCGGCCGGTGACGTTCCGAGGTCGGGACCGTCGGCGCCGGCCAGCAGCGCCAGGTTCAGCTCGCCCAGATGGCCCTTGCCGGCCAGACGCCATCCGCCTCCGAGCGCCTCGGCCTGATCTCCGAGGGGCACCGGTATCGGGACGTCACGGCCGTTCTCGGCCCAGTATTTCTCGGGGTGGAGCACCTGCTCGGTGGAGACCGGCGGCCGCTCGAAGGCCTGGTTGAGGTCGGCGACCCGGATCCCCTGCCGAAGCCCTTTCAGGTCGCCCCGGAGCAGGAAGCTGAGGCCGAGCGTGTAGGGGCCCAGGAGCCCGCGGCGCAGCAGCGCGGGGGCGGCCTTGAGCTTGTCGGCGCGCCCGGCCTCGGTCTTGGTGATCTCCTCGAGCACGTCGGGCGACATCCGCTTGGCGCGCATCTCCTCCGACATGAAGACCGTCATCACCGCCGTACCCGAGCCCTCCACCACCGCCCCGAAGGCCGTGGAGGCATCGTCGTCGTCGACCAACTGCTCGAAGCGAGAGTCGATCTCGAAGTACTGGTCGTCGAGGGCGTGGGTCAGCTCGTGGGCCATCAGGATCGGCGCCGAGGACGGCGGCACGTCGTCGAGGACGAAGAAGGTGTCCGTCTCCGGGTCGTAGTAGCCCCACACCTGCTCCTCGAGCAGGTCGAGCAGCGTCCCCCTCAGATCGGTGTCCGGTGGGAGCAGGCCCAGGTCCACGTAGACGGCCTGCTCGAGGCGGCAGCGGGACTCCGGCCAGAGCCTCTCCGTCCGGGCGCGGAAATGCTCGCGCGCCTCGGCTGCGCTCACGGTCTCGACCTTCACCGGCTTCTTGAACTTCAGGCCCCGAATCGCCTCGACACGATGGGAGATCTGGCGCGCCAGCTCGGTGGCCGAGGGGATGACCGACGGCTGGGCGACGGCCGGCAGCGGTTCCTGCACTCGCGCACGCTTCGCGCACCCAAGGGGACTGGACGCGAGCCCGACCAGCACGTAAGCGAGCAAGGTCGGAGCAGGAAGCCTGATGTGTCTCATGAATCGTCCTCCGATGTTACCCGCGAATCGCCCGCCGTGCCCACCCCGGCTCCGGCCTGGGGCGGCGACGCGGGTCGGGCAAGGAGCACGTGACGCAGGGCCAGCAGGTCGTAGACAGCGTGGGCCACGACCGGCGGCCACAGGCTGCCGGTGAGAATCATCAGGCCCCCCAGGTAGGCGCCGTTCAGCCCGGCCAGCAAGGCGTAGCCGGCGCTCAGGGGATGGGCGAGACCGAACAGCACGCTGGCGACGAACAGGCCCAGCGGCTGGCCGTAGGGCACGCCGAGCCATCGGGCCAGGCCGTCTTGCAGCAGGCCTCGGAAAAGAAGCTCCTCGCCCAAGCCCGCCGCCAGCGAGACGGCGAAGAGCTCCCCAAGGCGGGCGCCGGCAAAGAGCCGCTGGACCACCCGCTCCACCTCCTCGAGCCCCCGCTGCAGGCCCGCCCAGGGCAGCCTCGGCAGCAGGACGAAGGCGGCCAGCATCGGCGCCACGGCCAGCACGCCGACCAGCAACATCCGCCCGGCATGGGCGGCGTCGACGAGACGAAGCCGCGCCGCCGGAGAGTGGCCGACCAGCATCCCCAGCACCAAGGCCAGGAGCGCCAGCGAGCCCTCGCACAGCACCGCCAATCGGATCCCCGGCTTCCCAACTCGCTCCGAGGGCCACATGGACCGGCATTATGGACGCGAAGCGGCAGGAGACGCCCGCCCGCGCTAGCATGGACGCCGTGGCGCGGATCCTGGTGCTCGGGTCGGTGGCTCGCGACGAGGTGGTGCGGCTGAAGGAGCCGCTTCGTGCCGGCTTCCACCTCGAGGGAGGCCTCGACGGGACGCGGCTCGGCGGCGGCGCCGCCAACACCGGCGTCCCCCTGGCCTTCGCCGGCCACGCCGTGACGTTGGTCTGCCCGATTGGCCGTGACGACCACGGCGACCGGCTGCTCGCCGACCTGCAGGCGAGGGGCGTCCTGACCTCACAGCTCCGGCGGGTCGAAACCCCCACCACCCGGTCCCTCGTCCTGGTCGAGCCCGGTGGCGAGCGCACCATCATCAACCTGGCCCGGGCCCGAGAGCCCGGGCCGCCGGCGCGCATCCTCGAGCTGCCCGCCGACTGCCTCTACGTCCGCAGCCGGGCCCTGGATCTGGCCGACCTGCTCGCCGCCAAGTCCCGCTCGTGCCTGGTGGTCGCGCACATCCCCCCTTGCCAGGCCGCGGCGCGACCGGCCCAGGTGCTGGTGGCTTCCGAGCCCGACCTCCCCCCCGAGGTCCGTGCCTCGCCCTGGGAGTGGGGTCGGCGGATCGCCGGGGAGCGGCTGCGCTGGATGGTCCTGACCCGTGGCGCCGACGGCGCCCGGGCGATCGGCGCCGAGGGTCAGGTCGAGGTGGCCGCTCCGGTGGTCGAGGCGATCGACACCACCGGCGCCGGCGACGCCTTCGCCGCCGGCCTGATCCACGCGCTGGTGGGCGGGACGACGATGGAACGCGCCCTGGAGATCGCCTGCGCGTGGGGCGCCGCCAAGGCCGGCACCGACGGCTCGGCTCTCCCCCGCCAGGTCGTGGAGCGACTGGTGCGAGAGCCGCCCGGCGTCAGCGTCGGCTGACCCGGCCCCGCGGCGTGCCGTCCGCCGCCCGCACCTCGACCTCGAGGGGCATCTTCCCGACCGCGTGGGTGCTGCACGACAGGCACGGATCGTAGCAGCGCACCGCCGCCTCGATCCGGTTGAGCATCGGCTCGGTGAGCTGGGCGCCGTCGAGGGCGTGCCGGGCGACGTCGGCGACCGCCTGGTTCATGGCCTGGTTGTTCTGGCCGGTGGCCACGACCAGGTTGACCCGCTCCACCATCCCCCCCTCGTCGACGAAGTAGTGGTGGAACAGGGTGCCGCGCGGGGCCTCGATCACACCCACACCCTCGCCTCGTTGTTGGTGCCGCTCGGCGATCAGCTCCCGACCGCAGATCTCCTCGTCGCCCAGCAGCCGCTCGGCCCCTTCGACGGCATGGAGCAGCTCGATCAGGCGCGCCTGATGGTAGAAGAGCGAGCCCTCGATCGGCAGCCTCCGGGCGCGCTCGCGGAAGGTCCGCAGCTCGCGGTTGGCCTCCGGCGTGCTCAGCCCCGAGCAGACGTTGAGGCGCGCCAGCGGTCCTACCCGGTAGGAGCCGTCCGGGTATCCCATCGGCTTGTAGTAGGGGAACTTGAGATACGACCAGGGCTCGGTGGCCTCGGCCACCAGCGACAGGTACTGGTTGGGGTCGTAGAGGTCCTCGAGGGCGACGCCGTTGGCGCCGGTGAGACGCAGGTAGCCGTCGTAGTACTCGGCGGTGCCGTCCTGGGCCACCAGGGCCAGGTAGTTGCTCGGGAAGCTCGCGAAGGCGCCCACCCAGTCGGCGTTGGCCTCGAACCGGTCGAGCAGCCGCCGCAGGCCGTGGCGGGCCGTGCGTTTGGCCTCTGGCACCTGCGCGAGCAGCCGGTCGCGATCGGCCACCGCCAGCGGTCGGTTCATCCCCCCCGGGACGCAAACGTCAGGATGGATCCGGCGCCCCGCCACCGCCTCGATGATCTCCTGGCCGAAACGCCGCAGACCGATGCCTTCCCGTGCCAGCTCCGGCTCGGCGGCGGCCAGCCCGAAGACGTTGCGCTGCCGCGGGTCGCAGTCGAAGCCGAGCAGCAGGTCGGGGGCGGACAGGTGGAAGAAGCTCAGGGCGTGCGACTGGACCAGTTGCCCCATGTGCATCAGCTCGCGCAGCTTGCGCGCGGTGGGCGGCGGGGCGACGTTGCAGATCGCATCGACCGCCTTGGCCGACGCCAGGTGGTGGCTCACCGGGCAGATCCCGCAGATCCGCTCGGTGAGGGTGGGCAGCTCGGAGAAGTGGCGGCCTTCGCACAGCTTCTCGAAGCCGCGGAACTCGGTCACCTGGAGCCGGGCGGAGGAGACCTGGTCCCGGTCGTCGAGCTGGATGCTGATCTTGGCGTGACCCTCGATTCGGGTCACCGGCTCGATGATCACCACGCGTCCCACGCGGCCTCCCTGTTCAGTCGTAGCGCAGCTTCACCATCCGGTCCGCCGCCGCCGCCGCGCCGAGCAGGCCCTGCAGGGCATCCCACAAGGCCTCCACCCGGGGCGGGCAGCCCGGAACCCACGCGTCCACGGTCACGTAAGACTGGATCGGCCGCACCTCGGGCAGCAGCTCGGGCAGGTCCGCCTCGGGCAGCACCAGCGTGGCGCTTGTCTCGGTCTCGAGGTAGGCGCGCTCGAGGGCCTCGCGGCACGGGCGGGCGTTGCGCAGGGTGGGGATGCCGGCCATCGCCGCACAATCGCCCACGGCCACCACCACCCGTGAGCGGCGGCGCAGGATCCGTAGCTTGTGCAGGTCGGCGCTGGTCCCCACGCCCCCTTCCACCAGCGTGACGTCGCACTCGGGATGCTCCTTGACGTCCATGATCGGCGAGGCCACGAAGTCGACCTTCTCCAGCAGCTCCAAGAGGCGCTCGTCCAGGTCCAGCAGCGCCATGTGGCAGCCGGCACAGCCGGTCAGCCACACCGTGGCCACACGGATCTTCGGCTCGCCTCGAGGTGTCTGGGCCTTCTCAGGGTCTGGCATGGATGAGGGCCTCCAGAGAGGGGCCGTCGAGTCCTGCCTGCATGGGGTTGACCGGGAGCAGCCCGCCGTCGGCGGCCTCCTGGATCGAGCCCGGCACGCCGTTGGCTTTCCAGGCCCCTCCCTCGTGGCGACAGCTCGCCGCCACCGCCTCGAAGAAGCTCCTCTCGTCGATCGAGCCCGGTGCCGGCTCCATCAGCCGGCGCGAGCGCTGGACCCTCCCCTCGAGGTTCACGAACGTCCCGGCGCGCTCGTTCCAGGCCGGGGTCGGCACGACGACGTGGGCCAGATCGGTGACCTCGTGCTCGCGAGGGGAGAGTGCAACCACGAAGCCCACCGTCCGCAGGCGCTCCAGCCGGTCGCGCGGCCAGGTGGGATCGATGCCGCCCAGGACCACGAAGGCCACGTCGGCGCTGTGGGGATCGAGACGGTCCGGGTTGAGGCCGGCCGGGCCCAGCAGGCGGGCCCCGACGCTGTTGGAGCCGATCGAGAGCTCCATCAGCCGGTACCGTCCGTCCGCCGTCAGGCGGCCGGTGGCCCTCACCAGGCCGAGCGCCGCGCGCAGCGCCTCCGGGCCGGACCGCGTGATCCCGCGGCCGCACAGGACCATCGGCCGCGCCGCGTCCAGGTACAGGCGGGCCACTCGACGCAGCGACTCGGCGGGCACGCCGGTCAGCCGGGTGATCTCGACGTCCTCGAGGTCGGCCAGGCCCGTCGCCAGGGCCTCGGGCACCGGTGTGATCGCCGCGCCGGCGTCGATCGCGTACTTCAGGATCGCGGCCAGCACCAGGGCGTCCCGGCCCCGCTCCACCTCGACGTGCAGATCCGTCCAGCCGGTCAGCCAGGTGTGTCGCGGGTTCAGCTTGACCAGCGTGGCCCGGCGCCGCAGCACCCCCCTCCGCACCGCCGAGGCGATCGCACCGCTGGAGCGCTCCAGGTTGCAGCCCACCAGCAGGAACATGTCGGCGTCCTCGAGGTCGCAGAGCCGCGAGAGCGGTGCCAGCTTCTCTTCGATGCCGAGGGCCTCTCTCACCGCGCTCGAGTCGGTGCGATCGAAAACGCCCCACCGCGGGCTGCCGATCACGTCGGTCATGAAGCCGCGGCACGCCGCCATCGCCTCCAGGGGCAAGCGCGAGCTCAGGAGCGCCACCACCCGGGCCGGGTCGGAGCCCACCGGCCGGCTCCCCAGGCGCTGGGCGCAGCGCTCGACCGCCTCGTCGAGGTCGATGGCCAGCCACTCCTTGCCGTGCCGGCGGCGCGGCGCGCCGACGCGGGGGCGGGTCGGGTTGACCAGCTCGAAGCGCCCCCGCGCACAGAGCACTCGGTTCCCGTTCCAGCCGGGGGCGGCGGAGATGTGCCCGATCTGGCGGTGCAGCACCGACACCGACATCCGGCAGCCCACCGCGCACACCGGGCAGACGGTCTCCTCGAGCTGGAGCGGCATCCTTCCCTGCCAGTGGGCGCAGCGCTTCTCGAACAGGGCGCCCGTCGGGCAGACGGCGAGACAGGTTCCACACGACACGCAGCTCGACTCGCCGAGGGGCAGGCCCTGGTCGGCGATCACCAGGGTGTGGGGCCCCCGCAGGTCGAGGTCCAGCACGTGGGCCCCCGTCAGCTCGGTGCAGGCGCGGATGCAGCGACCGCAGAGCACACAGCGGTTGTGATCGCGGACGATGTGGGGGTGGGACCCGTCCACCGTCAACGGCGGGAAGAGGTAGTCGTAGCGGACGTGGTCGATCCCATGCTCGTAGGCCAGACTCTGCAGCTCGCAGTTGCCGCTCCGGGCGCAGTAGGGACAGACGTGGTTGCGCTCGCCCAGCAGCAGCTCGATGACCCGGCGGCGCTGCTCGCGCAGCTCGTCGCTCGCGGTCACCACCACCATCCCATCCTGGGCCGGTGTGGTGCAGGCCGGGACCGGACGCCGCTGGCCTTCGACCCTGACGATGCACAGCCGGCAGGCCCCGGCCGGAGAGAGCCCCTCGCAGTAGCAGAGCGTCGGAACCCGGACCCCGTGCTCCCGGCACACCTCGAGGATCGACTGGCCGGACTGTCCCACCACGGTCCGGCCGTCGATCGTCACGTGGATCTCGGCCATGTCAGGCTCCGGCGCGGGCGGCGACGGCGTCCTCCTCCTGCGCCTGGTCGGAGACGTCGCAGCGCAGGCAGCGGCGGGCCTCGGAGCGCGCCTGCACCTCGGTGAGGCCGAGCGAGACCTCGCCGAAGGAGCCCTCCCGTTGTTCGAGAGCCAGCATCTTCACCCGGCTCCTCTCCCCGCCGACCGCCCGGGTGGGGGCGGTCTGGGCGTAGCTGAAGCCGCTCGTCATGGAGATCAGCCGGGAGCTTCCCGACAGGGCGGCATCGATACGCTCCACTGCCCGCTTCCCGGCCGCCATCGCCAAGGCCACATTCGAGGGACCGGTGACCACGTCGCCGGCGGCGAAGACGCGGGGGCGGCTGGTCTGCCCGGTGGCGAGGTCGACCCGGACGCGGCCAGTCGGGTCCAGCTCGATCCCGGCCGCCTGCAGCGGCTGCGGGTCGACACGCTCGCCGATAGCGAAGATCACTCCGCTGCACGGCAGCTCTCGGACCTCGCCGGTCGGCTCGGGGCTCCGCCGGCCGGAGGAGTCGTAGCGGCCGGGCGCCAGCCGCTCGGCAGCGATGGCTTTGACCAGCCCTTCGACCCCGACGATCGCCGACACACCGGTGTGGAAGAGGAGCTCCACCCCCTCCTCACGGGCCTGCTCGACCTCCTCGGGGATGGCCGGCATGTCAGCCTGCTGGCGCCGGTAGGCGACGGTCACTCGAGCCCCCAGGCGTCGGGCGGTCCGGGCCGCGTCGACGGCGGCGTTGCCGCCGCCGACCACCACCACGTGGTCACCGAGCTGGGGGGGACGGCCGACGGAACAGGAAACAAGGAAGTCGAGGGCGTCGCGGACGCCCCCCAACTCCGCTCCCGGCACCCCGGCTCGGACCTGCTTCGCGGTGCCCAGCGCCAGCAGCACCGCATCGAAGTCATGCTCGAGCCGAGCCAAACAAAGCTCCGCTCCGAGCGAGGCGTTGACCACCACCTCGATCCCGAGCACCCGCAGGAAGGCCAGCTCCGCCCGGAGCACCATGCGCGGCAGCCGATAGGCCGCCAGGCCGAAGCGCAGCAACCCCCCTGGCTCCGGCGCCCCGTCGTAGAGCGAGACACGATGGCCGAGCAGCGCCAGGTAGAACGCCGCGGTGAGCCCGGCCGGCCCGGCGCCCACAACCGCCACCCGCTTGCCGGTGGCGGGCAGGCGACGGTCCTTGACTCGGCCCAGCAGCCGACCCTCGCGCCCCTCGGCGTGGATGGTGTCGGCGATGAAGCGGTGGACGTCGCGGATCGCCACCGGCTCGTCGTGGTTGCCCCGCGCACAACGCTGCTGGCAGGGGTGCTGGCAGACCCTTCCGGTGGTGGCCGGCAGCGGGTTCTCGAGCAGGATCATCTCGTAGGCGTCGTCCAGGCGACCCTCGTTGAGGAGCTGCAGGAAGCCCGGGATGTTCATTCGCAGCGGGCAGGCGTTCTCGCACGGCGAACGGAACAGCGCCCGGCACACGCCGGCGTGGCAGCGGCCGTCCTGCACGTGGGCGACGTACTCCTCCCGGAAGTGCCGCAGCGTGCTCCGCACCGGGTTGGGCGCGGTCGTCCCCAGGCCGCAGAGGCTGGCGGTGGTCATGGTCTCGCCCAGCTCCTCGAGCCGCGCGAGATCGCCGGGGTCGGCCCGGCCCGCGCACACCCGGTCCAGGAGATGGAGCATCTGGCGCGTCCCCGCCCGGCAGGGCGGGCACTTCCCGCACGACTCCTCGACGCAGAAGTCCATGAAGAAGCGGGCCACGTCGACCATGCACGAGGTCTCGTCCATGACGATCAGCCCGCCGCTGCCCATGATCGAGCCGATCCGCTGCAGGGAGTCGAAGTCGAGGGGCGTGTCGAGGTGCCGGGCCGGGATACACCCTCCCGACGGGCCACCCGTCTGCGCCGCCTTGAAGGCCCGGCCGCCCCGCACGCCGCCCCCCACCTCGAACACCAGGTCGCGGAGCGAGGTGCCCATCGGCACCTCGACCAGACCGGTGTTGGTGATGCTGCCGGCCAGGGCGAAAACCTTGGTGCCGGGACTGTCGGGCGTGCCGAGGCTGCGGAACCACTCGGCCCCCCGTCTCAGGATCGGCGGGACGTTGGCGAAGGTCTCGACGTTGTTGATCGCGGTCGGGTGACCGAAGAGGCCGCTCTCGGTGGGGAAGGGGGGCCTCGGACGCGGCGAGCCACGGCGACCTTCCACCGACGCCATGAGGGCGGTCTCTTCGCCGCACACGAAGGCCCCGGCGCCGACCCGGATCTCGACCTCGAACGAGAAGGCGGTGTCGAGGATGCGCAAGCCCAAGAAGCCCTGCTCCTCGGCGGCCGCCAGGGCTTGCTGCAGTCGCCGGATCGCCAGCGGGTACTCGGCTCGTACGTAGACGACGCCGTGGCGCGACCCGGTGGCGAAACCCGCGATCAACATCCCTTCGAGGACTCGGTGGGGATCGCTCTCCAGGACGCTGCGGTCCATGAAGGCGCCCGGATCGCCCTCGTCGGCATTGCAGACCACGTACTTACAGGCGCCCGGCGCGGCGGCCAACATCTTCCACTTGGCGCCGGTGGGGAACCCCCCGCCCCCGCGTCCCCGCAGGCCGCTCCGGCTGACCTCGGCCACTACATCGGCGGGCGACATCTCGGTGAGGGCTCGCGAGAGGGCCGCGTAGCCGTCCCGGGCGACGTACTCCTCGAGGCTCTGGGGATCGATCAGACCGCAGTTCTCGAGCACCACCCGCTGCTGGCGGACGAAGAAAGGCATCTCGCGAGCCGAGCGGTAGGTGTTGCCGTCGTCGTGGTGGAGCAGCTCGGAGACCACGCGTCCACCGCGCAGGTGCTCCTCGACGATGCGGCGCACCTGGTCGGGCCGCACCCGGGCGTAGAGCACGTCGTCGGGGCACACCTGGATCACCACGCCCAGGTTGCAGCAACCGACACAGCCGGTCTCGACCAAGTGGACCTGGCCCGCCAGGCGCCTCTGGCCGAGCAGCTCGCGGAACGCCGCCGCGACGTTGGCGCTGCCCAAGCTGACGCAGGCACCGCCGGCGCACACCATCACGTCGTGTCGCTGGGTGGAGGGCTCCCAGGTGGCCGCCAGCGGCGGCGCGAGGCGCAGATCCAGCCTCGAGACCAGGCGGTCCCTCCACTCCTTCAGGTCTTCCGGGCTCACCGGTACCGCCTCAGGGTCGGCCGGATCTCGCCGGTAGCAAGGCCCCCGTGGATCTCGTCAGCGATCATCACCGTCGGCGCTTGTCCGCACGCTCCCAGGCAACGTACGGTGCGGAGGCTGAAGAGCCCGTCTCGCGTGGTCTCGCCGGCCCGGATCCCCAGCTCGCGCTGGAGGCGGCCGAGCAGCGGTGCCGCCCCCCGCACGTAGCAGGCGGTGCCCAGGCAGAGTTGGATCACGTGCTTGCCGCGCGGCACCCGGCTGAAGAAGGAGTAGAAGCCGATCACGCCGTGGACCTGGCTGATCGGCAGCCGCAGGCGATGGGCGACCCAGCCGACCACGTCCTCGCGCAGGTAGCCGAAGAGCTCCTGGGCTCGGTGGAGGACCTGGATCAGGGCTTCGGGAGCCGCCTTGTAGTGCAAGGCGGCGGCTTCCAGCTCGGCGAACAGGGCCTGCTCGAAAGGCGCAACGGCGACTCCGCTGCGGCTGAGACCCCGCTGCACATATGCGAGGCTCGTCATGCCGGACGACTGAGCAAGCCCCATGCCCGGGCTCGCCCCCATGGCCTTGGCCGTCCACCCCGCCCAGCTCTCCGCTCGGACGGGCTCGCCCCGACCACGGACCGGCAGGGTCTGCTTCCGTCAGAAAGGACGATGGCTTGGGGAGCGTGGCTCGAGCTGTGGTCGCGGGCTCAACGGAACCGACCCTTGCTCGCCCCGCTCGGGCACGCGGCCCGACCGAGACGGCCGTGGGCGTTCTTCCGCACCGGCTGGGGGTTTTTCCACCTCAGGCCCCTTCGCCGCCGGCGCAGGCGCGCAGGTAGCGACTGGGCAGCCGGCGTCCCAGGCGAGCCTCGATGAGCCTCGAGGCCCGCAGCAGGCTCGGCAGGTCCACGCCGGTCTCGAACCCCATCCCATGGAGCATGTAGACTAGGTCCTCCGTCGCCAGGTTGCCGCTCGCGCCGGGGGCGTACGGGCAACCGCCGAGCCCCCCCGCCGAGGCATCCACGACGCGGACACCCGCCTGGAGAGAAGCCAGCACGTTGGCGAGGGCGGTGCCGCGGGTGTCGTGCAGGTGCACGGCCAGGACCTCGACGGGCATGACCTCGATCAGCCGACCTACGAGCTCCGCCACCTGGCTGGGAACCGCCACCCCGATGGTGTCGCCGATCGAGACCTGCTGGCAGCCGGCGTCGAGCAGCCGGCGCGCCACGTCGACCACACGGCCGGGCTCGACGGTCCCCTCGTAGGGGCAGCCGAAGGCCGTCGAGACGTACCCGCGCACCCACAGGCCCCGCGCGCGGGCCTCGGGAAGGAACATCCCGAAACGCTCGAACGACTCTGGGACGGTGGCGTTCACGTTCTTCAGGTTGAACGACTCGCTGGCGGCGGTGAACACCGCGATGGCGCCGGCGCCGGCCTCCATGGCTCGGTCGAAGCCCTTGCGGTTCGGCACCAGCACCGGAAGCCGCGCACCGCCCGGGGAATCGCTCAGCAGCCCCCGCAGTACCCCGGAGGAGCCGGCCATCTGAGGGACCCACCGAGGCGACACGAAGGCCCCGACCTCGACCACGGGCAGACCGGCGGCCAAGAGCGCTCGGCAGAAGGCCAGGCGATCCTCGAGGCTCAGCAGACGCGCCTCGTTCTGCAGCCCGTCACGGGGACCGACCTCCACCACCGTCACGCGCTGGAGCATCGTGCCTGGGACCCCGCCTCTACGGATCGAGACCGACACCCTGGGAAGCCCCTCTCCCTCCCGATCGATCGAAGCCGAGAAGCGTCACCGGCAACGTGACCACGATCTCCTTGGTGAACAAGGCGGGAACGCACAGCGTCACGGCGGCAAGCCAGGCCCCCCACGCCCCCGCCGCCCGGAACCTCACGAACAGCAGCAGCACCAGCAGGTAGGCGAGCGCCGCCAGCGGCAGGTAGGCGAGGGCGCTGGAGCTGCAGGACGCGAGGCTGGACGCGTGAGACCTCACAAGCGGCGATCATGATCGGCGTGGGCGGGGCCGGTCAACCGCCTCCCCTCAGTCGAGGTCGACCAGCACCACCCCCGGGGTGACGGAGTCCCCCACCGCGACGGCGACGCTGCGCACCGTGCCGTCGCGGGGGGCGCGCAGCGAGTTCTCCATCTTCATCGCCTCCACGATCAGGACCTCTTCGCCACGGGACACCCTCTGGCCGGGCGAGACCTTGACGGCGATCACCCGCCCCGGCATCGGGGCCTCGAGGCCGCTCGCCGCTGCCCGCTGGCCGCCGGCCCCTCCGGCCGTCTCCTCGGTCAGGCGATACACCCGACCCCGCCAGTGAAGATGGATGGTGCCCCGGTCCTCGACGCAGTGGAAGGGCTCGTCGGAAAAGCCGTGGTGCAGCACGAAGGAAGAAGGTCCGATCGGCTCGACCTCGGGCGAGAAGGCCTCGCCATCGATCTCGACCTGGAGACGGTCGGCGGTGAGCTGTAGCGCGACGGCAAGAAGATCCTCTCCCACCCGCAGCCGGATCACGAGAGCCTCCACGGGCCGACCGACTCCCACGGGTCCGGGATGGCCGACCCGCCGGGGGGGGCCGAGGCCGGCCGCTGGCGCAGGGCCGCGATGGCGGCCGCCACCGCGAGGGCGGGCGGGGGTGGCGCGGGCTCGGCCGGCCCCAGGTGCTCCTCGATGAAGCCGGTGTGAAGCGCGCCCTCGACGAAGCGGGGATGGGCCAGGATCGCGCCCAGGCGCTCCACGTTGGTGGCCACGCCGAGCACCACGGTGCGAAGAAGGGCCCACCGCATCCGTTCCAGCGACTCGCCCCGGTGGTGGCCCCAGGTGACCAGCTTGGCCAGCATCGGGTCGTAGTGGACGCTCACCTCGCTACCGGTGGCGACACCCGAGTCGATACGCACCCCGGGCCCCTCCGGCGCCACCCAGGCCAGGATCCTCCCCGGCGAGGGAGCATCGTCGCGGGTGGGGTCCTCGGCGTAGATGCGGCACTCGAGGGCGTGGCCCAGACGTCTCACCTGCTCCTGGTCGAAGCGGAGCGGCGCCCCCGAGGCCACCTCGAGCTGGAGCCGGACCAGGTCGAGACCGGTGGTCGCCTCGGTCACCGGGTGCTCCACCTGGAGCCGCGTGTTCATCTCCAGGAAGTAGAAACCGCCGGCGGCATCGAGCAGGAACTCGACGGTGCCGGCGTTCTGGTACGAGACCGCTCGGGCGGCGGCGACGCCGGCCTCGCACAGGGCC
This sequence comes from uncultured Acidobacteriota bacterium, assembly GCA_964574335.1. Lineage (GTDB taxonomy): Bacteria > Acidobacteriota > Vicinamibacteria > Fen-336 > Fen-336 > CAZNNH01. Next base: position 2,104 of record CAZNNH010000017.1, on the reverse strand, counting down.
TGCCGGCGCACGTCGTCGAGGGCCGGGCTCGGCGTCTCCTCGATCACCTTCTGGTGGCGGCGCTGGATCGAGCACTCGCGCTCGAACAGGTGGAGGGTGGCGTCCCGGCGGTCGGCGATCACCTGCACCTCGACGTGGCGGGGCCGCTCCAGCGACCGTTCGAGGACCATCGCCTCGTCGGCGAAGGCGGCCAGGGCCTCACGCCGGCAGGCTCGAAGCGCCTCCACGAAGCCGTCGCGGGACGAGACGACGCGCATCCCCTTGCCGCCGCCGCCCCGGGCCGGCTTGATCATCACCGGCCAGCCGATCCGCTCGGCTTCACCCAGCAGGGTGGCCTCCTGCTGGTCGTCGCCGTCGTAGCCGGGGACCACGGGCACCCCGGCCGCCGCCATCAGCCGGCGAGCCCCCCTCTTGTCCCCCATCGCCTCGTGCACCTCGGCGGGAGGCCCCACGAAGACGAGGCCCGCCTCGGCCACGGCCCCGGCCAGCTCGGCCTTCTCGCTCAGGAAGCCGTAGCCGGGGTGGACCGCATCGGCGCCGGTGCGGCGGGCGGCGTCGATGAGGGCGCCGACGTTCAGGTAGGAGCGGGCCGCCTCCGCCGGGCCGATGGCCACCGCCTCGTCGGCCTCGCGGGTGTGGAGGGCCCCGCGGTCGGCCTCCGAGTAGACGGCCACCGTCTCGATCCCCATCGCCCGGCAGGTGCGGGCCACCCGCACCGCGATCTCGCCCCGGTTCGCGATCAGGACCTTGCAGAGCGGCTTCACGGTCGCCAGCTCGGCTTCCGCTTCTCCAGGAAGGCGCGCATCCCCTCCTGGGCTTCCGGCGAGACCCGGATCTCCGCGATCCGCTCGACGGTGTAGCGCTGGACGTCCTCGACCCGGCGGTAGGCGACCTCGCGGATCAGCGCCTTGGCCTCGGCGATGGCCCGCGGTCCGGACTGCAGCAGCTCGCCAACCCGTGTCTCGACGGCGGCCTCGAGCTCCGACTCGGGGACCGCCGCCCGCAACAGGCCGAGCTCGGCGGCCCGCACCGCGTCGAAGCGCCGGCCGGTCAGGAACAGCTCGCGGGCGGCCGACTCGCCGATCTTGCCCACCACGTAGGGCGAGATCACGGAAGGGATCAGGCCCAGACGCGCCTCAGTGAAGCCGAGCTCGGTCCCCTCGGCGCCGATGGCGATGTCGCAGGCCGCCACCAGGCCGCAGCCGCCGCCCAAGGCCGCGCCGTGGACCCGGGCCACGATCGGGGTCGGCGAGTTGTAGACGGTGAAGAACAGGTCGGCCAGCGCCTGTGCCTCGCGCTGGTTCTCCTCCAGGCTGGAGCCGGCGGTGGCCTTCATCCAGCGCAGGTCGGCGCCGGCGCAGAAGCTCGGCCCGCGCCCGCCGATCACCACCACCCGCACCGTGTCGGAGACGCCCAGGTCGAACAGGGCGCTGCGCAGCTCGGTGACCATCAGGCCGTCGAAGGCGTTGCGCACCTCGGGTCGGGCGAGCCAGACCCGGGCCACCTGTCCGTCGGTCTCCACCTGGATCCGCTCGAGGGCCACGCTCACCTCACATGCGGAAGACGCCGAAGCGGGCCTCGGGGATCTCGGCGTTGAGCGCCGCCGACAGACCGAGGCCCAGCACCGTCCGGGTGTCGGCGGGCGGGATGATGCCGTCGTCCCACAGCCGGGCCGAAGAGTAGTAGGGGCTCCCCTCCTCCTCGTACTTGGCCAGGATCGGCGCCTTGAAGGCCGCGACCTCCTCCTCCGACATCGAGCCTCCCTGGCGCTCGAGCTGCTCCTGCTTCACCTGGGCCAGCACCGAGGCGGCCTGTTCGCCGCCCATCACCGAGATCCGGGCGTTCGGCCACATCCAGAGCTGCCGTGGCTGGTACGCGCGGCCGCACATCCCATAGTTGCCGGCCCCGAAGCTGCCGCCGATGATCACGGTCAGCTTGGGCACCTGAGCGTTGGCCACCGCGTGCACCATCTTGGCGCCGTCCTTGGCGATCCCCTTCTGCTCGTACTCGCGCCCGACGATGAACCCGGTGATGTTCTGCAGGAAGACCAGCGGGATCCGGCGCAGGCAGCACATCTGGATGAAGTGGGTGGCCTTGAGCGCGC
>CAZNNH010000016.1:43239-63933 GCA_964574335.1 uncultured Acidobacteriota bacterium | reverse complement strand
TCCATCGACCTCGTCCGCCACGGAGACGGCCGCCGGGGTCCGTGTTTCCCGTGCCCGTGTCGAGAGCCGTGCCGCCGCCGTCCAGGGCTCGCCCGGTCCCACCGACGGGAGCGGCCGACCCAGCACGCTCGCCGTGCCCAGGGCCGACACGGCTCCGCCAGGGGCGTCGAGCTGGAGGACGTGGCCGGCCGCGTCGACCAGCACCAGGGTGGTGGTCCCCGAGCGGATGGTGCGAGCCAGCTCGGCACCGGGCGGCTGGTGGCCTCCGAGCGGCGGGCTCACCGCGGCGCCTCGTCGGCCAGCTCGAGCACCACCCGCGCCAGCTCACGGAGCGGGATCGGCTTGGGCAGGACGGCGCGCACCCCCAGCTTCCTCGCGCCCTCCTCGATCTCGGGTGAGCCGTAGGCCGTCAGCAGGATGCTGCGCGTCTGCGGCATCCGCCGGCGAACCTCCTCGATCAGTTGGAACCCCCCGAGCCGCAGCCGCGGCGAGAGCCGAAGGTCCGCCACCACCACCGCGTAGGGCTGGGCTTCGGCCAAGAACGTCAGCGCCTGGGGGAGGGTATGGGCGTAGTCCACCTCGCAGCCGCGGACCTCCAGGTAGTCCTTGACGGCGAAGAGGATCGACTCCTCGTCGTCGACCACCAGCACACGTGGTCCCACGAGCGTCAGAATAGCAGCATGCCGGCCAGGATCGTGAGCCGGCAACCATCAGGGCGCTGGGATGGCGGTCCGGTGATGGCGCTCGGCCGCGGCTCAAGCCGAGTCGTCGACCGGCAGGCTCACCGTCACCACCGCGCCACCGCCTTCTGCGTTGGACACGGCGATGGCCCCCTTGTGCTCCTCGACGATGCGCATCGCGATCGGCAGGCCCAGGCCGGTGCCGCCCCGGCGGTGGCTGAAGAACGGCTCGAAGGCGTGGGCCAGCTCGTCCTCGGACATGCCGGGCCCGGAGTCCCTGACCACCACCTCCACGCAGCTCCGGCCGGCTCGTTGCGAAGGGGCGGCGGCGACGATGACGACACCGTGCTCGGGGGAGTGCCGGACGGCGTTGTCGAGCAGGTTGTGGAAGGCCTGCGGCAGCCGGTCCCCCGCCGTCGGGACCTCGGGAAGCGGTTCCGGGAGGCTCACCTGCAGCGCCACGTCGCGTCGCCGGGCGAGCGCGCTGCACCAAACGACGGCGCGTTGGATCAGGGGGGCGAGCGGCGTTGCCGTGGGCTCGAGCGTCGCCGGCCGGCCGTACTCCAGCAGGTCCCGCATCAGCGACGAGACCCGGTCGATCTGCTCGCGGAGGCGCTGCAGATGGACCCTGAGCTCGGGGCGATCTCGGTGGGCCGCCTCGATCAGATCCACCGTCCCCGCCAGGGCGAACAGGGGATTGCGCACCTCGTGGGCCACCGCTCCCACGATGGCCCCGAGGGTGGCCATCTTCTGCGCCTCCCGCAGCCGCTCCTCCGCCTCCTGGCGTCGGCGCTCCAGCCGTCGCTCCTCGGTGATGTCGCGCACGATGCCGGTGAGGAGCAGGCGTTCGCCGACGAAGGCGGGGCTGACGCTGACCTCGACCGGGAACACCGAGCCGTCGGCGCGTAGCGCCTCGGCCTCGAACCGGCCCGCGGGCAGCCCGTGGTCGGCGCTCGCCGACACCCCCCGGAGCTGTCGCCGGGCCTCGTCACGAAGGGGAGCCGGGACCAGGGCCTCGACGAAACGGCGCCCGAAGATCTCGCCCCGTGGGTGGCCGAAGGCGCGCTCCGCAGCCGAGTTGAACTCCACGATCCGGCCTTCGTGGTCGACGGTCACCACGCCGTCGAGGGCCGAGTCGAGGATGGCCGACTTGCGGGCTTCGCTGGTGCGCAGCTCCGCCTCCCACTCCGCGTCCTCGGGCAGGCCCCTCGCCGAGGCCGCCCTGGGCTCCGGCGCCTTGCGGGTGCGGTGGGCGAAGTCCACGAAGGTGCCGATGCGGCTGCGGCTCCCACCACGCAGGATGACGAAGGCGATGCCGCTCCGGTACCGGCCGTCGACCATGCCGGCGTGACGCACCACCTGCCCCACCACCCGGACCGGGTTCCGGTCTCCCGGCAGCCGGAAGTCGATGTCCAGCTTGGTGCCGAGGGGGGGCGCCACCTTCGTCTCCAGCAGCATCCCCCGGAGGCTGAGGTTGAGGCAGACGCCCTCGATCTCCTCGTGATTGGGGCCCTGTCGGGACCATGCCGCGAAACGAACCGGGATCCGCGCCTCGCGACGCGGGGGGACGTTGACCAGCTCCTCGAGCCGCCGGTCCCAGAGCAGCGGGTCGACGGGGACCGGCAGCACGACGGTCGCTCCCGCTGACAGCAGCGCCGCCTCGGCCTCGAAGGTGAGCGACCGGTCGAGCACCGCCACCGCCGTGGACCGGGTGGCCTCGTGGAAACGAATCGATCGCGTCAGGTAGGAGGCCTCGGTCGAGTCGGCGCCGTCGACCACCACCAGGCTCGGCGTCAGCTCGGCCGCTACCGGCAGGGCCTGGGAAGGCTCCTTGACCCAGACCCGCTCGACGTCACCGCGCCAGAGCACCGTTTGCCCAAGGTCCGGCTCGGGGTCCTGACGGCTGACGATCAGCGCAGTCGGCACACTCAACCCGCCTGGAGATGGATGTCGGTTGCCAGCGACCTCATTCTATAGCCGGAAGGCCCGCTGCCGACTTGGATCGTTGCTTGAGCTGCCCCGTCGGACCGCCGTGAGCCAGGAGACCTCGAGGTCGAGCAGGATCACGTCGGCGCCGCCTCCCGGCGGTTGCGGCGCGGCACCAACGACCGACCCCGGCATCGCTGTCTGAGCCCTGGATGGGTTGTCCGAGTCCTGGACGGCGGAGGCGGGTCGCTACTCTCGACCCTCCAGCAGCCCGCCCAGCGCGCCGGCCACCTCGGTGAGGGGCATCGGCTTCACCAGCACCCGGTCGACGCCCGCCTGGCGCGCCTGCTCCTCGACCTCCGGCGACCGATAGGCGGTCAGCAGCAGGGTGCGGATCCGGGGGTTCGCACGCCGGGCCGTGACCACCACCTCGAGGCCAGACCGCTCGACGCTCGGGGCCAGGCGGAGGTCCGCGATCAGGGCGGCGTGAGAGGCCCGGGCCAGGCACGCCTCGGCCTCCTCTCCGGACCGGGCGCGATCGACCTCGTAGCCGCGCAGCTCGAGGTAGTCGCACAGCGCGGAGAGGATCGACTCCTCATCGTCGACGACGAGGATCCGTGTCGGCATCATCCCCACCCACCGCAGCAATCCCGGTGCCAGCGCCTGAGCTGAGCCCGAGGTCCTTGATCTTCTGGTAGAGGCTGCTGCGGGGGATCCCCAGTCTCTTGGCCGCCGCCGCCACCCGACCCCTCTCCGACTGCAGGACGCGCTCGATGTGGCGGCGCTCGACCTCCTCCAGCGTCAGGTCCAGGTTGTCGTTGGCGCCTACCAGGGTGGTGTCGAAGCGCAGGTCCCCCGCCGTCACCTGCGGGCCGTCGGAGAGCAGCACGGCGCGGTCCAGGACGTTGCGCAGCTCCCGAATGTTGCCGGGCCACGGGTGGTCTCTCAGGGCAAGAAACGCAGGTTCGTCGAGCCGGACGTGGGTTCGGCCCAGGTCGGCCGCGATCCGTGCGAGCAACGTCTCGGCCAGCATCGGGATGTCGTCGGTCCGCTCACGCAGCGCCGGGACCCGCAGCGGGATCGCGGCGACGCGGTAGTAGAGGTCGCTTCGAAAGCGCCCCTCTTGAACCCGGCGGGCGAGGTCCTGGTGGGTGGCCGCGATCAGGCGGATGTCGATGCGGTGGTCGCGGGTGTCTCCGAGCTTTCGGAAACGCTTCTCCTCCAGCACCTTGAGCAGCTTGGGCTGGATCTCGGCGGGGACGTCGCCGATCTCGTCGAGGAAGACCGTCCCCCGGTGGGCCACCTCCAGCAGCCCCGCCTTGCGGGCCACGGCGCCCGTGAACGCGCCCTTCTCGTGGCCGAAAAGCTCGCTCTCCAGGAGCTCCCGGGAGAGCCCGGCGCAGTTCACGTCCACGAAGGGCTCCTGGGAGCGTGGGCCGTTTGCATGCAGCCAGCGCGCGAGCTCCCCCTTGCCGGTCCCGGTCTCGCCCTGGATCAGGATCGGGCTCTCGCTCTGGAGGACCCTCCCCGCCTGCGCCTGGAGCGTCCGGATGGCCGCGCTCGTCCCCAGGAACGGGTCGACACGGCTTCGCGCCCGGAGCGCCCGGACCGCCAGATCGGAGCGCTCGACGCGCCGGTGGTCGAGGGCACGCTCGAGCAGGGCCACCAGCGCTTTCAGCTCGACCGGCTTGGTGAGAAAGTGCTCGGCGCCCTCCTTGATCGCCTGCACCGCCAGATCGATCGAGCCGTGGCCGGTCAGCACCACGATCGGAACCGCAGGGTCGACGGCCTTGAGCCGGGGCAGGACCTCGAGGGCGTTCCCGTCGGGCAGCGCGTAGTCCAGGATCACGCCGTCGGGGCAGTTGGCCGCCACCACCTGCTCCACCGCCGCGCAGCTATCGGCCTCCTCGACCTCGAACCCCTGCGTCTCGAGGAAGCTCCGGATCCCGAAACGGACCGAGGCCTCATCGTCGACGATCAGGATCCTACCCTTGGGCATCGCTCTTCCCGCTGTTCCCAGCCCCGCTGGCCGGCAGGCGCACCCTGACCACGGCACCTCCTCCCGGGGCGTTCTCCGCCACGATCGAGCCCCCGTGCTCGACCACCGTCCTCCAGGCGATGGCGAGGCCCAGACCGGTGCCGCCACGCCGTCGGGTGAAGAACGGCTCGAAGACCTTGGGCAGGTCCTCGGGGCCGAAGCCCGGTCCGCGGTCCCGCACCACGCACTCCACCAGGCCCGCGACCTCGTGCAGCTCGACTCCGACCTGGGCCCGATCGGGGGAGTGTTGGATCGCGTTCTCGACCAGGTTCCTGAAGACGCGGCCCAGTCGACCCTTGTCGAAGGCCACCAGGGGAAGGTCAGGCGAGACCACGAGCCGGAGCTCGACCTGCTTCTGCTCCGCCAGCGCCCGGCACCAAGAGACGGCCTCGTCGACCAGCGCCGGCAGCGGCGCCGGCAGCGGCACCGTCCTGTGCGGCCGCCCGTACTCGAGCAGGTCGCGCATCAGGTCGGAGAGACGGTCGACCTGCTGCCGGAGGGCCGAGAGATAGCTCCCGAACACACCCTGGCTGCCGTGTCGCGCCTCGAAGGCGTCCAGCGTGGCCGAGATCCCGAACAGCGGGTTGCGGACCTCGTGGGCGACCGCCCCCACGATGCCGCCCATCGCCGCCATCCGCTCCGACTCGACCAGCGCGCGCTCGGCACGGGAGCGCTCGAGCTCGTTGGCCGCCCGCACCGCGAAGACCTGCAGCAGCGACTCGGCCAGCCGGGGCGACTCGATCGGCTTCCTGAAGAGGGCGGCCACCAGGCCGAGCACCCGGCCGGTCGAGTCGAGCAGGGGGGCACCGACGTACCCTTCTGCCCCCAGCTCACCCAGCAGCTCGTCGTCCGGGAACCGCTGCTGGACCCCCGAGGTCACGAAGCACGGGGCCGTCCCGACCACCTCGGCGCACGGGGTCCCGGCCAGGTCGTAGGCGATGTTCCCGGTCAGCTCCCCGTCCATGACCAGGGCGAGGGTGTGGACCCGGGGCGGGGGCCCCGGCTCCAGCTCGGCCACGTAGCCGATCTCCGCCCCCAGCGCGCGGGTCAGGCTCAGGATCAGGAACTCGAAGCACGCCTCGCCGCGCGCCGAGACCCCCTTGGCGACCGTGACCAGCGTCTCTTCGACCCGCCGTCTCTCGGTGATGTCCTGGCCGGCGCTGAGCGTTCCCACCACGGCGCCGCTCTCGTCGTGCAGCAGGCGGTTGTGCCAGTGGATCAGCCGGATCTCGCCATCCCGGGTCCGTACCTCGTTCTCGAAGTGCTCGACCGGGCTCGCGTCGCCGGACAGGAGCAGCGAGTAGACGCCCCTGACGACCTCCCGGTTCCGCTCCGGGAGGAAGGTGTCGAACCAGCTCTTCCCGAGCGCCCATCTCGGGTCCGCCCCCAGGATCTGTCCCGCCGCCTGGTTGAACAGCGTGATCCGACCCTCGCCGTCCAGGGCGACGATCAAGGAGGCGACGATGTCCAGGTAGTCCTGGGCGCGCTCCTTCTCGGCAAGGAGCTGCCGCTCGGCGCGCTTGCGCTCGGTGATGTCGAGGGCGGTGAAGGTGACGCCCTCGGTGTTGTCCTCGGACGCGAGGGGCGTCGAGCTGAGAAGCACGTCGATGACCCGGCCGTCCTTGCGCCGCCAGCGGGTCTCGACGGTGCCGGTCCCGCTCTCTTGGATCTGGGTGTACTTCTCCCGCCCCACCCAGTCGTACTCCTGCTGGCTGGGGTAGAGGACGCGGGCGCTCTGGCCGATCAGCTCCTCAACCGAGTAGCCGGTGATCTCGCACAGCCGCTGGTTGACCTGGACCACGACCCGGCCGGCGGTCACGCCGATCCCGATGGGGGCGGCACGGAAGATGCTCGCCAGCCGGGCCTCGCTCTCGCGCAGGGCCTGCTCGATCCGCTTCTTCTCCCCGACGTCGGCCATGATCCCCACCAGGCCGGTCGCGGTTCCACTCTCGTCGCGCAGCGGCGCCGCCGAGAGGCTGACGTCCAGCATCGAGCCGTCCCTACGCAGCCGCTTCGTTTCCCGGTCGACGAAGGGTGCGTCCCGCAGGAGGCCCGCCAGGATCTCCCGCGACCGCGCCTTCATCTCGGGCGTGTAGGACGGCAGGAGCCGCCCCAGGGCCTCTTGCTCGGAGAAGCCCAGGATCCGCTCTGCTGACCGGCTCCACAGGGTGACCGTGCCCTCGAGGTCGGTGGCCATCACCGCCAGCGGCGAGGCGTCGATCACCGAGGTGAGGAGCTGGTTGGCGCGGAACAGCTCGTCCCGGGTCCGGCGGGTCTCGGTGATGTCGACCGAGGTCCCGATCATCCGGGAGCGTCGGCCGTCGGGGCCGAGCATCGCCGCGCCCCGGATCAAGAACCACCGTACCGACCCGTCCTTGTGGAGCATGCGGCACTCGGTGTCGAAGGCGGCGGTCTGGCCGCGCAGGTGGGCTGCGGCCGCCTCCTCAACCCTCGGGCGATCGTCGGGGTGGCAGCGCTCCATCCAGGCGTCCTGGTGGTCCGGTACCTCGAGGGGCTCGAACCCCAGCATGGTCTTGATCTGGGGGTCGAGATAGAGCTCGCCGGTCCGTCCGTTCCATTCGAAGACGCCCACGTTGCCGGCGCTGCTGGCCAGCTCGTAGCGCCGCTGGCGCTCGGCCAGCAACAGCTCCGCCGACTTGCGGCGGTCGACATCGAGATGGGTGCCGGCGGCCCGGGTGGGCCGGCCGGACTCGTCCCGTTCCACCACCTTGCCGCTGTTGAGGACCCACTTCCAGCCCGCGGAGGCGGTTCGCAGCCGGGTCTCGAGGTAGAAGCTCGACCGCACGCCGCTCTTCACCTCCTCCTCGCAGGCCAGGATCTGCGGCAGATCGTCCGGGTGCACGAGGTCCCGGTAGGCCCCGGTGTGGTCTTCGATCTCGCCCGGCTGGTAGCCGAGCATCGAGTGCCACCGCTGGTCCCGGAAGACCCGGTCGCCGACGAGGTCCCAGTCCCACATCCCCAGGTCGGCCCCCTCCAGCGCCAGCTCCAGACGGCGCTCGCTCTCGGTCAGGGCCAGGAGGGCGCGGGCGCGATCGTCGCGCGCCCACTTGGCCTCGAGCGCCGAGTCGATGGCGGGCCCCAGCTTGGAGAGCCGGTCCTTGAGCACGTAGTCGGCGGCGCCGCGCTTGAGGCACTCGACGGCGGTCTCGTCGCTCAGCGTCCCGGTGACGATGATCACCGGGACGCCGGGGCAGAGGCGGCCGGTCTCTTGGATGGCCTCGATCCCCCCGAACCCGGGGATCGTGAAGTCCGACAGCACCACGTCCGGACCGAAGCTGGACAACGCCTCGAGGAACGCGCCGCCGTCCCTCACCTGGCGGAAGGTGATGTCCCGGCCGGCTCTTCGCAGCTCGCGCTCGACCAGCTCGGCGTCCGTGGCCACGTCCTCGAGCAGCAGGACCCGAAGTGGCACCGACCGCGGTCCCCCGTCCCCCGAATCGTCCTCCCCCGGCAGGGCCTCAATCGGTCCGGGGTGGCTCATGGTCGCTCCCGGGCAGCGTGAAGGAGAACCGGGCGCCCCGATCCGTCTGGCCCTCGGCCCACACCCGGCCGCCGTGGCGCTCCACGATGCGCTGCACCAGGGCCAGGCCAATGCCGGAGCCCTCGAACTGTTCGGCGGGGTGGAGCCGGCTGAAGACGCGGAAGAGCCGGTCCGCGTGGCGCGGGTCGAAGCCTACCCCGTTGTCGGCCACGGTGATGACGTGGTCGTGCTCCGTCTCGCGCGCCCGCACCTCGACCAGAGCGGTCGGTCGGGGAGCCGTGTACTTGATGGCGTTCGACAGCAGGTTGGCGATCACCTGGCGGATCAGGCGCGGGTCGGCGTCGACCTCGGGGAGCGGGGCGAGCTGGGGCTCGAGCCGGCGCTGCCCGGCGTCTGCGCGAAGCTGCTCGAAGACCTCCCCGACCATTGGGCGCAAGGGGAAGCGCTGCTTCTCGAGGGCCCGCCGGCCGAGTCGCGAGAACGACAACAGGTCCTCGATCAGCCGGCCCATCTCCCGGGCGCTGGAGCGGATGATCCCGACCCGACGTCGCCCTTCCGGGCCGAGGCCGTCGGCGAAGTCCTCTTCCAGCATCCGCGCGAAGCCATCGATGGCGCGAAGCGGCGTCCGCAGGTCGTGGGAGACCGAGTAGGCGAAGGCCTCCAGCTCGCGGTTGAGGGCGCGCAGCTCCTCGGTGCGCTCGGCCACCCGCTGCTCGAGCTCGTCGTGCGCCCGCCGGAGAGCCACCTCGGCCCTCCTGCTCCGATCGCCTCCGTTCCGCGACCTCGTGCCGCAGAACCGCGCCCTCACCTTCGCGATCACACCGCTCGAGCGCCGAGGCCAGGAGCGCCCGCACGTCGTCGGGCAGGTCGTCTCGTTCCAGCAGGTCGACGAGCATCACGACGGTGCCCCCCCGCTAGGCCCAGAGAACTGGATCCGTGATCGGCCGTTGGCCGAAGCCTACCCCGGTCGCGGGTTGCGGGCAAGGCGGTCACCAGGCCCCCCTGGCCGAGCGATCGCCGGCCCGGTGCTATCCTTCGTTCGCCGATGGGAGCAAGGTCAGGATGACCCGGCGTATCGTGAGACGGTGCCTGCGCAGCGCGTTCCTGGCGGCCTCGGTGCTGGCCGCCGACGTGGTGCTGCTGACGCTGTTCCTCAACCCCGACGTGTCGCCCTTCGCCGAGGCCCCCGCCCTGCTCGTCTCGGTGTTCCTCCCTTACTGGGTGGCGGGCGGCGTTGCCTTCTCGGCGCTGGCGCTGCTTGCCTCGGCCCTTCGGTCCTGGCCCCAGGAGGCACGTTCGCCCATCGAGCGCCTGCCCTGGTTTGCCAGCCTGAGCCTGCTGGCGGTCACGCTGGCGGCGGGGCTGTTCTTCTCCAACCTCTTCGCCTACCGGTACTCCATCCCGGCCGACTCGGTGCGGTCGATGGCCGGGGCGTCCGTCTGCCTGGTGCTGGCGGCGTTGGTCCTTTTGGCGGTGGGGATCGACGTGCTTCTCTTCCCGCTCCGCGGCCGGGGGCTCTCGGCCCCGCTTTCGGTGCTGGCGTCCGCGGCGGCGGTGACGGTGCCCCTGGCCCTGCTCTCGCCGCCGCCGGCTTCCCGGCCGCCGTTGCCGCCGCTCGCCACCGAGCCGATCACTCCGGTTCGGCGGGTCACGGTGGTCGGCATCGACGGCCTCGGGGCGGCATACCTGCGCGAGCAGGTCGCGGCCGGAAACCTGCCGGTCTTCGCCCGCATGATCCGCGACGGCGCCTTCGGCCCGCTCGCCACCATCCGTCCCACCGAGGGGCCGCCGCTGTGGACCACCGTCTTCACCGGGCGGCTGCCCCGCGACCATGGCGTCAAGAGCTTCTCCACCTACCGGCTGTGGGGCTCGAGCACCAGCTTCGGGCTGCTCCCCAAGATGGCGCTGGTGGGATGGCTGGAGCGGGTCGGGCTGGTCTCGCGACAACCGGTCACGGCCGCGGCACGCCGCTGCCCCGCGGTCTGGAACGCGCTGGGCGCCTTCGGCATCGAGGTCGGGCTGGTCAGGATCTGGGGGACCTTCCCGACCGAGCGGGTGCCGGGCTTCGTGCTCTCCAACTACTTCCACCTGCTGCGGCACGACCCGGAGCGCGTGCGGCTGGCCTTGCACCCGCCGGACCTGATCCTGGAGGCGGAGGCGCGGGCGGTCTCGCCTCGAGAGGTGGACGAGCGCCTGGTCGCCGAGTTCCTCGACTTCTCGGCGGGGGAGCCCGACGACTCGGTCCCTTGGCGGCAAGAGCTGGTGGAGCGGGCGCTGGCCCAGGATCTGACCTACGAGCGGGCCGGTGCCATGCTCCGGGCCACCTACGATCCACCGTTCTTCGCCACCTACTTCTATGGCCTCGACGTGTTGGGGCACACGTTCCTGCGCTTCGCCCGCCCCGATCGGTTCGGTGACGTGACCAGCGAGGAGGTCCGCCGCTACGGGCAGGTGCTCGACCGCTACGTGGCGTACCTGAGCCGGAAGGTCGGCGAGCTGCTGGACAAGAGGCGAGACGACGAGATCGTGATCGTGATCTCGACCTATGGGATGGAGCCGGTGCCCTTCTGGAGGTGGCTGCTGCGGGGGGTGACCGGCGGACCGCCGATCAGCGGGACCCACGCCGATGCGCCCGACGGCGTCCTGCTGGCGGTCGGCAACGGGATCCGGGCCGGGGCGACGCTGCGGCAGGCCTCGATCCTCGACGTGGCCCCCACCCTGCTGTACCTGATGGGGCTGCCGGTGGCGCGCGACATGGAGGGGCGGGCGCTGACGGAGATCCTCGACGAGGACTTTGCCCGATCCCACCCGGTGACCTTCATCCCAGGCTACGCGAACCTGGCGGTGAGCACGATCCCGGAGCCGCCCGACCTGCCGACGTTGCCCGCCGAAGAGGAGCCGTAGCGACGCCCCTTGTCCCGCCCTGCCCGACCGGGTTACGATCCGCCCGCCGTGGCCAGCGCCGACGATCTCCTGCGCCTCGACGTGCGAGCGGGCACGTTCCATTCCGCAGAGCGTTCGGGTGCCCGCGCCCCCAGCCATCGCCCGGAGGTCGGCCCAGGAGAGCCGGGTCGCCGTCGCAGACCGTCGCCGGGTTCGGGTCTCAGGTGCTGGTGTCGACGGTTTCGGACGCGAACCGGGGACGGGTCCTGACCATGCGGGAGCGCCGCGTCCCCGACGGGGGGAGGATCGGATGAGACGCCCGATCGGCTGGCGCGAGCGCCAGGTGGTGATGGACCGCGCCCGCCTTTCGCGGACGTTGGCACGGATGGCGGCCGAGATCGCCGAGCGCCACCCAGCCGCTGCCGAGACGGTGCTGGTGGGGGTGCAGACCCGCGGTGTCCCACTGGCTCGGCGCCTCTCGCGGCTGCTGTCGCGGCTGTGTGGGCAAGCCCCGCCGGTGGGCGCCCTGGACATCACCCTCTACCGCGACGACCTGACCATGATCGCCTCCCAGCCGCTCATCAAGGGGACCGACATCCCGGTCTCGATCGACGGCCGCTCGGTGATCCTGGTCGACGACGTGCTGTTCACGGGCCGGACCGTCCGCGCCGGCCTCGACGAGCTGATCGACTTCGGGCGGCCCTCGCGGATCGAGCTGGCGGTGCTGGTGGATCGGGGGCACCGCGAGCTGCCGATCCAGGCCGACTACGTGGGCGAGGGCCTGACCACCACCCGGGACGAGAGCGTGGAGGTCCGCTTCAAGGAGGAGGACGGTGACGACCGCGTGCTGCTCCTCGAGCGGGAGCCTCCGCGCGGGCGTTCGTTGCCCGCCAGGCCCGGCCCCAAGCGGCCGGCGGCCCGGCGAGGAGGAGGCGTGAAGAGACGCCGGAAGACGCGATGACGGGCTTTCCCCATCGTCACCTGCTGGGCATCGAGCCGCTCGAGCCCTCCGAGATCGAGACCATCCTCGACACCGCCCAGGGCCTTCGGGAGGTGCTGGACCGGCCGATCAAGAAGGTGCCGGCGCTGCGGGGCAAGACGGTCGTGAACCTCTTCTACGAGTCCTCGACGCGGACCCGCAGCTCCTTCGAGGTGGCCGAGAAGGTGCTCTCGGCCGACAGCCTCTCGATCACCGCCGCCGGCTCCAGCGTCTCCAAGGGGGAGACGCTCCTCGACACCGCCCGCAACCTCGAGGCGATGAAGCCCGACCTGATCGTGATGCGCCACGCCGCCTCGGGGGCCCCCCACTTCCTGGCCCGTCACTGCCGCAGCAGGATCGTCAACGCCGGCGACGGCGCTCACGAGCACCCCACCCAGGCGCTGCTCGATGCGCTGACGCTGCGGCAGCGCAAGGGGCGGCTCAAGGGGTTGCGGGTGGCGATCGTGGGGGACATCACCCACAGCCGGGTGGCCCGCTCCAACCTCTGGCTGCTGAACAAGCTCGGGGCCGAGGTGGTGCTGTGCGGCCCGCCCACGGTGATCCCACCGGGGATCGAAGCCATGGCGCCGGTCACCAGCCGGATCGAAGAGGCGATCGAGGGGGCGGACGCGGTGATGATGCTGCGGATCCAGCTCGAGCGCATGACCGGCGGCTTCTTCCCCTCGTTGCGCGAGTACCACCTGCGCTTCGGCCTCACCGAGGAGCGCATCAAGCGGGCCCGCAAGGACGTGCTGGTGCTGCACCCGGGCCCGCTCAACCGCGGGGTGGAGATCGCCAGCGAGGTGGCCGACGGGCCCTACTCGGTGATCCTCGATCAGGTCACCAACGGCGTGGCGGTGCGGATGGCGGTGCTGCTGCTGCTCCTGGGCGGCGCCGGGGAGGCGGCGGCGTGAGCGAGAGGCTTCTGCTGAAGGGCGGCCGGGTGGTGGACCCGTCGCGCCGGCTGGACGGCGAGCTCGACGTCCTCCTCGACGACGGCGTGGTGGCGGACCTCGCCCCGCGGCTCCAGCCGCGGGGAGTGCGCTCCATCGACGTCAGCGGCAAGGTGGTCTGCCCCGGCTTCATCGACATTCACACCCACCTGCGGGAGCCGGGTCGCGAGGACAAGGAGACGATCGTGACCGGCACCCGGGCGGCGGCCCGGGGCGGTTTCACCGCCGTCTGCGCGATGCCCAACACCCAGCCGGTCAACGACAGCGCCAGCACCACCCGCGGGCTGTTGGAGCGGGCGGGCCGCGACGCGGTGGTCCGCGTCTACCCCATAGGCGCCCTCACTCAGGGACTCATGGGGATGGAGCTGGCGGAGCTCGCAGACCTGCGCGAGGCCGGCTGCGTGGCGGTCTCCGACGACGGCCGGCCGGTGGCCAGCGCCCGGGTGATGCGGCGCGCCCTGGAATACGCCGGGGCCTTCGGTCTGGCCGTGATCGACCACTGCGAGGAAGCGACCCTCACCGAGAAGGCGGTGATGAACGAGGGGCCGGTCTCCACCAACCTGGGCCTGCGGGGCGCCCCCAGCGTCGCCGAGGCGATCATGGTGGAGCGCGACGTGCTGCTCGCCGAGCTGACCGGCGGCCGGCTCCATGTGGCCCACGTGTCCACCGCCGCCTCGGTCGACGCCATCCGCCGGGGCAAGCAGCGAGGGGTGCGGGTCACCGCCGAGGCCACCCCCCATCACCTGCTGCTCACCGATCAGGCGGTGTGTGACTCGGGCTACGACGCCAACACCAAGGTCAACCCGCCGCTCCGCTCCGAGGTGGACCGGCAGGCGCTGCTCTCGGCGCTGCGCGACGGCACCATCGAAGCCATCGCCACCGACCACGCCCCGCACACCATCGACGACAAACGGGTGGAGTACGACGCCGCCGCCTGTGGGGTGGTGGGTCTGGAGACGGCGGTCGCCCTGTGCCACGACCGTCTGGTCAGGAAGGGCCTGTTCAAGCTGCCGCGTCTAGTGGCGCTCTTCTCCACCCAGCCGGCGCGCCTGCTCGGGCTGCCGGGCGGCACGCTGGCGCCGGGCTCGCCGGCCGACGTCACCGTCCTGGATCCGACCCTGAGGTCCAAGGTCGACCCGACGACGTTCGAGAGCCGCGGTCGCAACACGCCTTTCGCCGGCTGGGAGCTCGAGGGCTGGCCGGCGCTGACCATCGTCGGCGGCCGGGTGGTCTACAGCCGTCGGGACTGAGCTGGGGGACATGACCGGGTTTCTCCGCCTCGCCGTGAAACCCGGATCGTGTCCCCCATAGCCGGCGGGGGGCTCAGTGGCGCGAGTCCGTGTCTCCCGAGCGATGCACCTCCTCAACCCGCAGGTAGCGGTGGCTGGGCGGCCGCCACTCGAGGTCGGCACGCACGGCGTAGAGGTCTGAGAGCGTGGTCAGGGGCACTGCCGGCAGGTCCTCGCGCAGGACCGCCAGCGCCTTCCCGCAGAGCCTGACCCGATCCTCGGGGCGGGCCGCATGGTCGGCCTGATCGATCAGCCCGTCGAAGGCGGGGCTCGAGTACGACCACCGGTTGAACCGGCCCAGGCCCGCTCCAGGCGTGTGAAATAGCGGGTCCAGGGTCGCCGAGGCGTCGCCGGTCTGGGCGCTCCAGGCGAACACCGCGGCCGGGAGGCGCTGGCTCTCCAGCTTCCGGTAGAGCTCGGCCTGGGGGAGGATCCGCAGCTCGACCTCGATGCCGGCGCTCGCGAGCTGGAGCTCGAGCTGGCGGACGATGGAGCCGTACGTCTCGGCAGAGTAGATCGGCAGGCCGGCACCGGCAGGCCAGCCCGCCTCCGGCGCCAGGCGCCGCGCCCGCTCCGGGTCATGGGGCATCGGCGGGAGGGTTGGGGAGTAGCCCAGGACGAGGGGTGGGATCGGCTGGTCCAGCGGCGTGCCCAGGCCTCCCAGGGCCTCGCGCACCAGGCGCTTCCGGTCGATCGCCAGCGCTACGGCCTGTCGCAGTCGGGGATCGGTGAACGGGCTTCCTTCCGCCAGCGAGAACGCCAGCAGGACGACCTGCAGGCCGTCCACCGACAGCATCCGCATGCCGGCCTGCTCTCGTCCCCACCGCCACCGCGCGCGGGGATACTGGCACACGATGTCGGCCTCACCCCGCGAGATGGCCTCGGCTCGCCGGTCGTCGTCGGGGATGGCGACGAAGGAGACGGTCTCGAAGGGCGGCGTCGGGCCCCAGAATCGGTCGAAGCGCCGGGCCTCGACCGCCCCGGCGGTCGCGGCGACGAAACGGTACGGGCCGGTGCCGACCGGTAGCTGGATCGAGTCTGGCGCGTCGCGAGGGGTGATGGAGACGAAGGCGAGCCGGTTGAGCAACCCCAGCGACGGGGCGGGGGTCTCGATCTCCACGATCGTGTCCCCGATGGCGCGAACTTCGCCGACGGAGCGAAGCGACGGGGCGACCGGACGGTCGTCTCTCATGGCGCGCCGCAAGGCCGCCACCACGTCCGCGGCGGTCAGTGGCCGGCCGTCGTGAAACACGACGTCCTCGCGAAGGTAGAAGCGCCAGAGGGTCTCCGAAGGAGTGACCCAGGACCGGGCCAGGCACGGATGGAGCTTCAGGTCCTGATCGAGAACCACCAGCGTGTCGTAGAAGTGGGCCAGCACGGCCCCTGTGATCGTGTGCGAGTGGGCGTGCGGGTCGAGCGTCACCACGGGGGCCTCGAAGGCGACGGTGAGGTGGGCAGGCGGTGGGGCCGTCTCCCGGCAAGCCGGCCCCGAAGCCGCCATCACGGCCACCACCAGGGCAAGGCGGCCACGGCGGCGCATGGCTTCAGCTCTCTCCTGCGCCGAGGGCCGGAAGCCGGCCCGGCCGCGGCCAGTGTCGTGGCCAGTTGCGAGGCGTTGGGTCGGGCCGGGCGCGGGCCGCGTCGAGCGCCTCCTCGTAGGCCGACAGGCAGGCCGCCGGGCTGTGCTCGCGCTCGGCGTGGGCGCGGGCCGCGCGGCCCAGGCGCTCTCGCAACCGCGGGGCCTCGGTCAGACGAAGGATGGCTCGCGTCACCGCGCCCTCCTCGTCGGCCAGGTCGGCACGCACCACGGCGTCGTCGGGGATGGTGGCCAGGTGCTCGAGGTCCGAGATCACGGTGGGCCGCCCCTGGGCCAGCACGCGCAAGAGGGCGGCGGAGGTCTCGCGGGCGGTCGGGTAGCGCAGGTGCACCACCAGGTCGGCGGCCTCCATGTGGGCGGGGAGAAGGTCGAAGGGGACCCGGCCCGCGATTGTGGTGCGGCCCGCCACGTCGAGCGCCGCAAGCCGGGCCTCCAGCTTGGAGCGATCCGGGACCGGCCCGACCAGCAGCAGCCGTAGCTGTGGGGCGAAAACGGCGGCGCGTGCCACGGCCCGGGCCACCGTATCGATCTGCTTCTCGCGCGTCATCAGGCCGAAGCAGCCGACCACCACGGTCCCGGGGCCGAGCCCGTAGCGGAGCCGCGTCCGCTCGCGGACCTCGGCGGCCACCTGCTGGCGGCGGACCGGCATCGGCACCACCCGGACATCGGCGTCCGGGACCTCCTCCCGGATCGCTCGGGCCATGTAGTCGTTGTGCACGGCGGTGACCCGCGACGACTCGACCGGCAACCGGAACAGAGGATAGGCGTAGGGAAGCAGGTTGCCAACGGTGGAGAGGTGAACCAGCGAAAGACGTTCGGCGGGGCCGGGGTAGCTGTAGGCGACCTCGGCGGCGTAGGCGCGGAGCTGGGGGAGCGCCGCCTCACGGCGCTGGGGGTCCGATGGGCTGGCCGCATAGGCCCGCACCGGCTCGGAGTCGAGGAACATGCGGGCGCGCGCGTGATGCAGCACCAGGTCGTGGAGCACCAGCAGCCCCGGCACCCGCGGGAGCCGGTCGTAGAGGAAGCCGTGGTCGCGGCCGTTGCCCATCTGGTAGACGGCCACGTCGTAGGCGTGGTCGCGGTGGCGCTCCAGGAATCGGGCGGCCGGGAGCACGGTCACGTTCGGCGGCAGCCGCTCCTCGTCCACGGCGGCCTGGTCGTGGAAGACGTCGATCTGGTGGCGGGGCCCGAGCAGCTCCAGCACCTCGGCGCCGTAGTCGGCGATCCCGGTTCCGGCCGGGGGGAGAGGCGTGAGGAAGGCCAGGCGCATCAGCGCTGGGCGATCAGCAGGTACTCCTGCGGGGCGTACAGGAGCCCGTTCAGCCGCTCCACGTTCTCGTTGAGGGCACGGGCCGCCTTCTCCGGGAGCGAGTCGGTGGGGATCGGCTGCAGGCGCGCCGCCGCCTCCACCGGGGATCGCAGCTCCACCCGTACATCCGTGAAGCCGGCGGCGGCCGCCAGGAACGACAGCGTGTCCGGATGCAGCGGGCGCTCGTGGGTCAGGTCGCGGTTGTACACCTCGAGGAAGCCCAGCACCGAGCGCGGGTTGACGGTCTCTAGCAGAAGCCGTCCCCCGGCTCGCAGCACCCGGTGCGACTCGGCGAGCATCTGCTGCAACACCGGCGGCGGCAGGTGCTCGACCACCTGGGCCGCGAACACGCCCCCCACCGAGGCGTCCTTCTGCTGCCGCAAGAAGGCCAGCAGGTCGGCGTGGGTCACGTCGAGCCCGCGCTCCCGGCACAGACGGGCCACGTGGGCGTTGCCCTCGACGCCCCGCGCCAGAACACCCGCGGCTTGGAGCAGCTCGAGGAGCTCGCCGCGGCCGCAGCCCAGGTCGAGCACCGGGCCCAGCCCGGCGAGCTGCTCGACGTAGCCCGACAGCTTCTCCCGAAGCTCCTCCGGGGAGCCGCGGAAACGGTGCTCGAAGGCGACGTAGAGCGAGTCCACGGCCGCCCGTTCCGCGGCCGTCGCGACCTCCGGAGCCGGAGCCGCTTCGGCCAGCGTGGCGCGCAGCGCGCGCACCTCCTCGGAGAGCACCGCCAGTCGGTCCCGGAGGGCGTCCTGGGCGGCCAGGCGCCGGCCGAGCGATTCGAGGCGCCGGTCGAAGGCCTCCAGGATCAGCTCGGCGCGCTCCGTCGAGAGTGCCGAGGCCAGTCGGTCGCGGGCGTCGATGGTGGGCAGCAAACGCTGCGCGTACCGGATCAGGGCCGCCACCAGGTCCCGCAGCCGCGTCTCGAGGCGCGCTGCCTCCCGGAGGTGGCCGTTCAGGATCTGCACCAGGGTGGCGTTGAAGGCGGTCTGCTGCTCCAGCGCGGGGACCAGCGCCTCGAAGGCGCGGCGCTGCACCGGCCCCCACAGCGAGGACACGGCGCCGGTGGTGGTCGGCGCCTGCCAGGTGGAGTTGAGACGCTCGAGCTGGGCCGGCTGCTCGGCCAGCTCCTCCGACGGCAGCGCGAACGTGGCCAGCGCGTCGAGGGCGTCGAGGGCGGCCGCGTAGGCCCGATCCTGCTCCTCGGCCCGATCTTCGATCTCGTCGAGCGGCGGTGCCTTGTCGATCATGCCGCCGCCTCCCGGCCCCGGGCCATCCGGCTGCCGGTGCCTACTGCTGGGCCGCCGCCCGGGCGGCGAGGTAGGCGAGGACGATCTCGTCCAGCGAGAGGTCCTCGAGCACCGTCTTGTCCCCCTCGGGATCGAACTTGCCGCGCCGCACCTCGGCGATCATGGCGGTGTGCTGCTCCTCCATCAGGTGGGTGATCGCCTTCTCGTCGTGGCGCTCGGCCAGCTCGGCGTAGGGGAGGCGCCGCGAGCCGAGGATCTCGCCCCCCTTGTAGATCAGGGTCTCGATCAAGGGGTTGTCGGTTCCCTTGTCCTCGGTCTGGACATGGTAGACGACGCCCCGATAGGTGACGTCCGTGTTGAAGCCGGTAATCATCCGCGCGCTTCCAGGACCCCGTGGGCGGCCTCGAGAGCCGATTCTGGGATCCCCCGGCGAGCCTTGTCAAGCGGTCTGAGGGGCGGGTTCTGGGCTATCCTGCCGGGGAGCCACGAGTGCGTCCCCCGGCGACTGCCCAGAGCCATGCATCGCCCGCCGCGAGATGACCACGAAAGCGACGTTACCGACGATCGGGTCCCCCTGTTCGGGAGCTGGTCCCGCGCCTACGCCGCGGTGGTGATCGCGGCGCTTCTGGTGATGGCGCTGGTGGCCGCGTTCTCCCGCTGGCCCTTCTGATGACCTCCCTCGACTGGGCGGTGCTGGTCGTCTACCTGGTGGCCATCGTGACCTTCGGCCTGCTGGCCGGCCGTGGCAACCGCCGGATCGACGACTTCTTCCTGGCCGGCCGGCGGATGCGCTGGTGGGCGGTGGGGCTGTCGGTGATGGCGACACAGATCAGCGCCATCACCTTCGTGGGCACCACTGGGCAGGCCTACACCGACGGGATGCGGTTCCTGGTGGTCTACTTCGGCCTCCCCTTCGCCATGGTCCTGCTGTGCCTCACCCTGGTGCCCTTCTTCTACCGCGCCCGTGTCATCACCGCCTACGAGTACCTGGAGCGCCGCTTCGACGCCCGCACCCGCACCCTCACCAGCCTGCTGTTCCTGGCCTCGCGGAGCCTGGCGGTGGGGGTGACGCTGTACGCCCCAGCCCTGGTGCTCTCGGTGATCCTGGGCTTCCCCGAGAAGGTGACGATCCTGCTGATGGGGGGGACCACCATCGCCTACGTCACCTACGGCGGCAACCGCTCCGTGATCTGGACCGACGTGGTCCAGATGGGGATCATCTGGATCGGCATCTTCCTCTGCCTGGGGGTGGCGATCACCCAGCTCCCCGAGACGTTCGGGCTGAGGGACGCCCTGGCCCTGGCCCAGGGCACCGGCCGGCTGGAGGTGATGGACACGTCGGCCAGCCTCACCCGGCCCTACACGCTGTGGGGGGGGCTCTTGGGGGGGCTGTTCCTGATGCTCTCCTACTTCGGCACCGACCAGAGCCAGGTGCAGCGGTATCTCTCGGGGGCCAGCCTCACCCAGAGCCGGCTCTCGCTGCTCTTCAACGCCTTCCTCAAGGTGCCGATGCAGTTCATGATCCTGCTCACCGGGGTCCTGGTCTTCGTCTTCTACCACTTCCACGAAGCCCCCTTGCTGTGGAACCCGGCCGAGCTGCAGCGCCTCGAGCAGACGGTGCCCGCCGATCGGCTGGAGCCGATCCAGCAGCGCTTCGCGCAGGCGCGGGAGGCCCGCCGCCAGGCGGTGCTGGCTTTCGCCGAGGCCCGTCACCAGGGTCGGCCAGCCGACCTGTCGGCCTATCGGCTCGCCGAGCACGAGCTGGCGGCGGCCCGCGCCTCGGCGGTCGGGGAGGTCGAGCGGGTGACCGGGAAGGAGTACAACGACACCAACTACATCTTCCCCGTCTACGTGGTGAGGAACCTCCCCCGCGGGCTGGCCGGCCTGGTGATCGCCGTGATCTTCGCCGCCGCCATGTCCAGCCTCTCGGGCGAGCTGAGCGCCCTGGCCAGCGCCAGCATGGTGGACTTCTACCGGCGGTTCGCCGGCAAGGTCTCCAGCGACACCCACGAGCTGCTCGTCTCACGGGTCCTGACCGGGCTGTGGGGAGGGGTGGCCTGCCTGGTGGCGCTCGAGGCGGGCCGGATGGGCTCGGCGATCGAGGTGGTGAACCGTTTCGGCTCCTACTTCTACGGATCGATCCTCGGCGTCTTTGCCCTGGCGGTGCTGACCCCGCGTGCCAACGGCCACGGGGCGTTCTACGGCCTGATGATCGGGATGGCCAGCGTGGCGGCGGTGGCGAACCTGACCGCGCTCCACTTTCTCTGGTACAACGTGGTCGGCGCCGG
>CAZNNH010000016.1:35970-43139 GCA_964574335.1 uncultured Acidobacteriota bacterium | reverse complement strand
ACGACCTCGGCTCCACCAACGGCCTGTTCGTGGACAACGCCCGGGTGGAGCGGCACGTGCTGCACGACGGCAACCGGGTGCAGCTCGGCTCCGCCACCATCATCAAGTTCTGCTTCCAGGACGAGCTCGAGGAGAGCTTCCAGCGCCAGCTCTACGAGTCGGCCACCCGCGACGGCCTGGTGGGCACCTACAATCGGCAGTACTTCCTGGACGCGCTGGAGGCGGAGTTCTCGCTCTGCTTCCGCAACGGTATCGCGCTCTCGCTGCTGATGATCGACATCGACCACTTCAAGTCGGTCAACGACCGCTTCGGCCATCTCACCGGGGACCAGGCGCTCAAGCAGGTGGCGGCCGCGGTCCAGCACCAGCTCCGCGCGGAGGATCTGCTGGCCCGCTACGGAGGCGAGGAGTTCTCGGTGATGCTGCGCCACGCCGGCCCCAGGGAGGCCAACGTCGCCGCCGAGCGGATCCGGCGGGCGGTCGAGGCGCTCACCGTCGAGCACGGCGAGGCGAGCTTCCAGATCACGCTGTCGGTGGGGATCGGCACCTTCAAGGACCGCAACCACCTCAACGCCGAGGCGCTGATACGCACCGCCGACCGCTACCTCTACGAGGCCAAGCGCCATGGTCGCAACCGTGTGGTCTCGGTCCTGAACGCCAGCTCCCCGGATGCCGGCTCCCTCGGCGGAGAAGCCGACATCACCACCACCGCCCTCCCGGCGTCCAAGGATCCCGAGGACACCGCCCGCCGGGGGGTCACGCGCGCCATGCGCGCGCTGAGCCTGGGACCGACCGAGAAGGTACAGCGGGTGGAGAGCGGCCCGCGGGACGCCGAGGTGGGACGCGACGAGGACGCGGACGACTCGGGTGACACCTCCGCCGAGGGTGAAGGATCCCGGGAAGGGACCGGCTCCGACCGACGCCGGTCCCGGAAGCCGGGATCGGCCGGCGACGACTGACGGTTGGGCATCTGTCACCGGGTGTCGGTCTTCGTCTTTGAGTGTCGTCTGGGGTGAGCGTCGTGTCCGATTTCGTCACCACGCGCGGGAGAGGCTACACCGACGCTGACGGGCCGGATCGAGCCGACATGGTCCTGCTGGCCGCCCTCGACGAGGGCCTTCGCGTCGCCCTGGGCCAGGCCGGATCCAGGCTGACCTGTCGCCTCGGCTGCACCGAATGCTGCATCGGTCCCTTCCCGATCACGGCGCTGGATGCCCGACGCCTGCGGCGCGGCCTGCGGGAGCTGGCGCGCCGGGAGCCCGCGCGCGCCCAACGGCTGGGGGCGCGGGCGAGCGAGGCGGCGCGGATCCTGAAGGAGGCCTTTCCCGGAGGCGAGCAACACCAGCTCGACGAGGACGAGAGCCGCCGAGAGGCCTACCTGGCCCGGCACTCCGCGCTGCCGTGCCCGGCGCTCGACCCGGAGACCGGCGGGTGCGACCTCTACGAGCTCCGACCCATGAGCTGCCGAACGTTCGGGCCTCCGGTCCGGATCGGCGGCGAGGACCTGCCGCCTTGCCGGCTCTGCTTCGCGGGCGCCTCATCCGATGAGGTCGACGGCTGTCGGGTGGAGGTTGACTCCGACCACCTGGAAGACGAGATACTCTGCCAGCTCGAGAAGCGAGGAGTGCCGTCCGGGGAGACGCTGGTGGCTTTCGCGCTGGCCGGCGGCGAGGATCTCGAGGCCGAAGGGGAGGGGAGATGAGGCAAGCCACGCTGCTGCTGGCGCTGCTGCTCGGCGGACCGGTCCCGGCCCTCGTGCAGGGGCCCACCTCCTCGCAGCCGGTGCCCGACCCCGAGATGGTGAGGATCCCCGGTGGCGAGCTGGCGATGGGTCGCGTGAACGACACCTTCGACAGCCCGATCCACAGAGTCTTGGTGAGCCCGTTCCTGCTCGACCGGCACGAGGTCACGAACGCCGCCTATCATCGTTTCTGTCAGGCGACGGGAGCGGAGCTCCCCGAGCTCTGGGGGATGCCGGCCTTCCACTCCGGTCCCGACTTCCCGGACCATCCCGTGGTCGGCGTCAGCTTCCGCGAGGCCAGCGCGTTCGCAGAGTGGAGGGGCAAGCGGTTGCCCACCGAGGCCGAATGGGAATGGGCGGCCCGCGGTGGCCTCGTGGGCAAGAGCTACCCGAACGGCGACGAGGTCACCCCCGAGGTCGCCAACTATGCCCACCAGGGGAAGCATCAGGGAACCCGGCCGGTCGGCAGCTTCCCGCCCAACGGGTACGGGCTCTTCGACATGGCCGGCAACGTCTCGGAATGGGTGGCCGACTACTATGGAGCCGACTACTACCGGGCCTCCCCCACCCGGGACCCGCGTGGCCCCGAACGGGGTCGCTTCCGGGTCTTCCGTGGAGGAGGGTGGCATTCAGGGCCGTTCTGCAACCGCGTCGACTACAGAAACGCCCTCCCCGCCAACTGGCGCGACATGGCGGTCGGCTTCCGCTGTGCCCGCGACGTCGAGCCGGCCGGCGAGTGAGACGGGTCACGTGTGGCGGTGAGCGCGACGTCTAGCATGGAGACAGGGGAGGCGCCCATGGCCAGGCGAAGGGCCTCCTCGAGGAGGACGGGATGAGAGTACGGGTGGCGGCGGTCTTGGTCCTGGCGGGCCTGTCGTGGGCCTGCACCGAGCAGAAGGCGGACATCCGCGACGTCCGGATCACCGCGGCGAACCGCGCCGCCCTGGCCGAGCGCGTCAACGACGGCGCGGAGCTGACCGGAGAGGAGGTACGCCTCCTCGATCGTTATCGGGAGCGGAAGGGCCTCGGCGAGCAGCTCCCCCTCGGGTCAACCATCGGCGAGATGCTGGCGGAGCAGCGGGGCTTCGAGGCGGGTGGCGAGCCGCCGGTTGCGGAGGCGGGCGGGATGCCTGAAGAGCCTGCAGGATCCATGGAGGCACCGCCGGCGTCGGCCGCGCCTGCCCCCCAGGCTCACGCCGAGCGTGACGAGGCCGAGCAGGCTGGCGAGGCCAAGCCGCCCTCGCCGCCCGACGTCCCGTCCCGTCCCGCACCGAAGGCGCCGCCGGCTCTGCCGTCCGTGCCCGCCATCCCGGCGCCGCCGTCGATCCCTGCGCCTCCCCAGCCGGGGGTCGTGCCGACGCCGCCCACGCCACCGGCGGTGCCCGCCACCCCGCGCCCTCCCCGGAACGTGAAGCTGCCCGCCGGGACAGCGATCGAGGTGTATCTCGACCAGCCCCTGAGCAGCCAGACGAACGCCTCGGGAGACGACTTCGCCGCCGTGCTGGGGCGGGACCTCGTCGTGCAGGGCCGTGTCGTGGCGCCGAAGGGCAGCCACCTGGTCGGCAGGGTGGTCGAGGCCAGGCCCTCCGGCAAAGTGAAGGGCGTGGCCCGGCTGTCGCTCACGCTTCAGGAGCTGGAGCTCGGTCGCCGCCGCCACGCGCTCACCACCAGCACCATCGTGATCGAGGCCAATCCGACCAAGGGTCAGGACGCCAAGAAGGTCGGGATCGGCGCCGGTGCCGGCACTGTGATCGGCGCGATCCTGGGCGGGAAGAAGGGGGCCGCCATCGGCGGCGCGGTGGGGGCCGCCACCGGCGGCGCGGTGGTGCTGGCGACCTCGGGCGACGAGGTCGAGCTGCCCGCCGAGCAGTTGCTGGCCTTCGAGCTGGAGTCCGACCTCAGCCTGCCGGACCCGGAGTACTGAAGGTCGGGCTTGGGAGACGCTGGCGACGAGCGACCGTTGAAGGTCGCGCTGGTGGCGCGCGGCGCCCACCCGCTCCACGAGCCCGGTGGGATGGAGCGAGCGGTCTATCACCTGGCCACCCAGCTTCAGGCCCTGGGACACCAGCCGATCCTCTTCACGCGCCCGCCCCAGCATGACCGTCCCTTCCCGGGGCGGGTGGTGACGGCGCCGTATCGGCGGTTCGCGGTGGGCGGGCACGGCCGGGTCCTGGACCGCACCGTGAACTACCCCGGCTTTGCCGAGCGCCTGGGCGAGCGCCTGGCCGAGCAGGTGCGGAGCGGCGACGTCGACGTGATCGACGCCCAGGGGATGGCCGTGCTCGGCTATCTGCGCCGCCGCCGCCGCGACCCGTCGCTACGGGCGCCGGTGGTCCTGAACCCGCAGGGGATGGAGGAGCACAAGACGCGGGGTCTCAAGCGGCTGGCCTTGACCCGCCTCCGACGTCTGTCACGGGAGGCGGCGGCACTGGCCGATCGGGTGGTGGCCACCGACGAGGTGCTGATCGACGAGCTGCCGCGCTTCCTGGGCGTGGATCCGGGCCGGGTGGTGCTGCTCCCGAACGGCGTCGACATCGAGGAGATCGAGCAGGTGACGCCTCGCGACCCGGCGGCGGTGCTGGCCCAGGCCCTGCCCGGCCTGGGAGACGCCGCGCCGGTGATGATCTCGGTGGGGCGGCTCGAGCGCTACAAGGGGTTCGCCGACGTGTTGGAGGCGCTGGTGCGCCTCCACCGCAAGGGCGTGCTGCCTCCCCACTGGGCCTGGTTGGTGCTCGGCGGCGGCAGCCTGCGCCACGAGATGGAGGCCCGCATCCGGGGGGTGGCAGGGCTCGGCGACCACGTCTTCTTCGCCGGCTGGGTGCGCGAGCTGCCGCTGCTCCACGCCTACTACGAGCGGGCCGACGTGTTCGTCCACGCCACCCACTACGAAGGCTCCAGCATCGTCACCCTGGAGGCGATGGCGCACTCGCTGGCGGTGGTGGCCAGCCGGGCCGGCGGCATCCCGGACAAGGTCGAGCCTGGCCGGAGCGGGCTGCTGGTCGAGCCGCACGACGTGGACGCCCTCGCCGCAGCTCTGGAGCGGGTCCTGCTCGAGCCCGGGCTGCGGGTCCAGATGGGGCGCCAAGGGCGGCTTCGGGTGGCGGAGCGCTTCAGTTGGAGGAGCATCGCGCGCCGCACCGTGGAGGTCTACAAGGAGCTGCTCCGGGCCTGACGGGCCGCCGCACCGCTTGGTGCCCTCACGCCACGTGGGCTAGACTGACCCGCTCTTGGGGAGGGAGGTGGCCCGAGGCGTGCGATACCTGGTCACAGGCGGGGCGGGCTTCATCGGCTGCAACGCCGCGGCGCGGCTGCGAGGCCAGGGCCACGAGGTCCTCTGCCTGGACAACTTCTCCCGAGTCGGCAGCCGTCGCAACGCGGCCTGGTTGCAGTCCGACCACGCGATCGTCACCGAGCCGACCGACGTGTGCGAGGCCGCTGCCCTCGAGGCGCTCGTCGCCCGCTACCGGCCCGAGGCGGTGGTCCACTGTGCGGGACAGGTGGCGGTCACCACCTCGGTGGCCGATCCCCGCCGCGACTTCCGGGAGAACGCCCTCGGCACCTTCAACCTGCTCGAGGCGATCCGCCGGCACGCGCCGGCGGCGATCCTGGTCCACGCCTCCACCAACAAGGTCTACGGGGGCATGGAGGACGTGCGCATCGAGAAGGTGGGCGAGCGCTGGAGCTACGCGGACCTGCCGGGCGGCTGCTCCGAGGAGCGGGGCCTGGACTTCCACTCGCCCTACGGCTGCTCCAAGGGCGCGGCTGACCAGTACGTCCGCGACTACGCCCGCATCTACGGGCTGCGCACCGTCGTCTTCCGGCAGTCCTGCATCTACGGCTACCGGCAGTTTGGGGTCGAGGACCAGGGCTGGGTGGCCTGGTTCACCATCCGCAGCATCCAGCAGGCGCCGGTCACCATCTTCGGCGACGGCTGCCAGGTGCGCGACGTCCTGTTCGTCGACGACCTGCTGGACGCCTACCAGGCGGCGGTCGAGCGGATCGAGGCGGCGGCCGGCCGGGTGTACAACGTCGGCGGCGGTCCCGAGAACGTGCTCTCGCTGCGCGAGCTGGTCGAGCGGCTCTCGCGCCTGAACGGCCGGCGGATGCAGGTGGGGTACGGCGACTGGCGCCCCGGGGACCAGCGGGTGTTCGTGGCCGACGTCACCCGGGCCCGCAACGAGCTCGGCTGGCGGCCGCGGGTCTCCGTCGAACAGGGGCTGTCGCGGCTCCACGCCTGGGTGCTCGAGAACCGCGAGCTCTTTGCCGCACCGTAGCCGGCTTGGGGACATGACCGGATTCGTCCGGTCCGCGAGCGAATCCGGATCGTGTCCCCCGAAAGGGGACGAATCCGGATCGTGTCCCCCGAAAGGGGGCGGCGAGCCCCCGGAATATGAGCCCGCTCCGGCACGTAGGAGGGACATGATGCGACCCAGCCGCCGTCTCTCCCGTGGGCTCGTCCTCCTGACGAGCCTCTTCGCCGCACTCATGCTGCTGGCCGGCTCGACTCGAGCCCAGCGCCCGCCGGAGGGGACCCACGTGACGCCCGCCGAACCGCCCGCCGCCGCCGACTGGAAGCTGGTCGAGCGCCTGATCGGCGAGCGGAAGCTGGAGGCCGCCGCCGAGGTGGTGGCCCGGATCCGGGAGGCGGCGCAGGCTCGGGGCGACGCCGAGGACTGGGCCCGGGCGCTTTGCGAGGAGACGGCGCTCCGGACGGCCCTGCACGGCTACGAGACGGCGGTGCGGTTCCTGCGGGAGCAGCCCTGGCCGGAGGATCCGCTCCAGCGCGCGGCCCTGGACCTCGTGTACGGACGTTCGCTGGTCAGCTACGTACGGGCCTACTCCTGGGAGATCCGACAGCGGGAGCCGGTCGAGGCGAAGGGAGAGGTCGACCTCAAGGCCTGGACCGCCGACCAGATCGCGGCCGAGGCCCGGCGCGTCTTCCTGGAGGCGTGGGACCTTCGGGCCGAGCTGGGCTCGCTCCCGGTGAGCCGCCTCTCCCGTTTCCTGGAGCCCAACAGCTACCCCGCCAGGGTGCGCGGCACCCTGCGCGACGCGGTGAGCTACCTGTTCGTGGAGCTCCTGGCCGACTCCTCGCTCTGGAGCCCGGCCGAGTCGAACGACCTGTTCCGGCTCGACTTCGAGACCCTGCTGAGCGGCGACCCGGCCGCCTCGTCGAAGCTCCTGCAGGGCGAGGCGAAGGTCCACCCGCTGCTTCTGATGGGCGCCGTCCTCGACGACCTGGAGGCGTGGCACCGGAGCGAGGGCCGACGCGAGGCAGCCCTCGAGGCGCGGCTCACCCGGGCCCGGCGCCTGCACGACGCCTTCGCCGCGGCCACCAAGCGGGCCCGGATCCGCGCCGACCTCGAGCAGCGTCTGCCGGCGTTCCGCGACCTGCCCTGGTGGGCCGAGGGACAGGCGACGCTGGCCG
>CAZNNH010000016.1:0-35870 GCA_964574335.1 uncultured Acidobacteriota bacterium | reverse complement strand
GGAGAACAACCGACTGCAGGCGGTCAACCTCGTGGTCGGCGACCTGGTCCTGCTGACCCGGCAGGAAGCGGGCGGGGTCGAGGTGAGCGTGGTCTCGGGTGCGACCGGCGAAGCGGTGGCCGGGGCCGAGGTGACCCTGTACCGGGCGGACTGGCAGAAGGGCCACGCCCGAGAGGCGACGCTCACCACGCCGGCCCGCGGCGTGGTGACCTTCCGGCCCAGCGCCGCTCGCCAGAGGTACGGCCACTTCATCGTCGCCCGCCACGGCGCCGACGTCGCCATCGACACCTCCTTCGTGCAGTTCTGGCGCGACACCCGCCCTAAGGAACAGACCCGGAGCCTCCTCTACACCGACCGCAGCATCTACCGCCCCCTGCAGACGCTGCGCTTCAAGGTCATCGTCTTCCGCGGCGGCGGCGAGTCGGCCCGCTTCGCCACCCTCCCCGAGCAGCCAGTGTCGGTCTCCCTGGTCGACGCCAACAACCAGACCGTGGAGACGGTGAGCCTGACCACCAACCGCTTCGGGTCGGCGTCCGGCGAGATCCCCATCCCTTCGGGGAGGTTGCTGGGCCGATGGATCTTGCGCTCCTCCGCGCAAGGACAGAGCAGCGTCCGGGTCGAGGAGTACAAGCGTCCCACCTTCGAGGCGAAGCTCCTCGAGCCCGAGCAGGCCCTGCGGCTGAACCGGCCGGCCACTCTCCAGGGGGACGCCCGCTACTACTTCGGCCTTCCCGTGGCTGGCGGGGAGGTGAAGTGGCGGGTGGTCCGGGAGCCGGTCTATCCGTGGTGGTGGGGGTACTGGGGGTATCGTTCGGCTTCGAGGGGAAGCCAGACGATCGCCGCCGGCGCCGCCTCGCTCGAGAGCGATGGCCGCTTCCGCTTCACCTTCACCCCGGAGGCGGGCGAGGACGGGAAGGACGTCACCTACCGCTACTCGGTGACCGCCGACGTCACCGACGAGGGCGGCGAGACCCGGACGGCCACGCGGGCGTTCCGGCTGGGGCTGGTGTCGATCGAAGCGGCCATCCACCCGCCGGCGCCCTTCCTGCGTGCCGAAGAGGCCGCGACGGTGAGCATCGTCCGGAGCGATCTCGACGGCGTCGGCCGCCCGGGTGAGGGCTCCTGGCGCCTGGTGACGCTGAGGCAGCCCGACAGAGCGCTGCTGCCCGCCGACCAGCCCCGGCCGCTCGATTCCGAGGAGGCCTTCCACACCCCCGGCGACCGCCAGCGGGCCCGCTGGGAGACCGCACCCGCCTACTCGGCCATCCTGGACTCCTGGAGAGACGGCGACGAGAAGGCCCGAGGCCGACTGACCCACGGCGAGCAGGGGAAGGCATCGGTCCAGCTTCCGAAGCTGGCGGCCGGCGCCTACCGCCTCCACTACGAGACGGTGGACGGCTACGGCGGCCGCTACGAGACCACCCAGGACCTGATCGTGGCTGCCGAGCGCACGCCCCTGGCCCTGCCCCTGGTGATGCTGGCCGAGTCGACGACCGTGCCGGTCGGCGGCGTGGCCCGGCTCCTCGTCCACTCCGGTCTCGAGGGCCAGCCGCTGACCCTCGACGTCTGGCGTGGAGGCCGACGGGTCGACCGGCGCCTGCTGAAGAGCGGCGGAGACTCCCTTCTCGAGATCCCGGTGGCCGAGAAGGACCGGGGCGGGTTCGGCCTCACCCTGACGGCGGTGCGCGACCACCAGTTCTTGACCACCTCCCAGACCGTCTTCGTGCCGTGGGACGACCGGGAGCTGTCGCTCGAGTTCGCCACCTTCCGCGACAAGATCCGACCCGGAAGCCGTGAGACGTGGCGGGTGAAGGTGAAGGGAGAGGCCGCCGACCTGCGTGCCGCCGAGCTGCTGGCGTACATGTACGACCGCAGCCTCGACAGCTTCGAGCCGCACAACCCACCGTCGGTGCCGAGCCTCTACCCGAACTGGACCGGTGTCGGACCGATCCGCAGCAACCTGGGACTGGGGCGGGTGGCCTGGTCGTGGGACCAGGGCCTCGCCCTGGTCCCGTCGGGTCCAAGCCTGGTTGGGGACCGGGTCAAGGCGTACTCGGGCTACGGGATCGGCGGTCTGGGTCGGCGGCGTGGCGTCGAGGGAGGGGTCGCGGGCGGCGTGATGCTGGCCCAAGACTCGGCCATGCCGCAGAGGATGCTCCACAACGCTCTCCCCGAGCCTGCGGCTGCCTTCGCCGAGACGAAGGAGACGGTGAGCGTGCTCGCGGCGAAGTCCGAAGCGGATGCCGCCGAGGGGATACCCCTGGAGGACGGTCCGGAGCCCGTCCCGCTCCGCTCCGACTTCTCGGAGACCGCCTTCTGGGAGCCCCACCTGCTGCTGGACGCCGAGGGCGTCGCCACCATCGAGCTCACCGTCCCCGACAGCGTGACCTCGTGGAACGTCTGGGTCCACGCCGTGACCACCGACCTCAAGGGCGGCTCGCTGAAGCGCGAGACCCGATCGGTGAAGGACCTGATGGTGCGCCCCTACCTGCCGCGCTTCCTGAGGGAAGGCGACCAGGCCGAGCTGAAGGTGGTGGTCAACAACGCCTCGGACCGAGAGATGGCGGGCGAGGTCACGCTCGAGGTCACGGATCCCGAGACCGAGGAGAGCCTGGCCGCCGAGTTCGGCCTGGTCGGGAAGCCGCAGCCATTCCGGGTCGCGGCAGGAGCGGGCGCCGACGTGACCTTCCGCCTGCGCGCGCCACGGCGGGTCGGGTCCGTCGCCGTCAAGGTGGTGGCCCGATCCGGCGACACCTCGGACGGCGAGCTGCGACCGCTGCCGCTCCTGCCGAGCCGGCTCCACCTCACCCAGTCGCGCTTCGTGGCCTTGAAGCCGGGCGCCCGGCGGACGCTCTCGTTCCCCGAGATGGCCGAGACCGACGACCCGAGCCGTCTCGACGAGCAGCTCGTGGTCACGGTGGATGGCCAGCTCTTCCTGGGCGTGCTGCAGGCGCTGCCGTACCTGGTCCACTACCCCTACGAGTGCACCGAGCAGACCCTCAACCGCTTCCTCTCCACCGGCATCGTCGAAAGCCTCTACGACCAGTACCCGGCGGTGAAGGGCTGGGCGAAGCAGCTCTCGACCCGGGACACCCGCCTCGAGACCTGGGACGCTCCCGATCCCAACCGCAAGCTGGCGCTCGAGGAGACGCCCTGGCTGCAGGAGGCGAAGGGCGGGAGGGAGACCGGTCTGCCGCTGGTCGACGTCCTCGATCCCCGGGTGGCCAAGGCCAACCGCGAGACGGCCCTCCTCCGGCTGGAGAAGGCCCAGACCTCGCTCGGCGCCTTCCCCTGGTTCCCCGGCGGCCCCCCCTCGCCCTACATGACCCTCTACGTGGTCCACGGCTTCGCCAAGGGGCTGGAGTTCGGCGTCGAGGCGCCCAAGGACGTGGTGCAGAAGGCCTGGAGCTACCTGCACCGGCACTACCTCGACGAGTGGGCAAGGCGGGCCATGCGCGAGGACTGCTGCTGGGAGTGGATCACCTTCCTGAACTACGTCCTCTCCAGCTACCCGGACACCTCGTGGACGGGCGGCGTCTTCACCGACCAGGAGCGGGGCGAGATGCTCGACTTCTCGTTCCGGCACTGGCGCGAGCACTCGCCGTACCTCAAGGCCTATCTGACCCTGACCCTGAAGCGCGCCGGACGAGACGCCGACGCCCGCCTGGTCTTCGACAGCGTCATGGACTCGGCCAAGACCGACCCCGACCTGGGCACCTACTGGGCCCCCGAGGAGCGGGCCTGGCTCTGGTACAACGACACCATCGAGAGCCACGCCTTCGCCCTGCGGACCCTCTCCGAGCTCGCCCCCAAGGACGGACGGCGCGAGGGCCTGGTCCAGTGGCTGTTCCTCAACAAGAAGCTCAACCACTGGAAGTCGACGCGGGCCACCGCCGAGGTGCTCTACGCCCTGGCCTACTACCTGCGGGGCGAAGGCGCCCTGGGGGTGCGCGAGACGGTGGACGTGACGGTCGGACGGCGCGAGACGACCCGGTTCGTCTTCGAGCCCGAGGCCGACCTCGACCGCAAGCAGCAGATCGTCCTGGCGGGCGACCAGCTCGACCCACAGACCGATGGCACGGTGGTGGTGGAGAAGGAGAGCCAGGGCCTCGCGTTCGCCTCGGCGACCTGGCGCTTCTCCACGGACCGCCTGCCGGAGTCCGGATCCGGAGACCTGCTCTCGGTGAGCCGGAGCTACTTCCGTCGGGTCGACCGGCAGGACGGGCCGGCTCTCGTTGCGCTCGAGCAGGGGGACGTGCTCCGCGTCGGCGACGAGGTGGAGGTCCACCTCTCGCTGCGGGCCCGCCACGCCGCCGAGTACGTCCACCTGCGCGACCCGCGGGCCGCCGGCCTGGAGCCGGTCTCCCAGGTCTCACGGTACAAGTGGGACCTGGGCATCGGCTGGTACGAGGAGGTCCGGGACAGCGGCAGCAACTTCTTCTTCGAGGCCCTCCCGGCGGGCGAGTACACGTTCAAGTACCGGTTGCGGGTGGCCATGGCCGGCGCCTTCCGGGTCGGTCCGGCGACGGTCCAGTCGATGTACGCCCCCGAGTTCGCCGCCTACTCGGCCGGCGCCGTCCTCGCCGCGACGCGGTCACAGCCGGCCGGCGACTGACGTCCCCCGCCGGACCACAGCGCCGCCGCGGGCCAAGGCGCGATCGGGCCAGTCCGCATGGGCTTCACGGTTCGTGCGGGACGACGGCGTTGGCCACCAGCCGTTCTCGGTCCCAGACTTCGAGCCGCGGCGGAGCCCGTCGTCGGCCGCGCTGGAAGAGGCCCGGGAACGAGACAGTCGCGACGTGCTCGCCGTCGGCGGAAAGGACCACGCGAAGCAGTGGCGGAGCGCCCGGCATCTCGAGGAGCTCACGCTCGCTCCCGTCGAGCCCGAGAGAGCGCACCCGCCCCTCGAGGCCGCTGAACAGCACGCTGCGGTTCGCCTCGTCGAAGTCGAGGTCGTAGGTGTGGCGCAGCCAGTTGCCCTCGGACACCTCCACCAGCCGGCTTTCGGCCGCAGCCACCGGCGGCGGCAGGTGGTGCCCGGCGGCGAGCACGTCGTGCCAGCGATAGATCCGAACGCCCTCCGCGGCCGCCATGAGCAGAAAGGAGCCGTCGCGCGTGAACACGAGGGTCTCCGGCGCCTCGGCCGGGTGGAACCCGGCCACCGGCTCACCCGCGCCCGCCCGGCGCCTCCAGTCGGCCAGATCGTGACGGGCCGTCAGAAGTGCCCGGCGGGCCGCCGGGTCGTGGAGAGAGAACAGGACCAGCGCGCCCTCGTGCGAGTCGTCCGCCAGCAGGTGCTCACCATCGGGGTGTGCCGCACACGCCTTGCCGTAGCCGACCGGCCGGCGATCCGTGACGCGGCCCTCGGGCACGGAAACGACCAGCAGCTCGCCCTGCGAGCGGCAGAGCACCCGATCCTCCCCGTAGAAGCTGACGTGCTCGGCCGCGCGTGGCAGCGGGACCTCGGCCACGAGGCGGCTCTCGCGCAGTGAGAACACCTGCAGCAGCCACTGGCCGAAGGCATGACCGAAGGCCAGACGAGCTCCCGACGGGCTCGGCGCGATGACATTCAAACCGCCGCCGATCGCGATTCCCACCTCGACGGGCGTGCTCCAGGGCGCACGGTAGTGCAGCAGCGGGACCGCACTGGAGGGCACGCCGTCGCGCCAAGAGACGAGGAAGCCGCCCTCGGGCGCAGCACAGACGACCGGCTGGGGTCCGAAGAGAGCGTCGGCCCTGCGCTGCTCGCTGCTGAGCAGCAAGCCGGCCTGCACCAGCCCGCGTCGGCGTGCGGCCACCTGCGCCGCCGCCGCGCGTCTGCGGGCGCGCTCGGGCGCGAGACTGGGGACATGCTCGAAGCTGCGTCGGCGACCCTCCCGCAACTCCTCGTAGCTCGTCTCGACGGACCCGAGCCCTAGCGCCCGGGCCAAGCTCACCAGCTGGTTCGCGGCAGGAAAGCGCCCTCGCTTCAGCAGCCCCCCGACGGACGGCGGCTCGGATAGCCGCATGGCTGCGGCGACGCCCTCGACTGTCGCCCCCGGAATCAGGAGATCCGTGAGCAGCTCGGGCCGGCCGGCGAGTCCAGCGCGTTCCTCCGCCGCCCCCTCGCCGAAGTAGTCGGGGCAGGAGCTGAAGCGGTCCACCAACAGACCGCCGCGGTGCAGCTCGAAGGCGAACACGTCTTCGTCGTGCAGCAGCACGTGGATGATGTCGCACCCCAGCGCGCCCGCGACCTGTCGCGATACCGCGAAGTCCTGGCCAGCACCGGAAGGGTACACGGCGGTCCACGGTCCGGTTGCCGGCGCGACGAGAAAGCGGACGTTGGCGCTCGACGCGATTGCGGCCAACTCGCGAAGGATGGCCTCGCGGTCGGCCGACCTGACGTGGAACGACCCGTAGAAGGCCCCCACTGCGCGGTCGATTGTATCTGACCGTGGGAGCGTCGCATGTGGCGCCCTTGGGCGCCCACAAGACGCCCTCCGGCGCCCATATACTGTGTCCGGTCACCGCCGCCAACGCAGCCGAACCGGCGCCGCGCCGGGCGGGGAAGGTAGAAGCCCTTCGGGGTCGGCCGCGGCCGATGGGCCACTAGCGAGAGAGGAGACGCAATGTCCGAATCGAATCCTCGGGATGGCAACAAGCTCCATCGTCGTCAGGTTCTGCTTCTCTCCGCTTCGGCGGGCGTGGGAGCCGCACTGGGGGGAGCCGCCCACGCTGCCGACAGCCCCAGGCCGGCAGCGCCAGGGACTTCGGGAACCTGCTCCACACCGCGTTCGGCGGTCGCCAGCACGCAATACGGGAAGGTGCGCGGCTATGTCGAGGATGGCGTCCTGACCTTCAAAGGCGTCCCGTATGGCGCGAGCACGGGGGGCGAGAACCGGTGGCTTCCGGCCAAGCCGCCGACGCCGTGGGCGGACGAGTACCCGGCCCTGACCTATGGACCCAACTGCCCGCAGCGCCTGCATGACTGGTCGAGCGAGCAGACGTTCCTTCAGCAGTGGACCGACGGCTGGCAGAGCGAGGACATGCTCAAGGTGAACGTCTGGACACCGAGCCTGACCGGCAAGCGCCCGGTGATGGTCTATCTCCACGGCGGCGGCTACTTCTTCGGCTCGGCCTACGAGCTCGCCTCGCAGGACGGGGCGCAGATGGCCCGCCATCACGACGTCGTGTCCGTGACGGTCAATCACCGCCTCAACATCCTCGGGTTCTTCGACGTGTCCTCGCTCGGCGGGTCGGCGTATGCCGATTCGATGAACGTCGGCATGACCGACCTGGTGGCGGCGCTTGGCTGGGTCCGGGAGAACATCGCCAGCTTCGGCGGCGACCCGAGCTGCGTCATGATCTACGGCCAGTCGGGCGGCGGATCCAAGGTGACCACGTTGCTGGGGATGCCTTCGGCAGAGGGTCTCGTCCATCGCGCGTCGGCGCAGTCGGGTGGCGGCGGCAACATCCCCAGCAGCGAGCAGTCCGGGGAGTATGCCAAGCGGGTCATCGCCAAGCTCGGCGTCAACGACATCACCGACCTCCAGAAGATGGAATGGGCCGGGCTTAACGAGACCGGCATCGCCGTGGCGGCCGAGATGAACCCGCCACGTGGCTCCTGGGGACCGGGTTCTGCGCCGCGCGTCGGTTGGGGGCCAACCCTCGACGACCGCATCATCACCATGCGGTCCTTCTTCGACGGTGCCCCCGAGATCTCGAAGAACGTGCCGATGCTCATGGGCTCGGTGAGCGAAGAGGGGAACTCCATGCGTTCCCGGCCAACCGAGGCGGAGTGGCTGGCCACCCTCACCAAGAGCTACGGCGAGGCCAAGGCCACGGCGCTGGTCGCGGGGCTCCAGAAGGCGCATCCGGAGAAGAGCATTCGTACGCTGTCCTACATGTGCAGCGGTCGCGGGCTGAACGGCCTCGGAATGCGCAACAACGTCACGCGCATGGCCACGATGAAGTGCGACCAGAAGGGCGCGCCGGTGTTCGCCTGGTACTTCACCTGGCCGTCACCGATGCTGGAGGATGCGGGTGCGTGGCACACGGCGGAGCTTGCCTTCTGCTTCGACAACACCAGGCGCTGCGCACAGGGTACGGGCAACGGGCCGCAAGCGCAGGCGCTGGCGACGAAGATGGCCACCGCCTGGGCCCGCTTCGCCCGCACGGGTGATCCCAGCCAGCCCGGCTTGCCCTGGGCTTCATTCGATCCGGCTCGGTGCCAGACGATGGTCTTCGACGATGTCTGCCGCATGGTCGATGATCCCGAGGGCGAGATGCGCAAGATATTGCTCGGCTGAGCGGGTTCGGTCGACAGCACCGGAATCGGAGCTGCCCCGACGGGTCGGGGGACGCGGGACATGGGCTTCCTTCAGGCGGAAGGGCCTGCCTTGTGGCGTCCCGGCTGAGCACGGGGGCGCCCGCTCGAAGGGCTTCGACAGATGGAACGCCCGGCGTGGGATGATGGGAGGCCATGACCGAACAGACGACCGAGAAGAAGCGCCCCTGGCTGGCCCGGAACTGGGGTTGGCTGATACCGATCGGCTGCCTCGGCATGCTGCTCGCGTTCGCCGCTTTCGTGGGTGCGATCTTCCTTCTGGTCACCAGCGTGGTGAAGTCCTCGGACGTCTACCGCGAGGCCCTGGCCCGCGCCGAGAAGGACCCGCGCGTGACCGACGCGCTGGGGTCGCCTCTCGAGGTCGGCTGGATGATCTCCGGGAGTATCGAGACCACCGGCCCGTCCGGCCAGGCCGACATCGCCATCCCTGTCTCGGGCCCGCGCGGCTCGGCCCGGATCTACGCCACGGCCGAGAAGCGCGCCGGGCGCTGGAGGTTCGACACGCTCCTGATGCGGACCCCCGAAGGCCGCGAGATCGACTTGCTGGACCCGGCCTCGTTCGCCCCATTGCCGGAGTCTCCCTAGAGCCGCCAGACTGGGTCCGGGTATTGGCATCGTGGTCGTCGATCCGCTCGCCGTGGCATCATGCTTGTAGGACGTCGAACCAGGAGGAGAAGCGGATGGGCAGCGCGGGACGGTGGATGTTGGGGGCGAGCGTCGTGCTTTGCGGCGCTCTCGTGTCAGGTTGCGGCCACGGGGGAGCGGGAGACTCGGACACGGCGGCGAAGGCCCCGAGCGCGTCACCGGCCGGAGGCCCGGGGGCCCGCAACGTGATCCATGACGACTTCTCCGCGCCGTCGAGCGGTTGGACCCGGCGCGACAGCGGTGCGCGCACCGCCGACTACGTGGACGGTGCCTACGTGCTGTCGGCCGACAACGACGCCGACGAGTACGTCGGCTCGGAAGGCAGGTACGGGGCACGTGACTTCACAGACGCCCGGTTCGAGGTGGAGGCGACCAAGCTCTCGGGGCCCGACGGCTCCCCGATCGGCCTGTCCTGCCGCCAGTTTGGCGACGGCGAGCACCGCGGGATCTACTTTGCCGACGTCGACGGCGAGGGGGAGGCCCGGCTCGGCCTGTACGCCGACGGGGACCAGAAGATCCTGTCCAGCATCGAACGCCCCGGACTGTGGCGCGAGGGAACCAACAACCTCCGGCTCGACTGCATCGGCAACGAGCTGCGTTTCTTCGTCAACGGCGAGGAGGTCCTCTCGGCCCAGGACGGCCGCTTCGATCACGGCATGGTCGGCGTGCGCGCCGGTGGCATCTCGTCGGGAGTGACGCGCGTCGCCTTCGACGATGCGGTGATCACCATCGTCGAGTAGGAGCGCCGAGCGAGCACCAGGCCGCCGCTCTCTGGCCCAGGCGCCGGGCTCACTGACGGGGAGGGCTGCTCAGGCCGACAGCACCCGCTGGTAGAACTCCTCGTAGCGGGTGACGGTCCGGTCGACGCCGAACAGGGCCGCGGCTCGGCGGCGACCGGCTTGGCCCATCTCCCGCCGCCTCTCCTCGTCCCGCAGGATCTCGAGGGCGCAGGAGGCCATCTGCTCGATGTCGCCGACCGGCAGCAGGTAGCCGGTCTCCCCGTGTTGCACCAGCTCGGGGAGGCCGCCGGCGTCGGTGCCGATCACGGGCACCGCGCAGGCCATCGCCTCCAGCGCCGGCAGGCCAAAGGACTCCAGCTCGGACGGGATCAGGAAGACGTGCGACATCGCCGTAATGTCCGCGGTCGCCTCGTGCTGCCCCAGGAAGCGCACCCGTTCGGCCACTCCCAGCCGGCGGGCCAGGGCGTGGGCGGCGGCCCGCTCCGGCCCGTCGCCGATCATCAGCAGGCGGGCCGGCAGCTCCTGGTTGACCCGCTCCAGGACCCGCACCGCGTCCAGCACCCGCCGCGAGGGGCGGAAGTTCGAGCAGTGGAGCAGGATCTTCTCCCCCGGCTCGGCGAAGGCGGCGGGGTCGGCGCGGGCCCGAGACGGACAGCAGCGGCTGACGTCGACGAAGTTCGGGATCACCTCGATCGGTCGGCGGATCCCGAGCTGCTCCTCGGTCTGGCGTCGCAGGAACTCCGAGACCGCGGTGACCCCGTCCGAGCGCTCGATCCCGAAGCGGGTGATGGCCGCGAAGGAGCGGTCCTCGGCGACCAGCGTGACGTCGGTCCCGTGGAGCGTGGTGATCAGCCTGGGCCCCGACGGGCCGAGCATCTCGCGGGCCAGGAAGCCGGCGACGGCATGCGGGATCGCGTAGTGGACGTGGAACAGGTCGATCCCGCACTCGGTGGCTACCTCGGCCATCTTCGCCGCGAGCGCCAGGTCCTGCGGTGGGTGCTCGAAGACGCCGTAGGAGGAGGTGTCGATGGTGTGGAACGTCACGTCTCCGTTGAGCTCGCCGAGGCCGAGCGGCAGCCGGTAGGAGAACAGGTGCACGGTGTGGTGGCGGAGCGCGAGCTGACGGGCCAGCGCCGTGGCCACCGCCCCCGAGCCCCCGACCGTGGGGTAGCAGGCGATCCCGATCCTCATGCTCGGACCCTCACAGGTAGAGGACCTGGTGGCCACGCGCCCAGGGGTCCATCTCCGAGCCGACGTGCTCGAGCACGCCGAGCCCGTGGCGGGCCAGCAGCCCGATCAGCCCCAGCCCCCGCTCCTGGAGCCCGCCTCCCGGGAACAGGGCATCCCGCGAGCGGCGCAGCCGGTCGGCCCGGGTTTGGTCGCGCTTCTTGAGGGCCCGGGTGGACTTCTCCTGCAGCGTCTCGAGCTGGTGCAGCGCACGCCCCCGAGCCCCGCTGGCCGCCGCCCGAAGGGTGGGGTCCAGCCCGGCCAGGACCTCCTCGACCCCCTGCAGCCCCGTCTCCAGCCGTTCGCGGGCACGGGAGAACGCCGCCTCCACCTCCGGGTACGCCTCTTGTGCCCAGCGCGCCAGCAGGCTCTCGGGGTCGGGCTCCAGGTCCCGCAGGCTCAGGCCCTCGGCTTCCAGGGCCCGCGCCGGCCCCGCCTCGACCAGGGTCAGACCCGGGCGGGGAAACAGCAGCGGGCGCGGGATCCCGAAGTGCCGGTAGGCCGGCACCACCTGGGCGTGGTAGGCGATCTCGGAGGGCCCGCCGACGTAGGCGGCGGTGGGCAGCAGGTGGTCCTGGGCCAGCGGTCGCAGCAGCGCCCCGGGGCTGAAGGCAGCCGGGTCCGTTTCCAAGGCCTTGACCGCGTCGTCGATACCGAGCCTCGTCCCCGAGCCGCGCACCTCGACGACGTGGTCGCGCAGCGCCAGCGCGCGGCGCTCCCCGTCCCGCAGCCAGAAGAGATTGAAGAAGCCCGGGCGGACCGGGACCTGCTGGTGATAGCCGGCCGCCACCAATGCCTGTCCCGTCTCGCCGGCCAGCCGGGAGCTGGGCGAGTCCTCCAGCAGCTCACGTGTCAGCACCGGCAGCAGCAGCCGCTTGAGGGCCGGATCGGAGGCCTCGAGGACCACCAGGTCGGGGAAGAGCGCGGCGAGGAGCCGTGCGAAGGCCTCCGAAAGGGAGAGGCCTTGGCGGTAGCAGGAGCCCAGGAGCTCCAGCACGTCGTGGCGATACGGCGACTCGGGGAGCATCGCCCCGAGGTCGTCGAGCAACGCGACGATGGTCTCGTCGAGACGGATCTCGCAGGCGGGCTTGCCGCTGGGCTCGTGGTGGGGCGAGTAGCGCAGCGGTCGGATCTGCCCCGCCCGGTCGAGCACGGATACGGTGCGGATCTCGGCGAAGTCGTGGTCGTCCGAGGCGACCCAGAAGATCGGGACGACAGGTCGTCGCGTCTCACGGGACAGCTCGGACGCCACCCGCAGCGTGGCCAGCGCCTTGTAGGCCACGAAGAGGGGACCACCGAACAGGCAGGCTTGCTGCCCGGTGACGATGGCCACCGACTCGGGCCGGGCCAGCTCGGCGGCTCGCTCGGCGGCTCGCTCGGCGCCCCGGGAGCGCTGCTGGACGACGAGGGCCGCCGAAGCGGCGCCTCGCTCGCGCAGGTACTCCGCCGCCCGGGCCGCCGCGGTCATCAGCGTCTCGGGGCTCCAGGAGGTGCCGTCGAAAAAGGGGCGGAGGGTGGAGGCGCCGGCGACGTAGTCCCGGAACAGCCGGCTGGGCGGCTGCTGGAAGTCCCCGTAGTCGACAAGCTCCGCGGGGCGTGCCGCCATGTCCATCGATTATAGGCCATGCCCGTGGTGACAGACAGCTCGTCGGCCCAATCCGCCGTTCGCGCGCAAACCCTTCTCCCAGACTGACTTGTATGGTGGCTGCGTTGACTGGGTCGGACCTTTGATGCTAGTGTGATCGAACGGCTCCTCGTGTGGGCGGCGGTCCCGCCGCTTCGCGAGGTGGGGTGTGGATCCGCCGAATTCCACGGGTGCGAATCGAATGGATCAAGCTCCCAAGACCATCGGACGGTACCAGGTCCAGGAGAGCATCGGCTTCGGGGCGATGGGCGCCGTCTACAAGGCCTTCGATCCCCTGATCAAGCGCACCCTGGCGATCAAGACCATTCGCCTCGACATCCCTCGCGCCAGCCCCGAGTACAAGACCTTCATCGAGCGCTTCTATCACGAGGCGCGCATCTCAGGGACGCTGTCGCACCCGAACATCGTCACCCTCTTCGACATCGGCGAGGACGCGTCCGGGACCCCGTACCTGGCGATGGAGTTCGTCGAGGGAGAGACCATCGAAAGCGTCATCGAGCGAGGCGTTCGGTTCCCTCCGGAGAAGGTGGTGGGGCTGATCAGCCAGATGGCCTCGGCCCTCGACTACGCTCACGCCCGGGGCGTGATCCACCGCGACATCAAGCCGGCCAACCTGATCCTGTTCGAGGGGGACCGGATCAAGGTGATGGACTTCGGCGTCGCCAAGCTGGCGGGGGCCCAGGTGACGCAGGCGGGCCAGCTCCTCGGCACCCCTTCCTACATGTCGCCCGAGCAGGCGATGGGGGAGGCGCTCGACGGCCGCAGCGACATCTTCTCGCTCGGTGTCTGCGCCTTCGAGATGCTCTCCGGGGAGCAGCCGTTCCCGGGCAACAACATCACGTCGATCCTCTACAAGCTGGTCCACGTCGACCCGATCGCCCCCCCCCATCTCGAGCAGTACGGGCTG
Organism: uncultured Acidobacteriota bacterium; assembly: GCA_964574335.1. GTDB lineage: Bacteria > Acidobacteriota > Vicinamibacteria > Fen-336 > Fen-336 > CAZNNH01. The sequence continues at coordinate 22,380 of CAZNNH010000016.1, read as the reverse complement.
GTGCCGCAGAAGTGGCACGAGGTGTTCGGCAAGGTGCTGGCCAAGAAGCCCGGCGGCCGCTATCAGACCGGCGCCGAGTTCGTCCAGGACCTCGAGTACTGCCTGGGAGCATGGTTCGGGGCGGCGATGGGCGAGGGAGAGGCCACCGAGGCCTTCGCCGCCACCGAGGCGATGCCCACCGGGATGGTGGCGCCGGTGGCTCCACCCCCGGCCGCGGCGGCGCCCCCCACCGAGGAGGCGAGCTCCGCCACCGAGCAGACGGTGGTGGTCTCGGCGCCGCCCCCGTCCAGCCCCGGGGAGACCCACCCGGCGGTGCCGCCGCCACTCCCTTCTCCCCCGTCGGCGCCGTCGCCCGAGCTGCCCCCGACCGAGCTGATGCGCCAAGACGCCGCACCCGGCGACGAGCCCACCGCGCTGATCGACCGGGCCGCCCTCGATCCCAGCGCCCGCACCACGCCCCTGCCCAGCGGCACGGCTGCCGCCGGCCCCGACCCCCGCGCGGTGACCACGCCGATGCCCGCGCTGGCCGAGGAGGAGCCTGCGGCCACGGTTGTCATCTCCCAGCGCGACAAGACCACGACCCGACCACCGATGCGGCCGCCGGTGCCTCCCCCGACCGGAGCGCCGACCGCGCCATTCTCCCCCTCGGCACCCACCACGCCGGCCCGACTGCCGCCGACCGCCCTCGTCCACCGGCCCCGCCCGGCGATCCCGCTGGGATGGGTGGCCTTGGGAGCGGGGCTGCTCTTCCTGGTGGCGGCCGTCGGGGTCGGCTTCATCCTCGTTCAACGGGGGATGGTCTCGCCGGCCCCCCCTGCCGAGGAGACGCCGGCTCCCACCGCGGAGCCTACCCTCGAGGAGCCCCCCGCTGCGCTGATCACGGGGACGTTGCGCGTCGACACCCGTCCCGCCGGCGCCAAGGTGAGGGTCAACGGCGAGCCGAAGGGAAACGCCCCCGTCGAGCTGACCGGGCTCGGACCTGGGCAGTACGAGGTGGGGGTCGAGCTGGCCGGATACCAGCCGCGCACCGAGAGCGTGGCGCTGACGGCGGACGCGCCCCGCCAGGAGCTGACGCTGGCGCTCACCAAGCGGCCTCCGGCGACGACGGCTCCTGCCGCTGGCATCGCCGACATCGACTCCACGCCGCCTGGCGCCCAGGTGGCCATCGACGGCCGGGCGGTCGGCCAGACCCCCCTCAAGGGGGTTCGGATCCCGGCGGGCACGCATCGTGTGGAGATCTCGAAGGCGGGACACGGGACGTTCCGCGGCTCGGTGACGGTTTCGGCCGGCCGAACCACCACTCTCAGCGCGAGCCTGCAACCGGTGGCGGCCAAGGAGCCGACCCCGACGCCGACCCCGGCGGTGGACGTGACCCGCATCTACGGCGAACGGGAGGTCGACGCCCCGCCCAAGAGGACGTTCGGGCAAAACCCGGACTATCGGCCGAAGCTCAAGCCCGGAGAGAGGATCTCGGTGACGGTGAGCTGGGTGGTGGACGAGAACGGCGAGGTCACCGACGTCACCGTCACCGAGTCGGGTGGGAAGGAGCTCGACGAGGCGGTCACCGAAGCGATCCGGAAGTGGCGCTATGAGGCGGGCGCCAAGGCCGGCGTGAAGGTGAAGGTCCGCATGGCGCGCAAGTACACGTATCGGGCAGGCTAGCCGGCATGGCCCGGCTGATCATCAACCCGACCTCTTCGGCCAAGCGGGAGATCGAGCTGCCCCGCTCCATGCTCTACATCGGCCGGGACCCCTCCAACGACCTGGTGCTGCCGGACGCCATGGTCTCGAGGCGTCATGCGGTGGTGGAGTACCGGAGCAACCAGTACTTCCTCCGCGACTGCAACTCCTCGAACGGCTCTCTGGTCAATGGGGACCGGATCAGCGAGCGGAACCTCCGAGACGGAGACCTGGTCGCCATCGGCACCGCCCGCCTCCTGTTCCGAGACGAGCTGGAGGGGATCGACACCGGGGCCAAGGTGGTGCCGCACCCCTCGGTGCCCCGTCTCAAGTGCCCGTCCTGCCAGGCCGACTGTCTGCACGGCGACGCCTTCTGTCGACGTTGTGGCGCCCGCCTGGAAGGGGAGGTGGCCCGCAAGCTGGTCTGCCCGGCGTGCGGGACGGTGCTCTCGATCCCGGCCAGCTTCTGCACCGCCTGCGGCGAGCCGCTGCCAGAGCAGGGGGGCGCCCTGGAGGTGACGAAGCCCCAAGCCCGCCCCGGCGGAGATCTCGTCCCTCCCCCCCACCAGGAGCCCGTCGATCCGACGGCGGCCGATCGGCCCGAGGTCCGGGCGGTGGCCACCGCTCCCGAAGCGGACATGGGCCTTCATGAGCCCGGTCCCACGGAGCTGGCGATGCCCGCCGCCGCCGTCTCGTCCGAGCCTCGACTCGGGCCGTCCGTGCCGCGGCCGGCCGCCGTGGGAGCACCGTTTCCGAGCCGGCGCCCTCCGGCCCGGCTCCGCCCGCTCGTGGCCGCCCCCAAGAAGGCCGAGGCTGCGCCCATCGAGGCCCGTCTGGCGGCGGGGCTGGTCGACGCCGCCCTGGTGGGCCTGGGCCAGTCGGTGCTGATCGCCCCCGTGGCCTACTACTGGTGGTCCCGGGAGTGGCCCAGAGACCTGACAGTAGTGCTCCCTTGGCTGCTGCTCTCCCTCGGGCTGTGCCTGGTGGCCGCCGCGCTCGGGGCCATCTACTTCGTCTACTTCTGGGGCGTCCAGGGCACCACCCCCGGCAAGCGGCTGATGGGCCTGGCCGTCGAGGCCAGCGACGGGCGCTTCCCGATCGGGGCCTCCCAGGCGTTCGTGCGGCTGCTGGGCTATGGGTTGTCGGCGATGCTGCTCGGGGCCGGCTTCGTGATGATCCTGTTCGGCGGCTCGGGCCTGCACGATCGCATCGCGGGCACCCGAGTGGTCCGGCGGGAAGGAGAGTGACCGTGGAGCCCGCAGGCCTGGAGCCCTTGGCCCCGCCCGCCGAGCTGGCGCTCCGCGAGGAGGGCAGGGAGGCCCCACCACGCCTGCTGCGGGTCCTCTTCGAGCTGCTCCACGACTTCTCGATCGCGGTCCTGTTCTGCTTCTTTCTGATCACCTTCGTGGTGCAGGCGTTCCGGGTCCAGGGAGCCAGCATGCTTCCGCTGCTGGCCGACAACGAGCGGATCGTCGTCAACAAGTTCATCTACCGGTTCCAGCCGATAAGACGTGGCGACGTCGTGGTCTTCTGGTACCCCCGCGACCCCTCGGTCTCGTTCATCAAGCGGGTGGTCGGCTTGGCCGGCGACGTGGTGGAGCTGCGGCGCGGCGTCCTGCTCGTGAACGGCCAGCGCATCGACGAGCCGTATGTCGAGGGCCGCTACCAGGACGACCGCAGCTACCCGCCGGTCGAGGTCTCCGAGGGCCACTACTACGTCCTCGGCGACCACCGGCGGGGGAGCAACGACAGCCGCAACTGGGGCGATGTCCCCGAGAGGTACATCTACGGCAAGGCGTGGTTCCGTTTCTGGCCGCTGTCGAAGCTGGGCTTCGTGAGGTAGCGCCCGGCGTCACGTGGGTCGTCCTGGAGCCGCCCACAGGTCGAGGGAGAGATCTTGAGCAGATACGCGCGCCGCGCCCTCTTGGCGCTCGAGGACGGGACGCTGTTCCCGGGGGAGGCCTTCGGGGCGTCGGGAGAGGCCTTTGGCGAGGTGGTCTTCAACACCGCCCTGACCGGCTACCAGGAGGTGCTCACCGACCCCTCGTACGCCGGGCAGATCGTCACCATGACCTATCCCCACATCGGCAACTACGGCGTCAACCCCGACGACGTCGAGTCGGCCCGGCCGCAGGTGGCGGGCTTCGTGGTTCGTGAGGTCTCTCGGGTCGCCTCGTCATGGCGTGCCTTCGAGGAGCTCCACGAGTACCTGGCGGAGGCCGGGGTGCCGGGGATCACCGAGGTCGACACCCGGGCGCTGACCCGGCACATCCGGTCGGAGGGCGCCCAACGGGGGATCATCTCCACCCAGATCGCCGAGCCGCTGGCACTGGTGGAGCGGGCCCGGGCCGGGCGCTCCATCGTCGGCCTGGACCTGGCTCGGGAGGTGACCTGTGCCGAGCCGTACCGGTTCGACGCCGGCACGCCCCAGGAGACCCGCTTCAAGGTGGTGGCCTACGACTTCGGCGTCAAGCGCAACATCCTGCGGATGCTGGCGCGTGCCGGCTGCGAGGTGACGGTGGTCCCGGCCAGCACCACCGCCGACCAGGTGCTGGGGCTCGAGCCCGACGGAGTGTTCCTCTCCAACGGCCCCGGCGATCCCGAGCCCGTCGACTACGCCGCGGAGGCGGTGCGCCGCCTCCGGGGGAGGCTTCCGCTGTTCGGGATCTGCCTCGGCCACCAGATCATGGGCCTGGCCTGCGGCGGCAAGACCTTCAAGCTCAAGTTCGGTCACCGGGGGGCCAACCACCCGGTCAAGAACCTGGCCACCGGCCAGGTCGAGATCACCTCCCAGAACCACGGCTTCGCGGTCGAGGCGAGCCTCTTCGAGGACGGAGAGCACGTGCTCACCCACGTCAACCTCAACGACGGTACCGTCGAAGGGTTCCGCCACCGGGAGCTGCCACTTCTCTCCGTGCAGTACCACCCGGAGGCGAGCCCGGGTCCCCACGACAGCCACTACCTGTTCCAGGATTTCATCTCGATGATGGCCGCCCACCGCCGCGCCTGAGGTGCGAAGCCCCGCGTCGGAGCTGGGTCCCACCCGGCGGTCGCGGCGGCCCTGACCCCGGCTCTCGGGCGCTCTCGGGGCCGGCGTGCCGGCGGGGCCAAAGCCTGATATCTTGAGGCCGGCGGTCGCCCCACGCGCCGGACCAGCCACGACAAGAAGAGAGAGGAGCAGGAGAACCGACAAACGTGCCCAAGGATCCTTCGATCAAGTCCATCCTCGTCATCGGCTCCGGACCGATCGTGATCGGCCAGGCCTGTGAGTTCGACTACTCGGGTACCCAGGCGATCAAGGTGCTGCGCCGGGAAGGGATCCGCGTCTCCCTTGTCAACTCCAATCCGGCGACCATCATGACCGACCCCGAGTACGCCGATCGCACCTACATCGAGCCGCTCACGCCGGCGATCGTCGAAAAGATCCTCGAGCGCGAGCGCCCGGACGCCCTGCTGCCCACCGTCGGCGGCCAGACCGCCCTCAACCTGGCCGTGGAGCTGTCCCGTCGTGGCGTTCTGGAGCGTCTCGGCGTGCGCCTGGTGGGGGCGAGCCGGGAGGCGGTGGAGATCGGCGAGGATCGGCGGCAGTTCAAGGACGCCATGGCGCGGATCGGCCTGGAGGTCCCCCGGAGCGGCTTTGCTCGCTCGCTGGAGGAGGCGCGCAGCGTCCTGGAGCTCACCTCCCTGCCCGCCGTGATCCGGCCGTCCTTCACCCTGGGCGGCACCGGCGGCAGCGTGGTCTTCAACATTCAGGACTTCGAGGAGGCGGTGTCGCGGGGCCTCGACCTCTCGCCGGTCCACGAGATCCTCATCGAGGAGTCGGTCCTGGGCTGGAAAGAGTACGAGCTGGAGGTGATGCGGGACCTGGCCGACAACTTCGTGGTGATCTGCTCGATCGAGAACTTCGATCCGATGGGGATCCACACCGGGGACTCGGTCACGGTGGCACCGGCCCAGACCCTCACCGACCGCGAGTACCAGCAGATGCGCAACGCCGCCCGCGCCATCATCCGGGAGGTCGGCGTCGAGACCGGCGGCTCCAACATCCAGTTCGCGGTGGACCCGAAGAGCGGCCGGATGGTGGTGATCGAGATGAATCCGCGGGTCTCCCGCTCCTCGGCGCTGGCCAGCAAGGCGACCGGCTTCCCGATCGCCAAGATCGCCGCCCTGCTGGCGATCGGCTACCGTCTGGACGAGATCCCCAACGACATCACCCAGGTCACCCCGGCGGCCTTCGAGCCGGTGATCGACTACGTGGTGGTCAAGATCCCACGCTGGGCCTTCGAGAAGTTCCGCGACGCCGACCCGAGGCTCGGCACCCAGATGAAGTCGGTGGGTGAGGTGATGGCGATCGGCCGCACCTTCAAGGAGGCGCTGCAGAAAGGGCTGCGGGGGCTGGAGATCGGCTGGAGCGGGTTCGACCGCAACGACCTCGACGACGCCCGGATCCGCGAGAAGCTGCTGACGCCGGATCCCGACCGCATCTTCTACGTGCAGCGGGCCCTCGAGCACGGCTGGTCGCATCGGAAGATCTACCGGATGACCGGGATCGACCCCTGGTTCCTGGCCCAGATCCAGGAGATCGTGGACCTGGCCCGGACCATCGCGCCGGGGGCCGACGATGAGCTGCTGCGGGAGGCCAAGCGGATGGGGTTCTCCGATACGCACCTGGCCACCCTGATGGGGGTCGGCGAGGCGGAGGTCAGACGACGGCGGCTTGCCGCCGGGATCCGCCCCGTCTACAAGCGGGTCGACACCTGCGCCGCCGAGTTCGCCTCCCACACCCCGTACCTCTACTCGACCTACGAGTCGAGCTGCGAGGCGGAGCCCACCGACCGTCGCAAGGTGATGATCCTCGGCAGCGGCCCCAACCGGATCGGCCAGGGGATCGAGTTCGACTACTGCTGCTGCCACGGGGCCTTCGCCTTCAAGGAGGAGGGGTTCGAGACCATCATGGTCAACTGCAACCCCGAGACCGTCTCCACCGACTACGACACCTCGGACCGGCTGTACTTCGAGCCGCTCACCTTCGAGGACGTGATGAGCATCGTCGAGCTCGAGAAGCCGGAGGGGGTGGTGATCCAGTTCGGGGGGCAGACGCCGCTCAAGCTGGCCGTCCCGCTGGACCGGGCCGGCGTCCCGATCCTCGGGACCTCACCGGACGCCATCGACCTGGCCGAGGATCGCAAGCGCTTCAGCGCGCTGCTGCGTGGCCTCGGGATCCCCCAGCCCGAGGCTGGCACCGCCACCTCGCTCGACGAGGCGAAGGGGGTGGCGGCCCGGATCGGCTATCCGGTGTTGGTGCGCCCCTCCTACGTGCTGGGCGGGCGGGCGATGGCCATCGTCTACGACGAGAGGCGGCTCGAGGGTTACGTGCGGGAGGCGGTGCTGGCCTCGCCCGAGCACCCGATCCTGGTCGACCGCTTCCTGGAGGACGCCTACGAGGTGGACGTGGACGCGGTCGCCGACGGCGAGCGGGTGGTGATCGGCGGCATCCTCCAGCACATCGAGGAAGCGGGCATCCACAGCGGCGACTCGGCGATGGTGCTGCCCACCTACAAGGTGGCCCACCCGCACCTGGAGACGATCCGCGACTACACCCGCCGGCTGGGACTGGCGCTGGGCGTGAAGGGGCTGATGAACGTCCAGTACGCGATCAAGGACGACGTGGTCTACGTGATCGAGGTCAACCCGCGCGCCTCGCGGACCACCCCCTTCGTCAGCAAGGCCACCGGGGTGCCGCTGGCCAAGGTGGCGGCCCGGGTGATGGCCGGCCGATCGCTGGCCGAGCAGGGCTTGACCGAGGACCTGGTGCCGCCCCGGACCTTCATCAAGGAATCGGTCTTCCCGTTCTTGAAGTTCCCGGGGACCGACATCCTGCTCGGCCCGGAGATGAAGTCGACCGGGGAGGTGATGGGGGTGTCCTCGGACTTCGGTAGCGCCTTCGCCAAGGCCACCGCCGCCAGCGGGTACGACATCCCGACCACCGGCACCGTCTTCATCAGCGTCAACGACTTCGACAAGCCGGGCGTCCTCCCCCACGCCCGTGCCCTCGACGAGCTGGGCTTTCGGATACTGGCCACCCGCGGGACCGCGGACTTCCTGAACGCCCAGGGGGTCCCCGCCCAGATGGTGTTCAAGGTCCACGAGGGCCGCCCCGACGTGGTGGACCTGATCAAGAGCCGTGAGATCGACATCCTGTTCAACACCCCGCTCGGCGGCGAGTCGTTCTACGACGACGGCGCCATCCGCAAGAGCGCCACCCAGCACGGCGTGTTCTGCGTCACCACGCTGACCGCCGCCGCCGCCACGGTGCAGGCGATCCAGGCGCTCCGGCGCCAGAGCCTGGACGTGTGCAGCCTGCAGGAGATCCACGGCCAGTGAGGCCCCTGTATCTGGCCCTCTCCGGTGGCGGCGCTCACGCGGCCTCGCATGCCGGGGCGCTCAAGGCGCTGGACCGGGAAGGGCTGCAGGTGGCCGGCATCGCCGGCGTCAGCGGCGGGGCGCTGGCGGCGGCGGCCTGGGCGGGGGGGGGCGACCTCGACCGGCTGGTGGACCAGGCCGCCCACCTGCATCCCTGGACCTGGGTACGCGGCTGGGGCGGTGGCCTGCTCTCCGGCACCCGGCTCGGCGCGATGATCGACGAGTTCCTTCCGGTGCCGACCTTCGAGGGGCTGCGGGTCCCGTTGGTGGTCCTGGCCACCGACGTCGACACCGGCGAGCCCGTCGAGTTCCGGAAGGGCGAGCTGCGCGACGTGGTGCGGGCCTCCTGCAGCTTCCCCGGCGTCTTCCCGCCCATGCTGCTCGGAGGCCGCCGTCTCTACGACGGTGGCGTCTCGGAGGTGGTGCCGGTGCGGCTGGCCCGTGAGATGGCGGGGGAGTCGGGGGTGTTGGTGGCCCTCGACTGCAACTCCGGGACCCGGTGGCCGGCGGCCGGCTCGTTCGTGTCCCTGGCCCTGCGGGCGGGGCTGACGCTGCTGCGGGGGCGCACCCGGGGCGAGCTGGCGGGGGCCGACCTGGTGATCGCCCCGGCGATGGGAGAGTCGGGCTGGATGCAGCCGCACAAGATCCCGCTGTTCTACGAGACCGGCGAGAAGGCGATGCTCGAGGCGCTCCCGCAGCTCCGCGAGCTGCTGGAATCCGAGGTCCTGCCGGCCCGTCGGCCCGACACGGCGTCCAAGGTGATCCGGCTGCCGCCCCGGGACCGCCAAGAGGGAGAGTAGGTCCCTCGATGAAGCGGTGGAAGAAGTGGACGCTCGGCGTCCTGCTGGGTATCGTGGCGGCGCTTGGGGCGGCGACCGTGGCGCTGTGGCCGCGCCTGCGGATCCTGAGCGGGACCGAAGGCCTGGCCGGGACGCGGGCCGGGATCCCGCCCGTCGCCTCTGCGGTACCACCGGCGGTGGCGGGCCGGCACGACTGGACCGCCTGGCGCGGCGCCGGAAACGACGGCCGCAGCACGGTCACCGGGATCCGCACCGACTGGACGAGAGGGCTCGGCAAGCTCTGGGAAGTCGACTTCCTCTGCCAGGGCGCCGCCACCACCTCGTGGTCGGCACCGGTGGTGCGCGGCAACCGGCTGGTGGTCCCCGGCCGCGACGAGCGGCAGGACCTTCTGTTCGGGCTCGACCCGGGGACGGGCGAGCTGCTCTGGGTGGGCGCCTATCCCGCCGAGGCGCGCACCAGCCACGGGCCGGGGCCACGCGCCACCCCTTTCATCGACGACACCCGTGTCTACACCTTCGGTCGAAGCGGCGACCTCGCCTGCTGGGACATCGAGGACGGCAAGCTGCTCTGGCGTCAGAACGTCTCCGCCTTCGGCGGCGAGGAGCCCGGATGGGGGTTCGCCTCGTCGCCCCTCGTCGTCGAGGACCGGGTGATCGTCCAGGCCGGCGGCACCGCCCGGACCATCGCCTTCGACAAGACCTCGGGCGAGCTTTTGTGGAAGAGCGGGCTAGGGCCGGCGGGCTATGCCGCTCTGGCCATGTTCGAGGACGGCGAGAGGGGCCAGCTCGTCGTGTTCCACGGCAAGGGTCTGGCCGGCCTCGATCCGGGAGACGGAACCATCCTCTGGGACCTCCCGTGGGAGACCCCCTACGGCGTCAACGCCACCACCCCGATCGTCAGCGACCGGGGCATCCTGATCACCTCCGGCTACGGGCGGGGGGCCCAGCTCGTGGTGGCGGAGGGTGGCGTCGCGCGGGCGGTCTGGGAGACCCGGGCGCTCGCGGCCCAGCACTCGGACCCGTTCGTGATCGACGGTCACGTCTACGGATACTCCGGGGACAGCTCCCAGAACCGGGGCGCGTTCAAGTGCCTGGACCTCGCCAGCGGCCAGGAGCGGTGGTCATCCAACGAGATCGGCTGGGGGACCTGCACCTGGGTGGAGGGGCATTTGCTCTGCCAGGACATCCACGGCAACCTGGCGCTGGTCCGACCCGACCCCGCCGGCCTTCAGGTGGTGACCCGTCTCGCGAACGCTCTGGGGGAGACCCGAGGGCCGGTGTGGACAGTGCCGGTGGTGGCCGACGGTCGGCTGTTCTTGCGCTTCAAGCAGAAGCTGGTCGCCTACGACTTGACGGGCGGGTCATAGCGAGCGGGCGAGCCGGCCCGCTCGTCCACCACCGACCAGCCCATCGACGTCCAGTGCTCGCACAGCGCCCGCAGCATGCTCACCGGCACGTCGTCGGGGAGCCCGCGGGCTCCGTCGGCGCGGACCTTCTCGATGGCGACCCGCCCGACCACCTTGGACGTCCGGAGGAAGACGGTCACCTGCTCGGCGCTGCTCGTGGCTTGGCCGCCCGCCTCTACCCTCGCTGTACCTAGCGACACCACAAGGCCAGAGCATAGGGCAGGTGCCGGCGGCAGTCTGTCGGCTCCGCACCCAAAACACCGTACGATCTCGTGAACCAGGCCTGTCGGTCTCCGCCCTACAAAAACCCGGGGACACAATACGGTTTTTGCCGGGAACCCGTATTGTGTCCCCGGGTTTCTGCTCAGGGTCGGATGTCGTGCTCGACGGCGTAGCGGATCAGCTCGGCGGTGTTGGTCATGCCGAGCTTGGTCAGGACCCGAGCCCGGTAGGTGCTGATGCTCTTGGCGCTCACCGACAGCATCTCGGCCACGTCCCTGACCGCCATCCCCGACCCGAGCAACGCCAGCACCTCGTACTCGCGGTTGGAGAGCGATTCGTGAGGCGGCGCCTCGATCTGGGCGAGGCGCTGGGCCAGCACCTCGGCCACCGCCTCGCTCACGTAGCGACGTCCGGCGTGTACCCGGCGGATGGCGCCGGCCAGCTCGGCCGGCGACTGGTCCTTGGTGAGGTAGCCGGAGGCCCCGGCCCGCAGCGCCCGCTCCGCGTACAGCTCCTCCGGCTGGACGCTCAGCACCAGGATCCGCAGCTCGGGGTGTCGGGCCCGCGCCTGCCGGATCACCGTCAGCAGCCCTGGACCGGGCATCGAGATGTCGAGCAGCAGCACGTCGACGCGGCGGTCGATCTCGGCCAGCACCTGGTCGCCGCTCGCCGCCTCGCCCACCACCCTCATGTCGCTGGCGTCGGCAAGGATGCGCTTCAGGCCTTCCCGCACCACCGGGTGGTCGTCGGCGACGTAGATCCGGATCATCTCCCTTCGCCCCCATCGGCGGCCAGCTCGAGCACCACCGTCGTGCCCGAGCCCGCCTGGCTGGTGATCTCGACCGAACCTCCCAGGGCCGAGGCCCGCTCCCGCATGCCGAGCAGCCCCAGGGAGGCCCGGCCCTGCAGTCGATCCGCCGGGATCCCCTTCCCGTCGTCGCTCACCATGAGCCGGATCCGCCCGTCGGCTCGGTGAAGGCGGACCGCGGCCTGCGTCGCGTGGGCGTGGCGGGCCACGTTGGTGAGCGCCTCCTGGGCGATACGGAACACCGCCGTGGCACGTTCCGCCTCGAGAATGGTCTCCTCGCCGGTCACCTCGCACTCGCAGCGGATCCCGTTGCGCTTGGCAAAGTCGGTGGCCAGCCACTCCACCGCCGCCTCCAGGCCCAGGTCGTCGAGCGCTGCCGGCCGCAGCCGGGTGGCCAGGCTCCGCACCGAGTCCAGGCTGGCGTCGAGCAGGCTGAGTGCCTCACGGCAGCGTTCCCGCAGCGGCCCCTGGTCCTTGCGGAAACGCTGGAGCAGCCAGGCCAGGTCCATCTTGGCTCCGGTCAACGTCTGGCCCAGCTCGTCGTGGATCTCGCGGGCGACCGTGCTCCGCTCCTCCTCCCGGACCTGGTTGAGCCGGGCCGTGAGCTGGCGCAGCGCCTGCTCGGCCTGCTTGAGCGGGGTGATGTCCTTGCAGAAGGCCATCAGGCAGTCGTCGTCGATCTTGACGGCGTCCAGGGCCACCGGGACCGCGCCGCCACCCCGCCGGCGCAAGCTGACCTGGGCGCTGACGTGCCCCTCCGTCTTGAGCGCCGCGAACGACCGAAGGTTCTCCTCGCGACGCGGCGGCGCCGTCAGGTCGTAGACCGACAGAGCCAGCAGCTCCTCTCGGGAGAAGCCGGTCAGGCGGCAGGCAGCCTCGTTGACGTCGACGTAGCGGCCCCCGGAATCGGTCAGGAAGACGCCGTCCGGGGCCTGGCTCAGGTAGCCCCGGTAGCGGGCCTCGCTCTCGGCGAGCGCCGCCTGGGCTCGGGTGCGCGCCGTGACCTCGTGGGTCAGGCGCTCGTTGAGGGCGCGCAGCTCCGCGGTACGGCTCTCCACCAGGTCCTCCAGGCGCTCCCGGTGCCGCCGCAGCTCGGCCTCGGCCCCTCGACGGCGGGTGATGTCCCGGGCGCTGCAGACCAGGGCCGCGACCCGCTCCTGCTCGAAGATGGGCTGGATCCGGGTGGAGAAGCGGAGCCCGGTTCCGTCGGGCAGCGAGTAGTCCGACTCGTACTCGGCGGAGAGTCCGGAAGCAATCACCCCGCGGAGCACGCTCTCCGCCTCGTTTCGTGTCTCCGGGCTCACGAAGTCGAGGAGCTCTCGACCCAGGAGCTGATTCGCGGGGTAGGCACGGCCGCGGTTGATGAACTGGATCTTCAGGTCCAGGTCGACCAGCATCACCTGGTCGGGAGAGGACTCGGTCAGCGAGCGCCAGCGGGCCTCGCTCTGACGCAGCGCGGTCTCGGCGGCCACCCGCTCGGTGATGTCGTTGCAGGCGCCGATCCAGCGGACCGGCCGCCCCGTCGCGTCCAGGATTGGCTGACCACGGTCGATCCACTGCCGCCAGGATCGGTCCTGGTGACGGACCCGGTACCGCTCGAGGATCCGGACGGCGACCCGGCGGCGGACCTCGGCGGCCTCGGCGAGACGCGGGCGATCCTCGGGATGGACCCTCTCGAGCCAGCCGGTCAACGTCCGGGGAAGGCTCCCGGGGGCCAGGCCCAGGGCGCAATCGACGTTGCCGTACCAGTCGAGCCGGTCGGTGGCGATGTCCCACTCGTAGATCAGGTCCGCCACGGACTGGGCGGCCAGCCGGAAGCGCTCCTCGCTCTCCTGCAGCGCACGCTCGGCGCGGCTGGCCTCGGAGAGGTCGCGGATCGCGGCGGCCCGGACCTTCCGCCCCTGGTGCTCGGTCTCCGCGAGCTGTCGGAACCGCTCCTCACGCTCCCGACGCTCGCGTTGGGCGCGGGCGTGCTCCGCGATCGCGGCGCGCACCTCTTCGGGCAGGTCCTGGCGCCTGGCGAGCTCGTCGAGCGACGGGGTCTCTCCATCCGCCCGCGGCGGCATGCGGGGAGTCTACCAGCAGCCCGGCCGGATCGGGTCTACCCGTCCGAGCGCGGCTCCGAGACGACCTTCTCGGGGATCTCGGACTTGAGGAAGTCCACCAGGTCCTGGATCGGGGTCGGCTTGCGGAACACGAACACCCCGAAGCGTCGGGCGGCCGAGATCAGGGGCGAGTGGGGGTAGCCGGTCAGGATCGCCACCGGAAGCCCCTGGATGCGCTCCCGCAGGGCGGTGGCCAGCGCCACCCCGTCCTTCTCGGGCATCACCAGGTCGAGCAGCGCGGCCTCGAAGGGGTGGGTGTCGGCCAGCTTCAGGGCCTCCTCCGGCGAGCCGGTGGTCGAAACCTGGAATCCCCGATGGGTCAGGGAACGCGAAAGCATGGTCGCGATCTCGGCGTCGTCGTCCACGATCAGGACCAGCGGGGATGACTTCATCGAAGGACCTCCATGCTAGCACGCCCGGAGACGACGGGCCCGCAGTTCAGGGTAGACTGCTCTCCTCATGCCCAGCCCGCGACGCCGACAGATCGCCGACCTCATCGGCCTCGCCGCGCTTCTCCTCGCCCTCCTCGACTGCTTCCGGCCGGGGCTCATGCTGCTGCCGACAATCACCGCCGGCGGCGACACGCCGTGCCACTACCCGACGGCGGTCTTCCTTCACGACCACCTGCTGCCTCACGGACGGCTGCATGGCTGGTACCCGGGGGCCTACGCCGGGCAGCCGCTGCTGCTGTACTACTTCCCCCTGCCGTTCGTGCTGATGTCGGCCCTGGCGACAGGGCTGGGCATGCCGGTGGCGTTCAAGCTGGGCACGGCGCTCGGGGTGTTCTTCCTGCCGCTGCTGGTCTACGCGGCGTTCCGGCTGATGGGCTTGCGCTTCCCAGCACCGCTGCTGGGCGCGGCGGCGGCCTTCGTCTTCCTATTCGTGGAGGAGAACCCGATCTGGGGTGGCACCATACCCAGCACCCTGGCCGGCGAGTTCGCCTACACCTACGGGATCGGCCTCGGCGTGCTCTTCCTCGGCGTGGCCTACCGGGCCCACCGGCGCGGGGCCTCGCCGTGGGGCCCCGCCGCGACCCTGGCCTTGACCGCGCTGGCACACGGGTACGCCGTGCTCTGGGCGGGGTTGTCCTCCACCTTCTTGCTCTTCGGCAGCCGGCGGCCGATCCGCACCCTCGCCTGGCTGCTCGGTGTCGCCGGGCTCGCCTTCTCGTTCGCCGCCTTCTTCCTGCTGCCGCTCGTCAGCGGCTGGGGCTGGACCACGGCCTACGACGACCCCTGGCTCGAGATCACCCCCGAGAAGCTGGTGCCCCGCCTGATCTGGCCGCTGCTGCTGTGCGGCGTGGTCGGCCTGGTCATCGACGCGATCCTCGCCCGCCGGCGCGGGGGCGCCGATCCCCGGCTGCGGCTGCTGGCGTTCGCCGCCCTGGTCGGCGCCGGGTTGGCCGCCGCCGGGCCGGCGCTGGGCGTGATCGACGTGCGCTTCGTGCCGTTCGCCCAGCTCTCGGCCACCCTGCTGGGGGCGGCGGTGCTGGGCCGGGCGCTCCAGTGGCTGGTGGCCTCCGACCTGGCGGCGCTCGGGCTCGTGGGTCTCGCGATCGTGTACGGGGAGGGGCAATCCACCGTGGTCCGGTCCTGGATCGAGTGGAACTACACCGGGCTCGAGGCCAAGGAGCTGTGGCCGGCCTGGAAGCAGCTCAACCAGCAACTGGCCGGGACGGTCGCCGATCCGCGGGTGGCCGTCGAGTACAGCCAGGAGCACGAGAAGGCGGGCTCGATCCGGATGTACGAGACGCTGCCCCTGCTCTCGGGACGCTCGACCCTCGAAGGCGTGTACAACCAGGCCAGCCTGCAGACCCACGCCGTCTACTACCTGGCATCGGAGCTGGGGGCGTCGTCGCCGAACCCGTTCCGGAGTCGTCACTACTCGACCTTCGACACCGAGCGGGCCCTCCACCACCTGCGTCTGTACGACGTCCGGGAGGTGGTGGCCCTCAGCGACAAGCTGGTCGGAAGCCTCGCTTCCCGCTCCGACGTGGAGGAGGTGGCCGCGATCCCGCCCTACCACGTCTTCCGCCTGCTCGATCCGGGCCTGGGATACGTCGAGCCCTTGGAGTACCAGCCGGTGCGCTCCCCCCTCGCAGGGTTCCGGGACAAGGCTTACCGCTGGCTGGCCCGGGACCCGCCCAGCCGGGCCCACCTGGTGTTCACCGACGATCCCCGCTTCGACCTGGTCGAGCGCGACGAGTGGCTGGCCCCCCCGGAGCGCCCGCTCGAGCCGGGGGTGTCGGTCGAGGAGACGGTCGAGGACGAGCGGATCACCATCCACACCGACCGTCCGGGCCACCCGCTGTTGGTCAAGGTCTCGTACCATCCGCGCTGGCGGGTGGAGGGCGCCGACGGCCCGTATCTGGTGTCGCCGGCGTTCATGCTGGTCATCCCGCGCCAGCGGACCGTCCGCCTGGTCTACCAGGCCCGCGACTGGAGCGACTGGACGGGCGCGGCGCTCACCGGCGGGGTGGTGCTGCTGCTTGCGTTTCGCCAGAGGAGGCGGACCCGCGCCCCGGCCCCGCAGGCCGCGGAAGAGGCCGTGTCGCCGGGTTGGCGGCTGGTCGGGGCCGCCGTCCCGGTCGGCCTGCTGGTCCTGCTCGGCCTGGCCCGGTTCCTGCCGGAGCCGGGGCCCACCCGCGATCAGACGATCCTCGAGCTGGAGAATCGGGCCTCGAAGGCGTACGCGGACAAACGCTACGCCGACGCCGCGGAGTACGTGGGCCATGCCGTGCGGCTCGAGCCCGGCCCCGAGGTACGGCCCGGGCTCGAGTGCTTGCGCGGCGAGAGCCTGCTAAGGCTCGGAAGGCCCCGGGAGGCGGCGGCCAGCTTCGAGGAGGCCGTCGGGGAGGCCGGGTCCGACGTCTACGCCCCCCAGGCGCTCTCCGGGCTGATGCGCGCGTGGCGCGCCGCCGGCGAGCCGAAACGGGCCGAGGCGGCCCGGCAGCGACTGTTGCGCGAGTACCCGCACACCCCCTGGGCCGAGCTGTCGGCCACGCCCGAGTCGCAGGAGGCGGTGGCGCCGTAGCGGGGCGGCCACCAGGTCATCAGGCCAGGGAGCCACGCGCGTTGAGGATCGGGATCTTCGACTCCGGGTACGGGGGCCTGACCATCTACCGCAGCATCCAGAAGCGGCTGCCCGTCTACGACTACGTCTACCTAGGTGACAACGCGCGTACGCCGTACGGCCATCGATCCTTCGAGGTGATCTACCGTTTCACCGCCGAGGCGGTCCGACACCTGTTCGCCCTCGGCTGCCAGCTCATCGTGATCGCCTGCAGCACTGCCTCCGCCAAGGCGCTGCGCACGATCCAGAGGCGGCTGCTTCCCGAGCTGTACCCCGACCGCCGGGTGCTCGGCATCATCCGGCCCTCGGTCGAGGAGCTCGCCAGACGGCACGACCGCGGCACGGTCGCGCTGTGGGCCACTGCGGGAACCGTGCTCTCGGGCAGCTTCGCGCTCGAGCTGGGCAAGCTGGCCCCCGCCGCCCGGCTGGTCCAGGTGGCGTGTCCGCTTCTCGTCCCGCTGGTGGAGAACGGCGAGCTCGGAGGGCCGGCCCTCGACTACTTCCTGGAGAAGTATTGGGGCGAGACCGTGCGCCAGGCCGACGACATCGAGGCGCTGCTTCTGGCCTGCACCCACTACCCGCTGCTCTTCCCGGCGATCCGTCGCCGGGTACCGTCCCGGGTCGAGGTCCTGGTCCAGGGCGACATCGTGGCCGAGAGCCTCGCCGACTACCTGGTCCGCCACCCGGAGATCGAGAGCCGTCTTTCGCGAGGCAAGACCAGCCGGTTTCTGACCACCGACCAGAGCGAGGGCTTCGACCGCCTGGCCCAGCTCTTCCTCGGCACCCCCGTCCAGTCGGAGCGCGCCGAGCTGTAGGCGCTTGGAGCCAGGCTAGCCGGCTCGGCCACCCGCGGCCACCTCGGCCACGATCGTCTCGGCGGCCGCCGCCGGGTCGGCGGCGGCGGTGATCGGGCGACCCACCACCAGGTACGTCGCCCCGGCGGCGAGGGCGGCCGCCGGAGTGGCCGGTCGGGCCTGGTCGGCGTTCTCCGTCCCCGCCGGCCGGATCCCCGGCGTCACGATCAGCGTCTCCGGACCGCAGGCCTCCCGGACCAGCAGCGCCTCCCGGGGAGAGCACACCACGCCGTCCACCCCCGACTCACGCGCCAGCAGCGACAGCCGCCGGACGGCGGGATCGACCGGGCCGGCCACGCCGATCTCGGAGAGGCTCTCGTCGTCGTGGCTGGTCAGGACGGTGATCGCCAGCAGCCTCGTCTCCGAGCCCTGCCGGGCGGCCACCGCGGCCTCGAGCACCGCCTTGCCGGCGAGGGCGTGGACGTCGACCAGCGATACCCCGAGGCGGGCCGCCGCAGCGACCGCGCGGGCCACCGTGTTGGGGATGTCGTGGTACTTGAGGTCCAAGAAGACCTTCTCGCCCCGCTTCACCAGCCAGCGGACCAGGTCCGGCCCCTGGGCGGTGAAGAGCTGGCTGCCCACCTTGAACATGCCGACCCGTCCCGCCAGACGCTCGACCAGCGAGCGCGCCGCTTCGGCGCCGTCCACGTCCAGGGCGACGATGACCCGATCCCTGGCGTTCATCGACATCCTCCCCCCGGGGGCTCCAGGGTCCCCACCACCGCCCCGATGTCGTCGAGGCCGTGGCGCTCGAGGAAACCCTCGAGCTCCTCCAGGATCCTTCGGTACACGCCCAGGTCGACGAAGTTGGCGGTGCCGATCTGGACCGCCCGCGCGCCGGCGATGAGGAACTCGAGGGCGTCGCTGCCGCACGAGATGCCGCCGATCCCGATCACGGGGATCCCCACTGCCTGGGCCACCTGCCAGGTCATGCGCACCGCGATCGGGCGGATCGCCGGCCCCGACAGCCCGCCGGTCCCGAAGGCCAGGCGCGGCCGCCGCGTCTCCACGTCGATGGCCAGGCCGAGCACCGTGTTGATGCAGGAGATCGCATCCGCGCCCGCGTCCTCGCAGACGCGGGCGATCTGGGCGATGTCCGTGACGTTCGGGGAGAGCTTGGGGATCACCGGTCGCCGGGTGACGCGCCGCACCGCCGCCACCACCTGCTGGGTCAGCCGGGGGTCCGACCCGAAGGCCATCCCTCCCTCCCGGACGTTGGGGCAGGAGATGTTGATCTCGAGCCCGGCCACGCCGGGCGCCTCGCCGGCGATCCGGGCCACCTCGGCGTACTCGTCGACGGTGCTGCCGCACACGTTGACCAGCACCGCCGTGTCGTGTCGGGCCAGCCTGGGCAGCACCTCGTCCACGAAACGGTGGATGCCGATGCCTTGCAGGCCGATGGCGTTGAGCAGGCCCGAGGGGGTCTCGACGATCCGGGGCGGCGGGTTGCCCTCGCGGGGCGCCAGGTAGAGGCCCTTGGTCACCAGGCCGCCGAGCTTCGACAGGTCGACCAGCCCCTCGCACTCCACGCCGTAGCCGAAGGTGCCCGAGGCGGCGAGCAGCGGGTTCTTGAGCCGGATCCCGCCGAGCTCCACCGAGAGGTTCACGAGGGCCCTCCCGGGTTCGGCCAGACGACTTGGCTGGCGTCGAAGACCGGCCCCTCGGTGCAGGCGCAGCGGTAGCGGGGGGCCGGGTCGTCGGGTCCCTGCAGGCGCACCACACACCCCAGGCAGAGGCCGGTCCCGCACCCCATCCACGGGTCGAGGCTGACCTCGGCGCGGAGCTGGTGCCGGGCCGCGAGCCCCGCCACCGCGTGCAGCATCGGGTCGGGACCGCAGGCGTAGAGGGCGGCGGATCCCGGGTGCCGCCGCAGGTGGTCCTCGACGGCGTCGGTCACCCGCCCGTGGTAGCCCCGGCTCCCGTCTTCGGTGGCCGTCACCAGCGGGACGTCGAGCGGCGCGAAGGCGTGCTCGAGCATCAGGTCGGAGGCGGTCCGGGCGCCGTAGAACACGCGGGCGGAGCGGCCGGCCGCGATCAGCTCCCGGCTCATCATCAGGAACGGCGCGATCCCGTATCCACCGGCGACCATCACCGCTTCCTGCCCGTCGGGTGGCGGCCCGAAGGGCCGCCCCAGCGGTCCCAGACACAGCGCCGGCTCGCCGGGTCGGAGCGCGGCCAGAGCCCGGGTCACCATCCCCACGATCTTGACGAACAGGCTGAAGGTGCCCGCTTCCCGGTCCACGTTCATGATCGAGAACGGACGGCGCAGGGGCGGCTCGGGCGAGCGTCCCGGCTTGAGCATCACGAACTGGCCGGGCCGGGCCTCGGCCGCGATCTCCTGGTGGGCGAAGGTCAGGATCACGTAGGGGCCGGGAAGGGTCTCGCGCCGCGCCAGCGGGGCTTCGTGGTTGGCCGGCATCGGCGGATCATATCGCGCCTCGGCGCCGGTGCCGAAGCGCGTCGCGCCAGCGGGGCCGGGGTGTCGGCGTGCTTGGGGCTGGGCTATCATCCGAGTCGTCGGCGAGGAAAGGAGGACCCCGATGAGGCGCCTGGTCGAGTGCGTGCCCAACTTCTCCGAGGGGCGCGACCGGAAGATCATCGACCCGATCGCCGAGGCGGTGCGTGGCACGGCGGGCGTCACCCTGCTGGACGTCGACCCGGGGCAGTCGACCAACCGTACGGTGGTCACCTTCGTGGGCTCGCCGGAGGCGGTGGTGGAGGGGGCACTGGCCGCCGCCCGCGTCGCCCGCCGCCTCATCGACATGCGCCGCCACCACGGCGAGCACCCGCGGATGGGCGCCCTGGACGTCTGCCCCTTCGTGCCCGTGGCCGGCGTGACCATGGACGACTGCGTCGAGTGCGCCAGGGCCTTCGGCCGCCGCGCCGCCGACGAGCTGGGGGTGCCGATCTTCCTCTACGAAGCGGCCGCCACCCAGGAGCACCGCAAGACCCTGGCCCAGATCCGGGCCGGCGAGTACGAGGGCCTGGCTGACAAGCTGCGACGACCGGAATGGGCGCCGGACTTCGGTCCCGCGGAACCGGTGCCGGAGTGGGGGGCCACCGCCACCGGCGCCCGCTTCTTCCTGATCGCCTACAACGTCAACCTGCTGGGGACCAAGGAGCAGGCGCATCGGATCGCCCTCGACCTGCGAGAGCAGGGACGTGGGCCCGGCCAGCCGGGGAGGCTCCAGAAGGTCAAGGGGATCGGCTGGTGGGTCGACGAGTACAACCTGGCCCAGATCTCGATGAACCTCGACGACTACACCGTCACGCCCCCTCACGTGGCCTTCGAGGAGTGTGTGCAGGCAGCGCAGAGTCTGAAGCTCGCCGTGGCGGGCTCGGAGCTGGTGGGGCTGATCCCGCTGCAGGCGATGCTGCTGGCCGCCGACTACTACATCCGCCGCGAGAGCCTCTTCATCGTCGACGAGCGCCAGAAGATCCGGCTGGTGGTGGAGCGGCTGGGCCTCAACTCGGTCTCGCGCTTCGAGCCGGAGAAGCGGATCATCGAGTACCGGATCGCCGGCGGGGAGGAGGAGCCGCTGGCCGGCATGTCCGTGCGCGGCTTCGTCGAGCTGCTCGGCTCCCGGACCGCGGCCCCGGGTGGTGGCTCGGCCTCCGCCCTGATCGCCAGCCTGGGGGCCGCTCTCGGCGCCATGGTCGGCTGGATGACCTACGGCAAGCGCAAGTTCGAGGCCCAGGACCAGACCATGCGCGAGCTGATCCCTCCCCTGCACGCCGCCATGCTCGAGCTCCTTCCGATGATCGATGCCGACACCCGGGCCTTCAACGAGTACATGGCGGCGCTCGGTTTGCCGCAGGAGACCGGCGAGGAGCAGGCCGCCCGCCACGCCGCCATGCAGGCGGGGCTCCAGACCGCGGTCCGGGTGCCTCTCGGCGTGATGCGGGTGGGGGATGGCTGCTGGGAGGCGATGATCGGCATGGCCCACCACGGCAACATCGCCTCGCGATCGGACCTGGAGGTGGCCGCCAAGGCGCTGGAGACCGGGGTCTTCGGGGCCTACCGCAACGTGCTGATCAACCTCGACCCGATCGAGGACGAGAGCTTCCGTCAGGCCACGGCGGGTGAGGCCGGCGAGCTTCGCGAGCGGGCCCGGGTCCGGCTTGACGAGGTGCTCGGGATCCTGGAATCGCGGTGAGCCGTCACGACTCGTCGCACCGGTGAGGTCGCGTTTGGCGGGGCCGAGGGCTCCGCCGCTGCTGAAGGGAGGAGCGATGGGGGGGCGCATGCAAGGTCGGCGGGTGCTGATGACCGGCGCCTCGCGCGGGATCGGGTTTCAGGCGTCGAAGCTGTTGCTGAGCGAGGGCGCCGAGGTGCTGGGGGTGGCTCGCAGCGGCGAGCGTCTCGAGGCAGCCCGCCGGCAGCTCGAGCCGCTGGGGGCCTTCACCGGCGTGGCCGCCGACCTGGCGGAGCGGTCGGCGACCGCGGTAGTCGCCGAAGCGGCGCGGGCGCGCTGGGGAGCCCTCGACGCGCTGGTGAACAACGCCGGGGTCCAGCACTACAACCAGGGGGTGCTGGACGAGGACCCGGAGATCCTGGAGATCGAGGTGCGCGTCAACCTGCTGGCCCCCCACCACCTGATCCGGGCGCTCATTCCGTTCCTCGAGAAGGGCCGCGAGCCGCGGATCGTGAACGTCAGCTCGGGGGCCGCACAGCGTGCGGTGGTCGAGGCCGACCCGACCATGCCCGCCTACCGGATCACCAAGTACGCGCTGAACGCCATGACCATCCTCTACGCGCAGGGGCTCGCGGGGAAGGTGGCCGTCAACAGCCTCGACCCTGGCTGGCTCAAGACCGACCTGGGCGGCCCCAACGCGCCCGGGGAGCCGGTGGACGGGGCGGTGCGGATCCTCGAGCTGCTGGAGAAGCCCTTCGCCGAGACGGGCAAGTTCTGGTACGGCGCCCAGCAGATCGACTTCTGAGACCCGGTCATTCTGAGGGCGCCCGTTTGCCTGCGCCCGAAGAATCTGGGATACGGGGGCGGAGGCGGG
>CAZNNH010000015.1:10922-64315 GCA_964574335.1 uncultured Acidobacteriota bacterium | reverse complement strand
GGGGGGCGGGAGCCCCCCGCTTGATAGCGGCGACCGAATTCACTTCGGGCGGGCGGGTTCGTGTCCGGGGGCTCGGGGGGCGGGAGCCCCCCGCTTGATAGCGGCGACCGAATTCACTTCGGGCGCCGCGTCAACGACGGCTCTTGGCCGTGCGGCGGCCGGCCCCGGTGGCCTTGGGGATCTCGATACGCAGCAGCCCGTCGCGAAGCTCCGTCACCACGCCCGCCGGGTCGGTCGGGCCCGGGAGACGAAAGGTCCGCGAGAAGGGGCCGTAGCTGCGCTCCATGCGGTAGAAGCTCTCGGGGCGGGTCCGCGCCTCGACCCGACGCTCCCCGCGAACCACCAGCGCCTCGGGCTCGGCCCGGATCTCGATGTTCTCGCGTGGAATGCCCGGTAGCTCGACCTGCACCAGGAAGCTGTCCCGGGTCTCGAGGACGTCGCTCGGTGGGGTCCAGGCCCCGGTCGGCAGCACCGGCTGGTCGAGGCGGGCGAGGCTGACCTCGAAGAGCCGATTCATCCGTTCCTGGAGGCTCAGGAGGTCCTGCAGCGGGTCGAAGCGTCTCATCGTCACCTCGCCGTCCCTCCCCGTGGACCGTGGTGGCAGTGTAAGTGGCGGGTCCGGGCAACGTCAAGGCTGGGCGCCGACGCGCCGCCGGTGGGTGGCCGTGGCGCCAGGCTCAGCTCAGCCGCCGCTTGAGATCGGCCAGCAGGTTGAGCGCCTCGAGCGGCGTGAGACGGTCGACCTCGGCTCGTCGCAGGTCCTCCAGGGCCACCTCTTCCTGGCCGGCAAAGAGGTTGAGCTGGCGTCCTGGCTCGGGCGCCGCCGGGGCACCGTGCTGGGCGAGGCGGGGCCGGCCCTCGCGATCGAACTCCGTGCGCTCCAGGTTCCCCAGGATCTCCTGGGCGCGGGCCACCACCGACGCCGGCAGGCCCGCCAGCCGCGCCACCTGGATGCCGAACGAGCGGTCCGATCCTCCCGCTTCGATCTTCCTCAGGAACACCACCGAGTCCTTCCACTCCTTGGCCGAGACGTGGAGGTTGCCGACGTTGGGCAGGTCGGCGGCCAGGTCGGTGAGCTCGTGGTAGTGGGTGGCGAACAGAGTCTTGGGCGCCCCCCCGGGGTGGGTGGCGATGTGCTCGGCCACCGCCCAGGCGATCGAGAGACCGTCGAAGGTGGCCGTGCCGCGGCCGATCTCGTCGAGCAGGACCAGGCTTCTCTCGGTGGCGTGGCGCAGGATGTGGGCCGTCTCCTGCATCTCGACCATGAACGTCGACTGGCCGCGCAGCAGGTGGTCGGTGGCGCCGACCCGGGTGAAGACACGGTCGACCACGCAGAGCTTGGCCTCCCGCGCCGGCACGAACGAGCCCATCTGGGCCATGACGGTGACTAGCCCCGTCTGCCGCAGGTAGGTGGACTTCCCCCCCATGTTGGGGCCGGTCAGGATCAGCAGCCGAGGCCGGTCCCCTCCCAGTTGCAGGTCGTTGGGGACGAAAGGGTCCTCCAGGACCCGCTCCAGCACCGGGTGGCGTCCCTCCAGGTAGGACAGGCCGTCCTCGGTGGAAAGGTGGGGCTTGACGTAGTCGAAGCGACAGGCGACCTCCGCCAGGGTGGAGAGCACGTCCAGGCAGGCGGCGGAGCGCGAGGTGGCCCGGATGCCCTGGGCCCGGGCCGCCACTCGAGCCCGCAGCGACTCGAACAGCGCCGCCTCCCGCTCGCGGATCTGCTCGTCGGCCTGCAGGATCCGGCTCTCGTGCTCCTTGAGCTCCGGGGTCACGAAGCGCTCGCCGCCGGCGATCGTCTGCTTGCGGACGTAGTCGTCGGGTACCAGCGCCAGGTTGCTCTTGCTGACCTCGATGTAGTAGCCGAACACCCGGTTGAAGCGGACCTTGAGCGACGGGATCCCGGTGCGGGCGCGCTCGCGCTGCTCGATGGCGGCGACGGTGCTGCGCCCGCCGTGGCTTGTGCCTCGGAGCTGGTCCAGCTCGGGGTCGAGACCTTCCCGGATCAGGCCGCCCTCCCTGAGCGTCGCCGGGGGCTCCTCGACCAGGACCCGCTCGATGTCCTCCACCACGTCGAGCGGCGGGTCGAGGTCCTTCAGCTCCTTTCGCAAGAGCGGGGCCACGCACTCCGAGAGCGCCTCGGCGGCGGCGGGGAGGGCGCGGAGCGATCGGCCCAGCGCCACCAGGTCTCGCGGGGTGGCGGTGCCGAGGGTGACCCGCCCCAGGATCCGATCGAGGTCCTGGACTCCCCGAAGCACCTCGCGAAAGCCGCCTCGCTCGATGGTCCTGAAGGCGAGCTCCTCCACGGCGTCCAGCCGGTCCTGGATCGGCTCGGGGTGGGCCAGCGGGCGCAGGATCCACTCCCGGAGGAGACGGGACCCCATCGCGGTGCGGGTGTCGTCCAGGACCGAGACGAGCGTCCCCCGCTTGCCCCCGTCGGCGAGGCTCTCCACCAGCTCCAGGTTCCGGCGGGTGAGGCCGTCGATGGCGAGCTGGTCCGAGTCGTGAAGCGTCCGCAGGCTGGTGACGTGAGCCAGGTCGCGCTTCTGGGTCTGCCTGGCGAAGTGGAGGGCGGCCCCAGCTGCCCCGGTGGCCTCGGCCAGCCCCTCGCAGCCGAAGGCCTCCAGGGAGACGACCCCGAAGTGCTGCAGCAGCTCGCGGCGAGCGGGGCGAGGCTCGAAGAGCCGAGCCTCGAGCGCCGCCCTGGGGATCCTCCCCTCCGGCTGGCCCGCGTCCAGCAGCCACGGCGGGAGCTCGGCGCCTTCCGGCACCAGGATCTCGCGCGGGCCGGCGGCTCCCAGGTCGTCACGAAGCCGCTGCCATCGATCCGGGCCTTCCCACTGGGCCACCAGGAGCTCACCGGTGGTGACGTCCAGGTAGGCGACCCCCAGGGCCTCGGGCCCCGGAGACAGCGAGACGGCAAAGGCGGTCTCGCCAGGCTCGAGGGCGGTGGTGTCGAGCTGGGTGCCCGGGGTGACCACCCGCACCACCTCGCGGCGGACCACTCCCTTGGCGGTTCGGGGATCCTCCATCTGCTCGCACAGGGCCACCCGGAAACCCTGGGAGACGAGCTTGTTGACGTAGGCCGCCGCCGCGTGATGGGGGACCCCGCACATCGGGATCGGCTCACCATCACGGTCCTTGGCCCGGGAGGTGAGGGCGATGTCCATCGCCGGGGCGGCCACCACCGCGTCCTCGAAGAACAGCTCGTAGAAATCCCCCATGCGGAAGAACAGCAGCGCATCGGGGTGCTCGGCCTTGAGCTGATGGTACTGGCGCATGGCCGGCGTCTGGTTGGCCGAGGCGGGGGGCATCGTGAATCGTTCGAAGGGTCGCTGCCGGATCGGAGATGCCGCGCCCGGTCGCGAGCGGAGCGCGAGCCGAAGCGGCAGAGCGACAAGTATAGAGGACGATTGTCAGCGGAGCCACCGGTCTGCTAGGTTTGTAGCCCAAGGCGACGTCGTTCGATCCGATCGACGGTCGACTCGAGCTCCCTGAGGATCCGATCCGGTGAGAGTGCTGGCCCTCGACACCACGACCGCCTACGGCGCGGTGGCCCTGGTCGATGAAGGTCGCATCGAGGGCGAGGTCCGGGTCAGAGCGCCGACCGGTCATTCCTCCAGGGTGCTGCCGGCCGTGGCCCATCTCCTGGCCGCCCTCGACCTCGAGCCCAGGGCGGTGGAGGGGTACGCGGTCATGGTCGGCCCGGGGTCCTTCACGGGGCTGCGGGTGGGCATCAGCACGGTCCAGGGGCTGGCGCTCTCGGCGGGGCGCCCCTGTGTTGGAGGGATCGCCCTCGACGTCCTGGCGGCCAGGATCGCGGGAGCGGCCGATCACCTGGTCGCGCTCATGAACGCCGGCCGCGGAGAGGTGTTCTGGGGTCGCTACGACGCAGAGGGCCGTCTGCTGAAGGGGCCGGCGGCCAGCCCCATAGAAGCCGCCCTCCTCGATCTCCCCGAGCAGGCGGCCTTCGTCGGCGACGCGGTGGCGGCCCACCGCGACCGCATCCTCGGGGCCTGCAAGCGAGCGCTGTTCCCCGAGCGAAGCCTGTTTCTGGCCGGCACCCTGGGCCGACTGGCCGAGCCACGGCTGCTGGCCGGGGAGGGGGTGGCGGCATCACAGCTCCGACCGGTCTACCTGAGGCAGGCGGCCATCCGTGTCTCCCGCGATGGCCGATGACGGACACCCCGCCCGTCTGGCTGGCGCAGGCCCGAGAAAGCGACCTCGAATCGGTAGTGGCGATGGAGCGCAGGGTCTTCTCGCACCCCTGGACGGCCGAGCACTTTCGGCACGACCTGGAAAGGGGCGATGTCCTGGTGCTGCGGTCCGCCGGCGGGGAGCTTCTGGCCTACACCGTCTGCCGCGTGGTGTGGGACGAGATGCAGGTGCTGAACCTGGCGGTCTCGCCGGAGCACCGCCGCCGGGGCCTGGGCCGCCGGCTGCTGCGGCTGGTCCTGAAGCTCGGTGTCCAACGGGGCGCCCAGGTGGCGCTCCTCGAGGTCCGTCGGGGCAACACGTCGGCCCTGTGCCTGTACGAAGCCGAGGGCTTCCGGCTCGCCGGCCTCCGACGCGGCTACTACCGTGATCCCCCGGAAGACGCGTTGCTGCTCGAGCGCCGAGGGCTGGCGGCGGCAGCCCGGCAACCTTGAAATCGTCCGGGGTGCGTGGTAGCTTGCCTTCAGAAGTCGAAGAGGTACCGCCCCCCCGGGGCCCGCGCCCCGCAGAGGCGCTACCTTCCCGAGGCGTTACCTCTCCGACATCGCTTGCCCGTGCCCGCTCCGAACGACCGTCGCCTCTTGTACCGAGATTCCACGGAGGTGTCATGTCCGACCTCACGGATGCCTTGAGGGATGCGCTGCTGACCCAGAACGAGGAGTATCGACTCCTGGACCGGCAGCACCACGAGTACGAGAGCCGTCTCAAGGTATTGACGGAAAAGGTCCTGCTGAACGAGGAGGAGCAGCTCGAGGAGGTCACGCTCAAGAAGAAGAAGCTCCACGTCAAGGATCGGATGCACGCGATCGCTCGCGGCGCCCAGGAGAGCGCGGTCGGGCAGTAGCCCGGGAAGCGATCACCGGGGCCCCGGGAGCCGGGGGGCTCCACGAGGAAACCTGAGCCCGTCCATGTCCATCGCTCGCGAAAGCCACTGGCTGATCCTCGTCCCCCTCTCCTCGGGCGCTCTCTCGTGGGTCGTCCGTGCTGCAGCCGCCGGGCGCGACCGCGCTCGTGAAGGTCGGGGGGCGGGTGCGGGGGGGAGATCGGTGATCGTCCGGCTGCTCGGCGTGAGCGCCCCTTGAGCGAGCCGATCAAGCCGCGCCGGTTTCGCCGGGGCACGGCCATGCTCCCCAGCCTGTTCACCACCGGGAACCTGTTCGTCGGCTTCTGGGCGCTGATACGGGCATTTCACGGGGAGTACGCCGAGGCGGCGCCGCTGATCGGCTGGGCGATCGTGCTCGACATGCTCGACGGTCGGATCGCGCGCCTGACCGGCACCACCAGCGAGTTCGGCGGCGAGCTCGACAGCCTGGCCGACGTCATCTCGTTCGGGGTGGCGCCGGCGATCCTGGCCTACTCCTGGGGGCTGTCCACCATCCCTCGGGCCGGCTGGCTGGCGGCCTTCCTGTTCGTGGTCTGCGGCACGCTGCGCCTGGCGCGCTTCAACGTGCAGCGACACGTGGTGGACGGGCGCTACTTCGTCGGCATGCCGATCCCCGCCGCTGCCGGCCAGATCGCCGCCATCGTCTACCTGGTCGAGACGCCGATCGAATCCCGGCCGGTGGCCACCCTGCTGCTGGTGCTGGTGGTCTGCCTGGGATTCCTGATGGTCAGCACGCTGCGGTACCCCTCGTTCAAGGGGCTCGATCTGCGTCGGCGGCGCAGCTACATCAACGTGCTGGGGATCGCCCTGCTGTTCCTGCTGGTGGCGGTCCAACCCCAGTGGGTGCTGCTGGTGACGATATCGCTGTACACGATCTCGGCGCCCGCCTCGATGCTCTACGGGATGCTGCGCCGACGAGGCAGCCCGCCGCCCCCGGTGGTGGCGGCGGATCAGCCGGTCTGAGAGGCGTCTGCGGGCGGCAAGCCCGGTAGCCACATCAGCGCTCGGCCTCCCGCTCCCGGTAGCATCTCGACCCTGCCTCCATGGGCTTCGGCGATCTTCTTGACCAGGGCCAGGCCGAGGCCGCTGCCCCGGGCCCGGGTGGAGAAGAAGGGCTCGAACCCGTGGGCCACGCTCTCCGGATCCAGGCCCGGACCGCTGTCGACCACCTCGAGGAGGACCCCTCCCGCCTCGGGGCGCAGCTCCATCACCACCTCACCCGCCCCGCCCACCGCATCGACGGCGTGATGGAGCAGGTTGACGACAGCACGTTCGATCAGGGCGGCGTTGGCGGAGATCGGGGGCAGTGGGTGGGGGACCCGGAGCTCGAGCCGCACCTGGCTCGGGCGGGTGGCCTCGCCGGAGGCCAGGAGCTTGGGTATCCGGTCGGCGAGGTCGATCTGCTCACGTTCTTCTCCCTGCGGCTGGGCGAAGGCCGAGAAGTCGGTCACCGTCTCCCGCAGGGCTCGGACCTGCTCGAGGATCGTGCCGGTGCAGCTCATCAGCGTCCTCTCGAAGGCGGCGCGATCCAACTGGTCTCGAAAGACCCGCCGCAGGTGCTCGGCAGCGAGCTGGATCGGTGTCAGGGGGTTCTTGACCTCGTGTGCCACCTGCAACGACAGCTCGGCCCAGGCCGACAGTCGCTGGCTGCGCTGGATGTCGCGCTGCTGGCGCTCCAGGTCGGCGGCCATCTGGTTGAAGGCCAGGAGCAGGTCGTGGGTCTCGTCGCGACCGCGAGGGGTGACCCGCGTCGACAGGTTGCCCCGGGCCACCTCTCGGGCGGCGCGGGTCAGGTCCCGGATCGGTCCGGCGATGCGTCGCGCCACGGAGCGGGCCAGGGCCGCCGCCAGCAGGAGGAAGCCCAGCGAGGCCAGGCGGGCGGTGCGGTCCAGGTCGGCGAGGATCTGCTCGACCTCACGCTGGCGACCCGCCATCGGCAGGGAGAGGATGCCGGCCTCACCCGTCCCGAGGTCGACGCGGACCGCGGCCACCTGGTAGGCGAGATCCCCCAGCCGCTCGGAGGAGACACAGAAGGCGTCCCCATCGACCACGATCGATCGGAACACCGTGGCGGAGACTCGGTCGCCGAGAAGGCCCGAGGCGAACAGCTCACGGCGGCTGGAGGCGCGCAGGCGCCCCCGGTCGAAGACGTCCACGTCGTTGCCGATCACGCTGGCGACCCAGACCAGAGCGGCGTCGGTGACCGGGACGCCTCCCGGAGCCTCGCCGCGCTGGAACCAGACGAAGTCCTCCACCGCCTTCTTCGCCATGAGAGCTCGGGCCAGCGCCTGGTCGCGGGTCTCGGCGGCCAGGCGGGTGGCGACGAAGCTGCGGACCAGGCCCTGCAGGACGAGCGTGGGCAGGACCGCCAGAACCACGAACGCCGTGAACAGCTTGAGCGCGAAGCGGCGTGCGACCGCGTCGAGGACCGACCCGATGGAGAGGCTCCGGCGGCGGCCGACGGAGCGGGCCAGCAGGACCAGAAGCAGGGCTCCAGACGCCCAGAGGGTGGCGGCCAGGGCAGCCTCGACCAGGCGCGCGACCGCCTCTGCCGGGCTCGGGCTGGGGTAGTGGAGAAGGTAGGCCTCGTCGTCGCCGGCGAACGCGAAGGCGCGATGGGGACGGCCATCGATCTCCAGCCCGGTCCAGAAGCCGCCGGGCCTTCGCAAGAGGCCCGGCAGCAGCTCTGCCGGGAGTCGAAGGGGCCGATCCCCCGAGCTGTAGGCGAGGCCCGTGTCGGGTCGGAAGGCGATCAGGTCCACGGGCCGGGGCCCGGCGGTCGGGAGCGCCGGCCGCAGCAAGTAGGGGTCTTGCGAACGGATGAAGGGAAGATGGGAGTAGTCGTCGGCGAGGAACAGGTGGATCGCTCCGAGCGGGTGCCCCCCCTCCGCGAGCCCCCGCGACGCATGCAGCACCGATCGCTCTTGGCTGGCCAGGCGAAGAGACACCTCGTCCATCGTCCACTGGTCGCTGTCTGGTACCACCGGCGGCGGCACGGACAGCGTGGGGAGATCGAGGGCGAACCGGCTCACGACCACGCCCGAGCGGTCCTGGATCTCGACCGCCGAGGCGACCCGGGAGCGGCCCAGCTCCGTCTTGGCCCACATCGAGAAGGCCAGCTCCTCGGTGCCGGGGCGAGGGGGGCCGGAGCGCGACAGGGGGAGGGCGTGGTCGATATCGCGCATCGAGGCGGCCAGGACCCGCCTGCGCCAGCCGGGTTGGCCCAGGACCTGAGGCGCGTACTCGGTCTCGATCCGGGCGCGGGTGCGGGCCTCGCCGTGGTGGGCCAGGGCGGTGTGGAGGAGCGCCGAGACGGCTCCGATGGCGAGGAGGGCGAGACAGGCACGTTCGCCGGGCGAGCTTCGGCTCAGCCGATCGGTCCACCACCGGCGGCTTCCAGCGATGGAGGCGGCCAGGAGATAGGGGGCGAGCGCCAGCCAGACGGGGACGCCCAGAAAGCGGAGCCAGCCGAGTCGGCTGGCCGCCAGCCAGGTCAAGGCAGCAGAAGCCGCCCTCATCCCCATCAGGCCGAAGGCACCCCGGCCGAGTCCGCCGGCCGAGAAGAGAATGACCGCCCCTCCGAGCGCCGTGGCGAGGCC
This sequence comes from uncultured Acidobacteriota bacterium, assembly GCA_964574335.1. Lineage (GTDB taxonomy): Bacteria > Acidobacteriota > Vicinamibacteria > Fen-336 > Fen-336 > CAZNNH01. Next base: position 55,618 of record CAZNNH010000015.1, on the reverse strand, counting down.
GAGCAGCAAGACCCACAGCAGGGCCGTGTCCTGCGAGCGCCCCAGCCACAGCGACACCCGATCCAGCTCGGCGCCCGCGCCCAGGACCAGCTGACGGATCCATGCCTGGGCCAGGAGCAGGACGACGAAGGCGCCGAGATCGGCCAGCAGGACCGGCAGCGGTCCTAGGGTGGGCCGGGTCGCTGGTGGCTCCGGTGCGCGCATCCCCCGCAGTCTGGTGCACGGATGATGCCGTTCCGGAAGCCTTGCTGATACAGTGAGATGGCCGTCCCGGCCGTCCTGACTGGGGGACGCGGTGAGAGACCGCCGGGGGACACCGCCGGCGGTCAACGGGAGGCGTCTATCAGCGCGGCTCGGGGCGAGGCCTCGAAGAAGCCCGCTCCCTCCTCGTCGTCACTCGGCTCGGTCAAGGTCCCTCGCGCCTCATCAGGTCCAGTAGAGCATCCAGTAGACGACCACCCCGCTGATCGAGACGTACCCCCAGATCGGCAGCGTCACCCGGGCCAGACGGCGGTGGGCGTCGAAGCGCTGTTCGAGGGCCCGGACGAGGGTGGCCACCACCAGCGGAAGGTTCACCACCGCCAGCGCCGAGTGGGAGATCAGGATCGTGAAGTAGACGGGGCGGAGAAGACCCACCCCCTGGAAGCGCACCGAGCCGACCTGGGCGTGGTAGACCAGGTACGAGATGAGGAAGGCGCCGGAGGTCAGCATCGCGCCGAGCATGCAGAGCCTGTGGGCCCGCCTTCGTCCGTGTCGGATCTGCCAGTAGCCGGCAGCGAGGAGGGCCGCGCTGGCGGCGTTGAGGAACGCGTTGACCGTCGGCTGCAGGGGGGCGCTCACGACCGGTTGGCCAGCAAGAGGCCCAAGAGCGCAGGGAGGTAGAGAACCGAGGCGAGAAACAGACGCCTTGCCGAGGCGTGAGCCCGGGAGGCCACGAAGCCCGCCGAGATGCCGACCATCGCGGCGCCCAGCAGCATGGCTCCGACCGAGTAGACGGGGCCGGCAAGGCCGAAGGGGGCGGGCAGCAGGCTCACCAGTAGGAGCGCCGCGCTGTTCAACAGCGTCTGTCGGCTGGTGATCCGGCCCGAGGGGTCGTGGGCGGGAAGCGTCGGTAGACCACCTCGCGCATAGTCCTCGCGAAACAGCCAGGCGATGGCCAGGAAGTGGGGGAGCTGCCAGAGGAAGAGGATCGCGAACAGGACGAAGGCGCCGGGCGCCCACCGTCCGGTGGCTGCGGTCCAGCCGATCACCGGAGGCAGGGCTCCGGGAAAAGCCCCGACCACGGTGGCCAACGAGGTCCGGGTCTTGAGGGGCGTGTACGCGAACAAGTAGCTCGCCCAGGTGACGAGCGCCACGACCGTCGCCAGGCGGTTGGCGCCCCAGTACAGGGTGGCGAGGCCCGAGAGGCTGAGCGTTCCGCCGAAGGCGAGGGCCTCGCTCACGCCGAGCCGGCCGGAGGGGAGGGGACGTCTTCGGGTGCGCTCCATCAGGGCGTCGGTACGCCGCTCCATCACCATGTTGAGGGCACTCGCGCCGGAGGCGATCAGGGCCGTGCCCAGAAGCGCCAGCAGCAGGCCCGGCAGGCGCGGCGATCCCCCCGCCGCCATGGCGTAGCCGACGAAGGACGTGAACACCACCATCAGGGTGATGCGTGGCTTGGTCAGCTCGAGATAGGCGAGGCCGAGCCGAGCCGCGGCCCGCGAGGGTGTGGGAGGTGGTCCGATCAGGAGCTGCTCCGCCATTCTCCGCCGGGACTCAGGCGGCCGGCGCCATCTCCGAGGCCCGCTCCGCCCATCCGGCCGAGGGCCTCGGCTCCAGCCGGCGCCGGGCGCGCAGCGCGACGAACCAGGTGAGGGCCAAGATCGCCGCTCCTGTCGCCACGTGGAAGGTGGTGACGATGGGCCCCTTGGCGGTCAGCACGGTGGCCGCGCCCAGGGCGATCTGGACCACCACCAGCAGAAGCAACGCCCAGGCCGGTCGGGTGAGGTCGGCGAGGCCAGAGCGGCGGCAGGCGCGCACCAGGAGCACGGTGGTCAGCAGGACCCCGAGAGCCACCAACCGATGCAGGAAGTGGATGGCCACCCCCACGGAGTCGAAGGGCGGGATCAGCCGGCCCAGGGCCAGCGGGAAGTCCGGGATGGCGAGCCCGGAGCCGGTGTGCCGGACCACGGCCCCCACCAGCAACTGGGCGAACACGAGGCCGGTGGCGAAGAGGGAGAGGGCGCGAACGCCACCCGCGTCGACTCTCTCCTCGCGCTGCGTCTGCCACTCACGGGAGGTGGCATAGGTCAGGGCCACCATCAGGCAGAGGAAGGTCTGGGCCAGGCAGGCGTGGGCCACCGACACCGGCGTCGGCAGCAGGAACAGAACGGTGAGGCCTCCCAGCAGCCCCTGGAGGACGACCGCGGCCAGCGCGGCCCAGGCCAGCCACCGGACCGGGCGGCGCGACTCGGCCCGCCAGGTCCACAGGGCGAGGCAGAGGGTCATCAATCCCACCGTCGCCGCCACCATCCGATGCCCGTGCTCGTAGAAGACGTTGCCGACCATGGGCGGCATCAGCATGCCGTAGCTGAGCGGCCAGTCGGGGACGGACAGGCCAGCGCCCTTGCTGGTCACCAGGCCGCCCACGAAGATGAGCACAAGGGTCGAGAAGAGCGTCAGCACCGCGAGACGATGACGCCCGAGGGACGGAGCACGGCTCTCAGCGGTGCTGGGCATGGTCGGGGCTCCTCAGCGTGAGCTCGAGACGGCCGGTCTCGCCGTCCCGAAGCGTGATCCGCGCCAGCGCCGGGCCGAGCGTCTCGTGGCGGGCCTCGACCTCGAAGCTGCCGGCGGGCAGGCCCTGGATCCGGAAGCTGCCGTCCCGGCTGGTGACGGCAAAGAACGGGTGGGGCAGGACGGAGAGGGACGCGCTCATCCACGGGTGCACGTCGCAGCGGACCGGGATCATCAGCTCGGGGCGCTCGAAGACCCGAACCGAGCTCATGCCACGCCGTGGCTGGCCGACGTTGAACTCCCGGTTGACGTTGGGGCGCGGGTGGATGTTGTGGAGCGTCTCGTCGAGGTTTTCGATGCGGAGCCCTTGGCCCACCTGGAGCGCGACCACGTGGGGCGAGTAGGTGCACGCCTGCTGGGCCAGGACCACCGGCTCGGTGGGTGGGGGATAGTGCCCCTCGATGCCGCCGGAGACGTACACCAGGACCTCCGCCAGGCCTCCGTCCGCCACCTTCACCCGCTGGCGTTGGTATCCGTCAGGGTGAGCCGCCCGGCAGCTTGGGTCGGAAGCCATGTCGATCCGCTCCGGCGGAGGGACCGTCCCTTCGAAGCGGACCCGACCCACGATGGATGCGGTTCCCGTAGGGCCGGGCGGGGCAGGCGCGGTGGCGGCCGGTGACGACATCGGGGCGGGGCCGGGCTCGGGCGACGAGCAGCCGAGCAGGGCCGCCACGGCGGCGCACCCAAGCCCGGCGCGCGACCGGGAGCTCATTCCCGGAGATCCGCAGGACCGCCGGGAAGTTCTGGTGCCGGGGGCATCCCGGCAAGGATAGCGCCGCTTCCCGTCCCGCTCAAGGTTCGTCGTCCTCCTGGTCCTGCTCGTCTTGCCGGTCACCGGGCTCGGCGCTTGCGGGGCCGCGGACTCGACCGCCCCGATTCGCCGCGGGCTCCTCTGCTTCATCTTCGTCGTCGGCCTTCGCCTTCAGGCTGGCGAACGACAGGCCGGCCAGCGACCACGGGTTGCGGAGGCCCACGAAGATCCGCTGGGAGAGGACCAGGGGCGCGGTGCGCATCTCGCTCGGCGTCGCTGCCCCTCCCATGCGCCGGCCGGTCTCGAGCTGGAAGCCGAGGATCTCCCGCTCCTGGCAGGGGATCAGCACCAGCGGCTCCACCACCAGCGGGGCCGCCAGCGGGCGGGAGGGGAGCGGCGCCCGCCAGGCCAGGTTGCCGTTGCGGATGCTGAGGGCATACAGGACGTTCTCGAAGGAGGCGAAGAGGACCCGTCCCTTGAACACGGCGGCGGCAAAGGCCACGTCCGTACCCACCTTCCAGCGCCAGCGGGAATGACCCTGGCGGCGCAGGTCGAGCGAGACGAAGCTCCGCGCCGTGGTCCCGAGCAGGATCCGGCCGCGGCTGTCGACGACCGGGGGGGCACGAAGGTCGGAGCCGGTCGAGATCTCCCACAGGGGCCGTCCGGTCTCCCGGTCGCGGCATCGGAGCAGGCCCTCGGACTCGGTGGTCAGCACGAACCCGTCGGCGGCGACCGGGGCGGTGGTCAGCCGCCGGGCCTGGGTGTCCCCCCAAAGCGCGCGGCCGGTCTCGGCGTCGAGGGCGGCGATGCCGGCGCCCGCGACCAGGAGCCGGTCGCCGTCCAGCACGGCGGGCAGGCTCCCGTCGACCCCCGACTCGACCCGCCATCGGGTCTGGCCGGTGGCCGGATCCAGCCGGGACACCGCGCCATCCGCCTCGCGGACCACCAGCAGGCCCGCCGCCGCCGTCAGCCAGCCCACAGGGTGGTGCCGCCTCCAGAGCAAGGAGCCGGTCTCCGGGACGAAGGCCTGAACGGAGGTGTCGCGGGTGGCCACGAAGACCCGTTCGCCGTCGGTCACGACCGGCTCGAGGGGGGCCTGCTCGAGGGGCGCCAGCCAGGCCGTGGACAGGGGGAAGACCTTCGGCGGCTCGGCGATGGGAGCACGCCCCAGGCAGCCCGCGAGCATGATGGCCAGGCCGGCGCAGAGGAGGGACCTCAAGGTGCCAGGAACTATAACATCCGTCCCGTGGCGGGGTCGGCCGGGGTGCGGAGGCCCGGGAGGGTATAATCGCCCCTCGGCCATGACCCGCGACACAGTGGCGATCCTCGACTTCGGCTCCCAGTACACCCAGTTGATCGCAAGGCGTTTCCGCGAGCTCTCGGTCTACTCGGAGATCCTTCCCCCGAGCACCAGGGCGAAAAGCCTGGCCCGCCGGGCGCCTCGTGGCGTGGTGCTCTCGGGCGGGCCCGACAGCGTGTACGGCCGCGGCGCCCCCCGTGTCGATGCCGGCGTCTTCGAGCTGGGCGTCCCGGTGCTCGGGATCTGCTACGGGATGCACCTCATGGGGCAGCTCCTGGGGGGAGAGGTCCGGGGCGGCACCGGCCGGGAGTACGGCCACGCCGAGCTCCAGCCCCGGTCGCGCTCCAGGCTGCTGCGGGGCCTCGGGTCCCCGACCCGGGTCTGGATGAGCCACGGCGACTCGATCCTGAAGGCCCCACCCGGATTCTCGGTGACGGGCAGCACCTCGAGCACCAAGGCCGCCGCCATCGAGGATCGCAGGCGCCGCCTCTTCGGCATCCAGTTCCACCCCGAGGTCCGCCACACCGACGAGGGGATGCGGCTGCTCACCAACTTCGTGGAGATCTGCGGCTGTCGCCGCGACTGGAACGCGGCCTCCTTCATCGAGGAGGCGGTCGACAGGATCCGTGCCCAGGTCGGCGACGGGCGGGTGATCTGCGCGTTGTCCGGCGGGGTGGACTCGTCGGTCACGGCGGTGCTGGTCCACCGGGCGGTGGGGGACCGGCTGACCTCGGTCTTCGTCGACAACGGCCTGCTCCGCAAGGACGAGGCGCTCCAGGTCCGGCGGCGGCTCCAGGAGCGGCTGGCCCTCAAGGTCGTCTTCGCCGACGCCTCCCGGCGCTTCCTGGCCAAGCTCCGAGGGGTCACCGACCCGGAGCGCAAGCGCAAGGTCATCGGCCGCGAGTTCATCGCCGTCTTCCAGCAGGCGGCGCGACGGGTGGGCCGGGCCCAGTTCCTGGCCCAGGGGACGCTGTATCCCGACGTGATCGAGTCGACGTCGGTGCGTGGGCCGTCGGCCGTGATCAAGAGCCATCACAACGTGGGAGGCCTGCCGCGCTCGATGAAGCTCAAGCTGGTCGAGCCGCTCCGGGAGCTGTTCAAGGACGAGGTGCGGAAGGTCGGCCTCGAGCTGGGGCTGGACGAGGAGCTGATCCACCGCCAGCCGTTCCCCGGACCGGGTCTGGCCGTGCGCTGCCTGGGCCCGCTGGACCGGCGGCGGCTCGACCTGCTGCGCGAGGCGGACGCCATCGTGGTCGAGGAGGTCAAGCGGGCCGGTCTCTACCGGTCGCTCTGGCAGTCCTTCGCGGTCCTGCTCCCGGTGCGGTCGGTGGGCGTGATGGGCGACGACCGGACCTACCAGTACACGGTGGCGATCCGGGCGGTGGAGTCCGCGGACGCGATGACGGCGGACTGGGCCCGGCTGCCCCACGACCTGTTGGGACGGATGTCGGCCCGGATCGTCAACCAGGTCCCCGGCGTGAACCGTGTGGTGTACGACGTCAGCAGCAAGCCTCCTTCCACGATCGAGTGGGAGTGATCGGGTAGACCCCCAGACGATGCCTGCCTCGCCCGAGTTCGTCCACCTTCACCTGCACACCGAGTACAGCCTGCTCGACGGGGCCTGCCACGTGGACGAGCTGGTGGCCCAGGCGGGTCGCCTCGGCCAGCGGGCGATGGCCATCACCGACCACGGCAACATGTTCGGCGCGGTCGCCTTCCACGACGCCTGCCGCGAGCACGGGGTCAAGCCGATCCTGGGCTGCGAGGTCTACCTGGCGACCGGCAGCCGCCTCTCCCGCACCGCCACCGGCATCCAGGAGGCCTACACCCACCTGACCCTGCTGGCGGCCAACGAGCGCGGCTACCACAACCTGATCAAGCTGGTCTCGATCGGCTACACGGAAGGGTTCTACCACCGGCCGCGCATCGACAAGGAGGTGCTGGCCAGCCACAGCGAGGGGATCGTCTGCCTCTCGGGCTGCCTGAGCGGGGAGATCGCCCATCACCTCCGCGAGGGGGACGAGGGCGAGGCGCTCAAGTCGGTGGGCGAGTTTGCCGAGATCTTCGGCAAGGAGCGCTTCTACCTGGAGATGATGGATCACGGGATCGAGGCGCAGCGGCGCGTCAACCAGGGCCTGCTGCGGATCCACGACCGCACCGGGCTCCTGCTGGTGGCGACCAACGACGCCCACTATCTCCAGCGCGACGACCATCACGCCCACGACGTGCTGCTGTGCATCGGCCTCGGCAAGAAGGTCCACGACCAGGAGCGTGTGCGCTTCGAGACCCAGGAGTTCTACGTCAAGAGCGGCACCGAGATGGCGAGGGCCTTTCCCGACCATCCGGAGGCGCTCGCCAACACCGTCAGGGTGGCGGAGATGTGCGAGTTCAGCCTCCAGCAGGCCGGCTCGCTGCCCGCCTTCGACGTGCCGCCCGGCTTCACCATCGAGAGCTACTTCGAGAAGGTGACCCGGGACGGCTTCGCCGATCGGGCCCGCAAGCTCGAGGCGCTGCGCGAGGCCGGGCGCCTGGCACATCCGCTCCCCACCTACGAGGAGCGGCTGACCCGGGAGATCGACGTGATCCGGCGGGTCGGCTTCGCCGGCTACTTCCTCATTGTCTGGGACTTCATCCGCTACGCCCGGGAGCAGGGGATCCCGGTCGGTCCGGGGCGCGGGTCGGCGGCCGGAAGCCTGGTAGCCTTCTGCCTCCGGATCACCGACATCGACCCGATCCAGAACGGGCTGCTGTTCGAGCGCTTCCTGAACGAGGAGCGGATCAGCCCGCCCGACATCGACATCGACTTCTGCGAAAACCGCCGGGGCGAGGTGATCGAGTACGTCACCCGCAAGTACGGCCGCGAGAACGTGGCCCAGATCATCACCTTCGGGACCATGAAGGCCCGGGCCGTGGTACGCGACGTCGGTCGGGTGCTGGACCTCCCCTACGCCGAGGTCGACCGGATCGCCAAGATGATCCCCACCGACCTGAGGATCACCCTCGACTCGGCCCTCCAGGAGTCGCCGCCCCTCAATGAGGCCTACCAGAAGGACGCCAAGGTCAAGGAGCTGATCGACATCTCAAGGCGGCTGGAGGGGACCACCCGACATGCCTCCACCCACGCCGCCGGGGTGGTGATCGCGCCCGAGCCGCTGACCGAGTTCGTCCCGCTGTTCAAGGGGACGGCCGCCGAGCTGACCACCCAGTTCGACATGAAAGGGGTGGAGCGGATCGGTCTGCTCAAGATGGACTTCCTGGGGCTGCGGACGCTGACCCTGATCGACAACTGCGTGAAGATGCTCCGCGAGCAGACCGGGGTCGAGCTCGACCCGGTGGCCCTTCCGCTCGACGACCCGAAGACCTACGAGCTGTTCGCCGCCGGGCGCACCAGCGGCCTGTTCCAGTTCGAGTCCGACGGCATGCGGGACATCCTGCGGCGGTTCAAGCCGGACCGGCTCGAGCATCTCACCGCTCTCAACGCTCTGTACCGCCCCGGTCCGATGCAGATGATCGACGACTTCATCAAGCGCCGGCACGGCCAGACCCGGGTGACCTACGAGCACCCCGCGCTGGAGCCGATCCTGAACGAGACCTACGGGGTGATGGTCTACCAGGAGCAGGTGATGCAGATCGCCTCGGCGCTGGCCGGCTTCAGCCTCGGCGAGGCGGACATCCTGCGCAAGGCGATGGGTAAGAAGAAGGTCGAGGTGATGGCCACCCAGCGCGACCAGTTCCTCGAGGGGTGCGCCGCGCGCAAGGTGCCTCGCCGCAAGGCCCAGAAGATCTGGGAGCTGATGGAGCAGTTCGCGGGCTACGGCTTCAACAAGTCGCACTCGGCCGCCTACGCCTGGCTGGCCTACCAGACCGCCTTCCTGAAGGCCAACTACCCGGGCTACTTCATGGCCGCGCTGCTGACCTCGGAGCGGGCCCACACCGAGAAGATGGTCTCCTACATCGGCGAGGCTCGCGAGATGGGGATCCAGGTCCTGCCCCCGGACGTGAACCAGTCCGACATCTACTTCACCGTGGTCGGCCCTGACATCCGCTTTGGCCTGGCGGCGATCAAGAACGTGGGGGAGGGTGCGGTCGAGGGGATCCTGGTGGCGCGGCGGTCGGGGCCGTTCCGGTCGCTGTTCGACTTCTGCGAGCGGGTGGAGATGAAGCTGGTCAACCGGCGGGTGGTGGAGAGCTTCATCAAGAGCGGCTCCTTCGACTCGCTGCACCCGCATCGGGCGGCCCTGGTGGCGGCCCTGGAGCGGGCCATGGAGGCCGGCCAGAAAAAGCAGCGAGACCTGGAGCAGGGACAGGGAAGCCTGTTCGGCCCCCTCGGACCCGCCGAGGAGGTGGGCCTGCCCGACCGGCTTCCCGATGTCCCCGACTGGGGCGAGGGCGAGCGGCTGGCGTTCGAGAAGGAGTCGCTCGGGTTCTTCATCACCGGCCACCCGCTGGAGCGCTTCCGCGAGGAGCTGCGCCAGTGGGTCACTGCTACCACCGGTGAGACCCACCGGCTAGGCGAGGCCAAGGAGGTGAGCATCGGCGGCATCGTCAGCGTACTGCGCCTGGTCAAGACCAGAAAGGGCGACCGGATGGCCACCTTCGTCCTGGAGGACACCGAAGGGGGCGTGGAGGCCCTGGTCTTTCCCGAGACCTACAAGAAGGTGGCGGGCCGGCTCGCCGAGGACGAGGTGGTGCTGGTGAAGGGCCGCGCCGAGCCGGTCGAGGAGGGCAAGGCTCGGCTGCTGGTCTCCGAGCTGTGGCCGCTCGAGGAGGCCAAGCTGGCCGAGGCGCGCTTCGTGACGGTGCGGGTGCCGGTCTCGGCCTGGACCCGCGAGAACGGCGAGAGGCTGCTGGAGCTGCTGGAGGCTCACCGCGGCGACTGCCCGGTCGCGCTGGAGCTGGTGAGGGACGGCGCCTACGCCGTGGTGGTGGCGCCCGGCGGCGCCCTCCGGGTGCGCCCCGACGCCGCCCTCAAGGAAGGGGTCGAGTCGCTGCTGGGCGATGGAGCGCTGGTCCTCTCCCGCAGGAACGGCAAGGTCACGAACGGACGGCCCGGATCGTTTCCCGGGGCCCCGGCCTCGGCCGGAAGAGAGCAGATGGAGGGCTAGATGGGCGAAGCCGATTTCGAGGCCCCGCTCCTCGCGCTTCAGCGGCGCATCGAGGAGCTGGCCGCGTTCCCCGGGGACCCCGACAAGGAGCGCTTGGCGGGAGAGCTGCGCCTGGAGCTGGACGAGAAGCGCCGCCAGGTCTTCGACGGCCTGACGCCCTGGCAGAAGACGCAGGTGGCGCGACATCCTGCCCGCCCCCACACCGTCGACTACATGGCTGCGCTACTGACCGATTGGACCGAGGTCCATGGGGACCGTGGCTTCGGCGACGACCCGGCGATCCTGTGTGGGCTGGCCCGGTTCGGTGGACGTGCGGTGGCCGTCATTGGCCACGAGAAGGGGCGGGACACCAAGCAGAAGATCCACCGCAACTTCGGCATGCCCAAGCCGGAGGGGTACCGCAAGGCGCTGCGGGTGATGGAGCTGGCCGGCAAGTTCCGGCGACCGATCCTGGTCTTCGTGGATACCCCGGGCGCCTACCCCGGTCTGGATGCGGAGGAGCGAGGCCAAGCCGAGGCGATCGCCCGGAACCTGCGCGAGATGGCCCGCATCGAGAGCCCGATCGTGGTCACCGTGACCGGCGAGGGAGGCAGCGGTGGGGCGCTGGCGGTGGCGGTGGGCGATCGGGTCAACATGCTGGAGCACGCCATCTACTCGGTGATCTCCCCGGAAGGCTGTGCCTCGATCCTCTGGCGAGACGCGGGGCGCGCCGCCGAGGCGGCCACCGCCATGAAGATCACGGCTCGTGACCTGCGTGAGCTGGGACTGGTGGACGAGATCGTTCCCGAGCCTCCCGGAGGCGCCCACGCCAATCCCGATGCCCTCTATCCGACCCTGGCCGGGATCGTCGAGCGTCAGCTCGACGAGCTCGTGGGGCAGAGCCCCGAAGCGCTTCTGGAAGGGCGCTACCAGAAGTTCCGCCGGATGGGACGGCTCGGGCACGAGCTCACCGAGCAGGCCTGAGGCCGGGTCTCCCTCGGCGGCTTCGGCCTCCACCGCATAAGATAGTCCCGTGATGCCGCCAGGAGGTCCGTGCCTGTTGGGCCATTCGCCGCCGACCGCCACCGCTCGGGTCCCTCGCCGACCGGAGATGATCCGATGAAGACCCTCGAGGCGCGGGCGCTGACCAAGTCGTACGGGCGACGGGTGGTGGTCGACGCGGTGGACCTCGACATCCGCGAAGGTGAGGTGGTGGGGCTCCTGGGGCCCAACGGCGCCGGCAAGACCACCACCTTCTACATGGTGGTGGGACTGGCGCGCCCCGATGCCGGCCAGGTGTTCCTCGGTGGGGAGGACATCACCGCCCTGCCCATGTACCTGCGGGCCCGGGCCGGGATCGGATACCTCCCGCAGGAGGCCAGCATCTTTCGGAAGCTGACCGCCGAGCAGAACGTCCTGGCGATCCTGGAGACCCTCGGCATGCCGGTTGCCGAGCGGCGTCTCAAGGCGCGCTCCCTGCTCGAGGAGCTCGGGATCCTGGGGATGGCGCGGCAGCCGGCCTACACCCTGTCGGGCGGTGAGCGGCGGCGGCTCGAGATCTGCCGAGCCCTGGCTACCTCGCCGGCCTTCATCCTGCTGGACGAGCCCTTTGCCGGCATCGATCCGCTGGCCGTGCTCGATATCCAGTCGATCATCGCCCAGCTCAGGGGACGCGGTATCGGTGTGCTGATCACCGACCACAACGTCCGCGAGACCTTGAAAATCACCGACCGGGCCTATATTCTCAGGGAGGGCGTGGTGTTCCGGTCGGGAACGCCGAGCGCCCTGGCCTCCGACGAGGAGGTCCGCCGGGTGTACCTCGGCGAGACCTTCCGGCTGGACGGCGACGAGTGAGGTCGTAAGACACCAGCGAATGAGCATGGACGATCGGGCGCTTCCGTCGTGGGATGGCGCTGGGGGGCAGTTCCGACCCCGGCGGCGGGGCTAGCTTGCCGCTCCAGCAGAAGCTGGGTCTTTCGGCTCGTCTGTCGCAGCGGCTGGTCCTCACGCCGTCGCTCCAGCAGGCGATCAAGCTGCTGCCGCTCACCATCCTCGAGCTGGCCGAGGTGCTGGAGCAGGAGGTCACCGAGAACCCGCTGCTCGAGGAGACGCCGGTCCAGGAGACGCTGACCGGCGAGGAATTGGCCCAGCAGGAGGCCAAGGAGCAGGCCGAGGGCGACGACCCCCTCGCCGACCTCGACGTGGAGAAGTTCTTCGAGGACTACCTGGAGGAGGAACGCCACCGGCGCACCCACCCGAGCGAGATCCCGGAGCTGCCCCCGATCGAGAACACCCTGACCGAGGCCCCCGATCTCTACGACCATTTGCTGTGGCAGCTCCACATGTCGATATCCGACGAGCTGCTGCGGGAGATCTGCGAGGCCATCATCCAGAACCTGGACGCCGACGGCATGCTGCACGCCTCGCTCGAGGAGATCGCCAACCTGGGCCCCTACCCGATGGAGGAGGTAGAGAAGGCGCTTGCAGTGGTGCAGGCCCTCGACCCGGCGGGGGTGGCGGCGCGGGACCTGCGTGAGTCGTTGCGTCTGCAGCTTCGTGCTCTGGGTCTGGAGGGGTCGGGCACCGACGTGATGGTGCGGGACTTCATGAAGCAGCTCCAGAGCCACCAGTACGCCGAGATCGCCCGCCAGATGGGCCTCACCCCAGAGGAGGTGGCCCATCACCTGGAGGTGATCCAGCGCCTGGACCCGCGGCCCGGATCCCGCTACAGCCCGGAGCGGTCCACCTACATCACCCCGGACGTCCACGTGATCAAGGAAGGCGAGCACTACAAGATCGTGCTCAACGACGACGGCCTGCCCCGGCTGCGTATCAGCCCCACCTATCGCCGCATGCTGGAGGACAAGGAGAACCGCTCCGAGGAGACCCGCAACTACGTCAAGGAGAAGCTGCGCAGCGCCTTGTGGCTGCTCAAGAGCGTGGACCAGCGGCAGCGGACCATCTACAAGGTCTCGGAGTCGATCGTGCGGCACCAGCGCGGCTTCCTCGACCACGGCATCACCCACCTGCGTCCGCTGGTGCTGCGGGACGTCGCCAACGACATCGGGATGCACGAGTCGACGGTGTCGCGGGTGGTGGCCAACAAGTACATGCACACGCCGCGCGGCGTGTTCGAGCTGCGCTTCTTCTTCCACAGCGGCATCACCTCCACCATGGGCGAGGCGATCAGCTCGGTCACCATCAAGGACCGGATCAGGAAGATGATCGAGAACGAGGACGCCGCCTCTCCGCTCTCGGACTCCCGGATCGCCGAGACCCTGGGCCGGGAGGGGCTGCCGTTGGCCCGTCGCACCGTGGCCAAGTACCGCGAGGAGCTGCGCATCCCGCCCTCCAACCTGCGCAAGTCGGTTCAGTGAGCGCACGACGCGAGCGCTCCGGATCGGGGGTAGCTTGATGAAGATCGAGTTCACGGGTCGCCAGACAGAGGTGGCCCCGAAGATCCGTGCCCTGGCCGATCGCAAGCTCAAGAAGCTGGCCAAGGTCCTTCCTGGCATCACCCACGTCCACGTGATCCTCGAGGCGAACAAGCACCGCCAGATCGCCGAGGTCACGGTACATTCCCGGAACCTCAACCTGGCCGCCACCGAGGCCACCTCGGACCTGGGCGCCTCGCTCGGGACGGTGATCGAAAGGCTGACCCGCCAGGCCCAGCGTCACATCGGCCGCCGTCGGGAGATCAAGCGCCGCGACCCGGCCCGGCACACGGCGCTCTGGTCGGGCGTGCTCCAGCCTGCGCCTGCCGGCGACGGGGGGCCGAGGATCATCGAGACACGACGGATCCTGGTGAGGCCGATGAGCATCGACGAGGCGGCGGCCCTGGTGCGCACCTCGGAGGACGGCTTCCTGGTCTTCCGGGACAAGCGCGGCGAGCGGCTCAAGGTCGTCTACCGGCGCAAGGATGGGAACCTGGGGCTGATCGAGCCCGAGGCCTGAGCCGAGGCGACGCGGTCGCCACGGCGGGGGGCGGCAAGGTGAGGCGGAGCAAGCGGAAGGCGCCATCCTCGGCGTCGTCGTCGGAGGCCAGCGCTCCGAGGTTCCTGATCATCACCGGCCTGAGCGGCTCGGGGAAGACGCACGTGGCCCGGACCCTCGAGGACGCCGGCTGGTTCTGCGTCGACAACCTGCCTACGGCGCTGATCCCGCGTTTCGTCGAGCTGGTACAGGGCTCCGAGGGGCTGCGCCACACCGCGCTGGTCGTCGACATGCGCGAGAAGGACTTCCTGACCGGATTCCCCAGCGTCTACCGCGGCATCCGGGAGCAGGGGCTCTCCGCCGGCCTGCTGTTCCTGGAGGCCAGCGAGCGGACGCTGGTGCGTCGCTTCAGCGAGACCCGGCGCCCCCACCCCCTGGCTTTCAACGAGTCGGTGGTGGAAGGGATCCGTGGCGAGCGCGAGGCGTTGCAGCCGATCCGGAGGCTGGCCGACCTGATCCTGGACACCTCCGACCTCACCGTCCACCAGCTTCGCGACTACGTCCGCAACCACTACGCGCTGGGGAGGCAGGCGGCCTCCTTCACGGTGACGGTGACATCGTTCGGCTTCAAGTATGGCGTCCCGGCCGAGGCCGACCTGGTCTTCGACGTGCGCTTCCTGCCCAACCCCAACTTCGTCGCCGCGCTGCGGCGTCTGACCGGCCGGGAGGCGAAGGTGGTCCGCTACCTGCGCCGCCAGCGCGACACCCGGGCGTTCCTGGAGAAGCTGACCGATTTCCTCTCGTTCGTGCTGCCGCGGTACCTGCGGGAGGGGAAGAGCTACCTCACCATCGCGGTGGGCTGCACCGGTGGCCGCCACCGCTCGGTGATGATCGCCGAAGCCCTGGCCCGGCCCATCGAGGAGATGGGGTTCTCGGCCCGGGTCAACCACCGGGACGTCAAGCTCCCCTGCTGAGTCGGTCGCCTGCCGACTCAGTAGCGCAGCAGCTTCCGGGCGGCTTCCACGATGCCTTCCACCTGGGGGAGGATGGCGTCCTCGAGGGCCGGGTGGTAGCCCACGAACGTGTCCAGCGCCCCGATCCGGAAGGGCGGAGCGTCGAGGTGCTCGAACAGCTCCTCGCCGATCCGGGCCGTGATCTCGGCGCCGTAGCCGAAGGAGCGGCAGTCCTCGTGGACCACCAGCGCCCGGCTGGTCTTGCGCACGCTGGCAGCGATCGCCTCCCAGTCGTAGGGGGCCAGCGAGCGAAGGTCGATCACCTCGGCCTCGATCCCTTCCGCCTCCAGCCGGCGGGCGGCGGTCAGGGAGCGGTGCACGAGGGCGCCGAACGTCACGATGGTCAGATGGGACCCGGCGCGAGGGACCGCCGCCTTGCCGAACGGGACCATGAAGTCGGGCCCCGGGTAGACCCCCTTGTTGTGGGTCTGGCGGTAGAGGTGCTTGTGCTCCAGGAACAGCACCGGGTCGTCGCAGCGGATCGCGGTGCGCAGCAGGCCGTTGGCGTCCTGGGCGTTCGAGGGGATCACCACCCGTAGCCCCGGGATGTGGGTGAACAGGACCTCGCCGCTCTGGCTGTGGTAGATGGCGCCGCCCTGGAGATACCCGCCGTAGGTCACGCGGATCACCATCGGGCAGCGAAAGGCCCCCGCCGAGCGCCAGCGGATCAGCGCCAGCTCGTTGCGGATCTGCATGTAGGCGGGCCAGATGTAGTCCAGGAACTGGATCTCGACCACCGGCTTCAGCCCGCGGGTGGCCATCCCGATGGCGCGGCCGACGATGCTGGCCTCGGCCAGGGGCGAGTTGAAAGCCCGCGAGGAGCCGAAGCGGCCCTGCAGCTTGTGGGTGACCTTGAACACGCCCCCCTTGCCCTTGACCTGCTCCAGGGTCTCCTCCCGGCTGCAGTCGGCGACGTCTTCGCCGAACACGATCACCCGGGGATCTCGGGCCATCTCGTCGTGGAGGCAGGCGTTGAGCAGGTCCACCATCGTCTTCGGCCCGCCCTCCTCCCGTGGCGCGGTGAGGAAGGCTTCAGATGTCGGATCGACGTCGGGGGAGTAGACGTGGCGGCCGATCTCCCGCGGTGAGGGCGCCGGGGAGCGGAGCGCAAGATCGGCGGCCCGCGCCACCTCCGCGTCCACCTCGGTCCGGATCGCCAGAAGCTCCGCTTCGGTGGCCAGCCTCTGCTCTACAAGCCAGCGGGGAAGCGTGACCAGCGGGTCGCGAGCGGCGTCTCGGGCACGCTCGTCCTGGCTGCGGTACTGCCCCTCGTCGTCGGAGAGGGAGTGGGAGTAGGGCCGGATGACGTGGGCGTGGACCAGCGCCGGCCCGCGTCGGGCCCGGCACCAGGCCGCCGCCTCCTCGAGCGCCCCCAGGCTGGCCAGGGAGTCGCAGCCGTCCACCTCCCGCAGCAGCAAGCCCGGGAAGGCGGTGAGCAGGCGCGAGATGCTGCCGCCCGCGGTCTGGACCTCGACCGGCACCGAGATCGCGTAGCCGTTGTCCTGGATCAGGTAGAGCACGGGAAGCCGCAGGTTGCAGGCGGCGTTCAGGCTCTCCCAGAACTCGCCCTCCGAGGTGGCCCCCTCGCCCGCCGAGCAGTAGACGATCTCGTCCTCGGCGAAGGGCACCTCCAGCGACTCGCCGCGGCGGACCCGGTCCGCCGTGCGCACCGCCGCCTCCGCGTTGCCGACCGCCTGCAGGAACTGGGTGCCGGTCGGGGACGACCCCGTCACCACGTGGAGCGGCGCGTGGCCCCAGTGGGACGGCATCTGGCGCCCGGCCGAGGCCGGGTCGTCGGCCGAGCCCACCGCCGCCAGCAGCATCTCGAGCGGCGTGACGCCCAGCGCCAGCAGCAGCGCCCGATCCCGATAGTAGGGGTAGAACCAGTCGTGGCCGGCACGCAGCACCCGGCCGGCGGCGACCTGGACCGCCTCGTGGCCGGCAGCGCTGATCTGGAAGAAGACCCGGTTCTGCCGCTTGAGCAGGATCTCCCTGTCGTCGACACGTCGCGACAGGTACATGGTGCGGTAGAGGGCCTGAAGATCCTTGGGTCCCAGTCCTCGGTGCCGTCCGAGGGCTTCCGTGGCCAAACGCCCCTCCCTTGCTCGGTGACTCAGCCTGCAGGTTTGGCGGTGTGCTTCGATTCTACTTCAAGCCGCCCGGGCCGCGGGCGGAGACGCCGCTGGCCGATGCCAGGGGCGGCCCCACCAGCCGACGCCTTCCCGAGCGCCTTCCGCTGCCTGTCTCCCGGAGCGGTTCAGAACGGGACTTCGTCGTCCGGGGCCTGGTAGGTCTGGGGCTGCTCGTGGCTCTCGGGCGGTTCTTGAGGGGCACGATCGCCGCCACCGCGTCCCTCGCCCCGTCCCCCGAGGAGCACCAGCCGCGAGCCGGGACCGCTGACCCGGATCTTGGTGGTGTTGCGCTTGTTCCCGTCGCGATCGGTCCACTCGTCGTAGCGGACCGATCCCTCGATGTAGACCTGGCGACCCTTGGAGAGGTAGTCGGCGGCCACCTGGGCCGGCTTGCCAAACACCTCGACCCGATGCCACTCGGTGCGTTCCTGCTTCTGCCCGGCACGATCGGTCCAGGCCTCGTTGGTGGCGAGGGAGAAGTTGGCGATGGGATCGCCGCCCTGGGTGTAGCGCATCTCCGGGTCCTTGCCTAGGTTCCCGATCAGGATCACCTTGTTGACGCTGGCCATGGCGCTCCTCGTTCCGCGTCGGCGTCTTTTGTCCCGACGCTATTGGGGGTTGAGCTTCTCCCGGGCGATCCGTGCCGCGGGGGAGTTGGGGTAGCGGTCGACGACGTAGTGGTACTCGAGCAGCGCCTGGCTCCGGCGCCCCAGCTTCTCGAGCGCCATCCCCTTCTTGACCCGGGCATCCGGGAGCTTGTCACTGGCCGGGAAGTCCCGGAGAAGGTCGTTCCAGGCGTTGAAGGCATCCTCGTACCGCTGCTGGCCGTAGAGACACTCGCCGATCCAGTACTGGGCGTTGTCCGAGAAGTCGGTGTCGGGGTAGTGCTTCAGGTACTCCTGGAAACCCTGGACGGCGAGATCGAAGTTGCCCCGGGCGAAGTCCGCGTAGGCCTGCGAGTAGAGCTCGCGCGGCGGCGGCGGTGGAGCGGCGGCGGCCTCGGCCGGTGCCGGGTTGCCGTCGGCCGAAGGGGCATAGGGCGCGGGAGGCGGGAGCAGGGCGCGCTGGGCCGCCTCCAGGGCCTGGAAGCGCTCGCCGAGCTCGGCCAGCCGCTCGGCGGTCTCCCGCAGGGCGGTCTGGATCGCCTCGCCCTGCATCCGCTGCTCCTGCATGGTGTGACGGAACAGGGAGGCCTGCTCGGCCAGGGTCTCGACCAGCCGCCGGATCTCGCGCTGGCTCTCCTGGTTCACCCGCTGAAGGTCGGAGATCTGGATCTGCAGGGTGCTGATCTGCACCTGCAAGCGTTGGATGTCCTTGTTGGCGGCCCACGCCGGCGCCGCGACCAGGATCGCGGCGGCCGTCGCCATCAGTCGTCGAAGCAAGGGGCACCTCCTCTTCTGGGGTGAGGGCACGGCTCGCTCATATTACCTCGCCCGGTACCCGGCTGAGGTCCGGGCGCGACCCGGAGCCGGCGGGGGCTCAGCGCGAGACGACGAAGTGGTCCCGCCGGTTGCGGGCCCACGCCGACTCGTTGTGGCCGGGATCGAGGGGTCGCTCCTTTCCGAACGACACCGCGGTCAGCCGCTCCGGAGAGACCCCGAGGCCGATCAGGTACTCCCGGGCCACCTGGGCCCGTTGGTCCCCGAGGGCCAGGTTGTACTCGACCGTCCCCCGCTCGTCGCAGTGCCCTTCGACGGTGACCCTCAGGTCCCGATGGGTCTGGAGCCAGAGGGCATGGCGCTCGAGCGTGGCCTGGGCGTCCGGCGTCAGGGTGGCCTGGTCGTAGTCGAAGTGGATGTCGGCGAGTGGCCCGCCCTCGCCGTTCGCCCCCATGCTCAGAAGGTCCTCCCCGAGGCCGCCCGAGTCCATGGGTCGGATGTCGGGGCCCATGTCCAGCGGCTCGACGGGCTCCCGGCCCTGGCCGCGGTCGGACGCCGCCGGTACGCCGGGGGAGGTGGCCACCACCGGGGGCCTCTTCTTCCCGCCGCAGGCCGCCAGCAGGCACAGGACCAGCGCCGCGGCGATCGGAGCGAGCGCTTGACGCTTGGTGATCATGAAGCCTCCTTGTTTACCGGATCAGGGTCCCCAGTCGGGCTGGGTGTTGTTGCCCGGGCCCGTTGCCAGGGTCCGGACACTGCGCCCCTCCCGATCCGAGACCGTGATCTGCCAGGTGCGCCCCCGGTCGCACGCGAAGACGAGGTGCCGGCCGTTGGGCGCCCAAGAGGGGTACTCACAGCTCCCCAGCCGCTCCGTGATCTGGCGCACCTGACGGGTCAGGAGGTCGACCACGGCGACCTGGAAGCCCCCCTCGATCCGCGAGGTGTAGGCGATCTCCGCGAACTCCTTCGACGGGTTCCAGGCGGGGGAGTCGTTGTGGTTGCCGATCGTGGTCAGGCGCCGGACGTTGAGCCCCTCCGCGTCGGTGACGTAGATCTGGGGGGTGCCACCGCGGTCGGAGGTGAATGCGATCTCGCGCCCGGTGGGGCTCCAGCAGGGAGCGATGTCCGAGCCCGGGCTCCGGGTGACCCGTCGGGCGTTGGTGCCGTCGATGTCGGCCACCCAGATGTCCATGTTCCCGCCGCGGTTGCTGGCGAAGGCGATCTGCTTGCCGTCGGGGCTGAAGGCGGGCGTGAAGGCCTGGCGGCCGGATGGCTCTCGGGTCAGGTTCGGTGTGCTCCTCCCCTCGAAGATCGAGGCCAGATAGACCACGGGGCTCCCCTGCCGGTAGGAGACGTAGGCGATCGACCGGCCGTCGGGGCTCCAGGCGGGAAGGATGTTGAGGAAGCGGTTCACCGTCAGCCGTCGGGGGTTGTAACCGTCGTAGTCGACGATGTACAGCTCCTTCGATGGGTGTCCTTCGCTCGCGTCCCGGTCCGAGGTGAACACGATCTTGGTGCGGGCGATCCCCTGGTTCTGGGTGAGGGCGACGATGTCGTCGGCCGCCTGGTGGGCGAACAGCCGGGGGTTGTCGGCGCGTCCCGAGTAGCGCTTGGCCAGCATGCCCTGCCCGGTCTGGACGAAGTGGACCTTGACCTCGACGGTCAGCTCCTGTCCGACCACCTCGGCCCGGGTGACGATCAGGATCCCCGCGTTGATGGAGCGCCAGTCCTCGAAGTTGGGGGCATCCGGGTTCTGGGACGGGATGGCGCGGAGCAGGGTGTCCGGGACGAACTGGAACAGGCCGCTGAAGCGGAGGTCGTCCTGGAGCACCTGGGCCACCGTGCGGCACGCCTCCCGGCTCTGGTCGTCGCCGCGACGGGGGACGCAGTCGGGGATGGCCAGCCGTTGGGCCCCTCCGCCGATGACGAGGGTCGTCGGCGGAGGCTCCTGGCCAGCGGCGGACGGGCCGAACGCGAGGCCGACCAGGCCGAGGCCAATCAGGGCGGTGCAGAGAAGCGACGAAAGCCTACGAGTTGGGCTTGAACAGTGCATGGATCGTGAATCGATTGGTTCCGTAGTCCTTGGGGAGCGGCCCGAACGGCGCCGCCGAGACGACCGCCCGCTGGGCGGCCTGGTCGAGAAGGTAGACGCCGCTCGACTCGACGACGCGCACGTCCTGGACGCTGCCGTCGGCGAGGATCGTGAAGCTGACCCGTACCTCGAGCTGAGGGCCGGTGCGGATCTGCTGCTGCCAGAGCATCCAGATCTTCTGTTGAACGGTGGCGAGGTACCAGTCCCCACCGGTAGCGGTGCCGTTGGGCATCCCCGGACCAGGGGGGGCGCCCCCAATCCCCAGCACCTGGGCGGAGGTGCCGTTTCCGCCGGGCACGCCGCCGGTCGGAGGCGGGGCGGGCTGGGGCTTCGGCTTGGCGCGGACCTTCCTGGAATCGGGTGCGGGAACGCCTCTCCTCTTCTCTTCCTTCGGCGGCTTCAGGATCTTGGGCGGTTCGGGCTTCGCCTCGGGCTTGGGAGCGGCGGTGGGTTGGGGTCGCGGAGGCTCGGGCCGTGCCGGGGCGGGCGCCGGTGGGGCGGCGTCCGGAGACCCACCCCCACCCTTGGGCAGCTCGACAAGCTGGCCGATCGCCACCCTGATCAGGGGCTTCTTCGGGAGCAGCAACGGGCCGGCCACGGCAACCGCCAGGACCAGCAGGTGGGCGCTCACCGACACGAACACGCTGCGCGAGAAGCCGTTCTCCAGGGCCTGCCGCTGGGCGATCACGCGGCTGACGGGGTCGCTCACCGGGGCCGTGGCTCCTCGGGAAGCTGGTAGACGAAGCCGATCTGCTCAGCGCCCGCCGTCTTGAGCTTGTCGACCACCTCGATCACCTGGCCGTAGCGCAGCGCCTCGTCCGCGCGGAGATACACGAGCTTCGCGGTGGTCTGGCTCAGCATGCCACGGATCTGGTCCTCGAGGAGCAGGATGTTGACGGGCTGGTCGCCGAGGAAGATGCGGCCGTCGGCCCGGATCGACACGGTCAGGCGGTCCTCGGGCTCGATGTCGGGTTGGTCGGCGCGGGGGAGCGCCACGTCGATGCCGCGGCTCATCATCGGCGCCGTGATCATGAAGACCAGCAACAGTACCAGCACCACGTCCACCAGCGGGACCACGTTGATCTCGCCGAGCGCGTGCGTGGTGCGCCGCGACCGCAGCCCGCGATAGGTGGCGCCCGCGTGCCCGCCGTCGCCCGACCCGGAACCGTCGTCGCCCAGCTTCACGCCTTTCCCTACGTGAAGTTACGCTCGACGATGTTGAGGAATTCCAGGGCGAAGTCGTCCATCATCGAGCCCAGGACCTTGATGCGGCTGCTGTAGTGGTTGTAGAACACGGCCGCCGGGATCGCCGCCGCCAGGCCGGCCGCCGTGTTGACCAGGGCCTCCGCGATGCCGGGGGCGACCACCGCCAGGTTGGCGGAGCCAGCGGCGCCGATGTCGGAGAAGGCGCGCATGATCCCCCAGACGGTGCCGAACAGGCCCACGAACGGCGTGACGGAGGCGGTGGTGGCCAGGAAGCTGACCCGCCGCTCGATGCGGGTCGCCTCGCCGGTGGCGGCCCGGGCCAGCGCCCGCGACAACGACTCGAGGCTGCGCACCACCGGGCGCGGGTTGGCCGCCGCGCCGCCGCCGCGTACCTGCTGGTTCACCTCCATGTAGCCCGCCTGGAAGACCCCGACCAGCGGGCTCGAGCGGAGCTGAACGCAGACCGAGTTGACCTCCGAGAACTTGTTGCTCCTCCGGAAGACGTCGAGGAAGGTCAACGACTGGCGGTGGGCTCGGTGCAGGGCGACACCCTTGAAAAGGATGATGGCCCACGAGATGAGCGAGAACAGGACCAGGGCCAACAAGACCGCCACGCCGATCGGGCCGCTTCTGAGCACCTCCACGACGAGGCCGCCCACGCCGTGCGAGAAGGCGGCGGTCTGGGCCAGCAGGATGGGAACGATCACGCGGGGACCTCTCTAAGTTGCGTAAACGCTTCAAGATGCCACAATACCTTGTGGGTGTCAATGATTCGGAGCCACCTCCCAGAAGGGTGCTGTCCTGTCTCTCTCGGCGGCCGCAGCGCCCCAACTGTGAGACGCGCGGCGGCCCTTGCGGTTCCCAACCGATTCGGATTCCAGCA
Organism: uncultured Acidobacteriota bacterium; assembly: GCA_964574335.1. Lineage (GTDB taxonomy): Bacteria > Acidobacteriota > Vicinamibacteria > Fen-336 > Fen-336 > CAZNNH01. Next base: position 33,070 of record CAZNNH010000015.1, on the reverse strand, counting down.
GTTGCTTGGACCCGGTGGTGACCAACCCGCGTATACTATGCTCTCGGCCCCGCCGGGTTGAGTATGCTTAAGTGCCTGAAAATAAAGAACATAGCTGTTGTCGCCGAGGCCGAGCTGGAGCTCGGCCCAGGGCTGACGCTGCTGACCGGTGAGACCGGGGCGGGGAAGTCGATCCTGATCGACGCCCTCGGCCTCTTGCTCGGGGCCCGCGCATCGGCGGACGTGGTGCGGACCGGGGCGGCTCGGGCCAGCGTCGAGGGGATCGTGGAGTCCCCGAGCGCCGAGGCCTTGTTGGAGCGGCACGGCCTGCCGCCCGCCGAGGACGGGGAACTGGTCCTGCGGCGAGAGGTGGTGGCGAGCGGAAAGGGAAAGGCGAGCGTCAACGGGGCCCTGGTGCCGTTGTCGCTGCTGCGCGACCTGGCCCCTCACGTGGGGACGATCCACGGCCAGCACGAGCCCTTGGGCCTGCTCGACCCGGACACCCACCTCGACCTCGTGGACCGCCACGGCGGACTCGACGGGACCGCCGCCACGGTCGCCGAGGCGTACCGGGAGCTGCGCGAGGCCGAGGCCCAGCTCACCGCGCTGCAGCGGGACCGCCGGCAGCTCGAGCGGCGCCGCGAGATGCTGGAGTTCCAGGCCTCCGAGATCGCCCGGGCAGGCCTCGCGCCCGGCGAGGAGGATGCGCGCCGGCAGGAGCGCTGCCTGCTCGCCAACGCCGAGCGCCTGCTGGCGTTGTGCGACGAGGCCTACTCGCTCCTGTACGAGGACGAGCACGCCGTGGTCGGCCGCCTCGGCCGGGTCTTTCGCCGAGTCGAAGAGCTGTCGGCCATCGACCCCCGGTTCGCCCCCCATCTCTCCGCACGCGAGGTGGTGGCCTCCCAGCTCGAGGACCTGGCCCTGGTTCTCAGGGACTACCGCGAGGGGATCGGGGCCAGCCCCGGGCGGCTGGACGAGATCGAGTCGCGGCTCTCGCAGATCGAGCGGCTGAAGAAGAAGTACGGCGCCTCGGTCGACGAGGTGCTGTCGTTCGGTCGGGCCTGCAGCCAGGAGCTGGAAGGGCTCGGCTCGCTGGAGGAGCGGGAGCAGGCGCTCGTCGCCGCCTGCGATGCGGCCGCCTCGCGCTACCTCACGGCGGCGCGCGAGCTGGCGGTTCTGCGGCGGCGCGCCGCGGAGCAGCTCTCCCGGCGGGTGAGGGAAGAGCTGGCCGAGCTGGCCATGGGGGGGACCCGCTTCGAGGTCAGGTTCCTTCCCGAGGAGCCGCTCTCACGCGCCGAGGACCGTTCTACCTGGACCGAGCGGGGGATCGAGCGGGGTGAGCTTCAGCTCTCGCCCAACCCGGGGGAGGAGCTGCGGTCGCTGGCTCGTATCGCCTCCGGAGGCGAGCTGTCCCGGATCCTGCTCGCCCTCAAGTCGGTGGCTAGCCTGGACCAGGCCGGCCAGACGCTGGTCTTCGACGAGGTCGACAGCGGCATCGGGGGGGCCGTCGCCGAGGTGGTCGGCCGCAAGCTCAGGAGCATCGCCGGCGCCCACCAGGTGCTGTGCGTGACCCACCTTCCCCAGATCGCGGCCCTGGCCGACCAGCACTTCGTGGTGGAGAAGCGGGTGGAGGGGGGCCGGACCCTCACCGGCATACGCCGGCTGAGCGGCGACCAACGAGTCGAGGAGGTGGCGCGGATGCTCGGCGGCCGGACCATCACCGACGTAGCTCGCCGGCATGCCCGTGAGATGATGGCCGGCGGGCGGGGCGACTGAGACGCGAGGAGGGAGCACTGAAACCGGCGGACCAGCGACCGCGGTTCTACGTCGAGACCTTCGGGTGTCAGATGAACGTCAACGACTCCGAGAAGGTCGCGGGTCTGCTGATCGCGGCTGGTCACCAGCCGGTCGCCGACGCCGAGAGCGCCGACTTCGTCTTCGTCAACACCTGCGCGGTCCGAGAGAAGGCCTCCGAGAAGCTCTATCACTACCTGGGACGGCTGCGGAAGCTGAAGCGGCGGCGCCCCGGCCTCAGGATCGGCGTCGGTGGCTGTGTGGCCCAGCTCCACGGAAAGGAGCTGCTGGCCCGAGCCCCTGAGGTCGACCTGGTGGTCGGGCCACGCTCGTTCGCCCGAGTGCCGGAGCTGCTGCGCGCCACGGGTGACGGCGTCCGCGTCGACCTCGATCGCAATGGGAACAGCCTCGACGTGCCCGCCGACTGCGTGGCCCACCGGAGCGCGGTCCGCGCGTACGTGACCGCGATGGAGGGCTGCAACCACGTCTGCAGCTTCTGCGTGGTGCCCCGGACGCGAGGCCCGGAGACCTGCCGCTCGTCGGAGGCGATCGAGGCCGAGGTGCGCGCCCTGGTGGCCCAGGGCTACCTGGAGGTGACCCTCCTCGGCCAGACCGTCAACGCCTTCCGGACCGGCGGGACCGACTTCGTCGACCTGCTCCAGCGCCTCGATGCCATCCCCGGGCTGCGACGGCTGAGGTTCACCACCTCGCATCCGGCCCACGTCGGAGCGCGACTGGCCAAGGCCTTCGCGACGCTAGCGTCGCTGTGTCCCTACCTGCACCTGCCCGTCCAATCCGGCTCAGACCGGATCCTGGCCGACATGCGGCGGGGATACACGGCGGCCGAGTACGTCGCCGTCATCGACCTGCTTCGGAGCCAGCGTCCCTGTCTGGCCCTCTCCAGCGACATCATCGTCGGCTACCCGGGAGAGACCGAGGCCGACTTCTCGGCCACCCTGGAGCTGGTCGAGCGGATCGGTTTCGACAGCCTGTTCACGTTCACCTACTCGCCCCGGCCCGGTACCCTGGCCGCCCGGCGCCCCGACGACGTTCCGCCCGACGAGAAGAGGCGGCGGCTGTCCGAGCTGAACGGACGTCAGCAGGCGGCGCAGCTCGGGCGCAACGCCAAGAAGATCGGCTCGCGGGTCGAGGTCCTCGTCGACACCGACGAGGGCGCCGGCCGGGTGGCGGGCCGCACGCCCCACTTCCAGATCGTCCACCTCGATGGAGGCGCGGAGCTGGTGGGCCGGCTGGTCCGGGTCGAGGTCACCGGAGCGGGACCCAACGCACTGGTGGGAACCCTGGAAGCAGTTCATTGACAGAGGGTTCCACGGCCCCTATATTCTTTTTCGTGGGTCGGGGAGGGGTGGCTTGCAGATCGAGATGACCATCAAGGGGCTGATGATCGACCCCATCACGAACATGCCGATCGTGGTCCTCAAGGATCGCGAGGGACAGCGCGTGCTCCCGATCTGGGTGGGCGTGTTCGAGGCCAACGCCATCGCTCTGCAGATCGAGAACGTCCAGACCCCGCGGCCGATGACCCACGACCTGCTGCGCAACGTGATCGAGGACCTCTCGGCTCGGGTCGAACGGATCGTGGTGTGCGAGCTGCGCGAGAACACTTTCTACGCCACCATCCACCTGATCTCGGGCAGTGGCCCCCTGACCGTGGACGCACGGCCCTCTGACGCGATTGCCCTGGCGCTGCGGACCAGCTCACCCATCTTCGTGGAGGAGGCCGTGATCCTGAGCGCCCGCGGGACCGACGCCAGCACCGATTCGATGGACGTCGAGCGGGTCCGGAAGTGGCTCGAGGGCCTGTCCGACGAGGACCTCGGCAAGTACAAGATGTAGCCGTAGCGGGCTCCTCCCCCCCAACCTGTTTTGTGCTTGACCGGCCCTCGGGCAATAACTAAGATGCCGTCGTCCTGATGCACCCATTCCCCGTGAGGCTTCCGTGATCGCCATTGCCATCGCCAACCAGAAGGGCGGCGTGGGCAAAACCACGACGGCCATCAACCTCTCCGCGGCGCTCGCCCAGCGCGGCCGCAGGACGCTGCTGATCGATCTGGATCCCCAGGCCAACTCCTCCATCAGCTACCTGGACCTGTCGACCGTCCAGCACTCGATGTACGACGTCTTCTGCGACGGCGTGCCACTCCGCGAGGTGATCGTCCCGACTCACGTCAAGAACCTGGACCTGGCGCCGGCTCGGATCGCCCTGGCCAAGCTCGAGGCCCAGTTGGTGGGCGAGATCGACAGCCACTTCCGGCTCAAGGACCGGCTGGCCCCGGCCCAGCAGGACTACGACTTCGCCATCATCGACACGCCGCCGGCGTTGGGCTTGATCACGGTCAACGCCCTCGTCGCCGCCACCCATCTGCTGATCCCGGTGCAGTCCAGCTACTTCGCCCTCGAGGGCACCGACGATCTACTGGAGACGGTCGAGAAGATCCGCTCCCGACCCAACCCCGACCTCAAGCTGCTCGGCGCCGTGGTGACCCTTCACGACAAGCGGACCACGCTCTCCCGAGACGTGCACAAGGCCGTGGAGCAGACGTTCGGGGACCGCGTCTTCGAGACCACGATCGCCAAGAGCATCCGGCTCGAGGAGAGTCCCGCCCACAAGCAGTCGATCTTCACCTATGCCCCTCAGTCGAGCGGGGCCTATGACTACTACCGGCTCTGCGAGGAGGTCATCGAACGTGTCTAGCCCGCGACGAGTTGGACTCCCCGCGACCCTCAGGCTGCGCCATGACACCCACTTCGTGGACCAGCTCGGACGGCCGGCGGGGTCGCCGGTGGGGCGGCTGATCCCCATCGAGGACATCGTCGCCAACCCACAGCAGCCACGACGCGAGCTGGGCAACCTCGACGAGCTCACGGCGTCCATCCGAGAGAAGGGTGTGCTGGAACCCATCCTCGTACGGCCTCACGCCGGCCGCTACCAGATCGTGGCCGGCGAGCGCCGGTACCGCGCCGCCGTCGAGGCCGGCCTGGACGAGATCCCGGCCGTGGTGCGGTCCACGACCGACGCCGAGGCAATGGAGCTGGCCCTCATCGAGAACCTGCAGCGCCAGGACCTGAGCCCCTTCGAAGAGGCGGACGGGCTCAAGGCGTTGTCGAACCATTTCGGGTACACCCACGAGATGCTGGCCGAGAAGCTGGGGAAGAGCCGTTCGTCGATCACCGAGACGCTGGCTCTCAGCGCCCTCCCGGAGCCGGTTCGGGAGCAATGTCGGCGCGCCGACATTGCCTCTAAGTCTTTGCTTCTACAGATAGTTCGTCAGTCCGATCCGGCCAAAATGAGCGCCTTCATCGGGCGCCTCCAGGAGACCTCGCGCCGCCGCCAGGACGTGCGCGACCTGGCCCAGAAGGTGCGCGGCAAGGCGCGCCGCGGACGCCCCAAGGACTTCGTCTATCGCTACCAGGCCCCGGCGAGGGCCTTCAGCCTGACGGTGAAGTTCGGCCGGGCCGAGGTGTCCCGCGAGGAGATCGTGGCTGCGCTGAGGCGTGCGCTCGACGAGCTGGGCGCGTAGGCCGGGTCGCACCACAAGTAGCCCCCCCGTTCAGTGGAGGATCGTCATGCGCTCGGCGAAGCAGCCGAACGCGCTCCAGCCGGCGTAGACGGAGAAGGCCAGGGCGAAGAGCCAGCCGAGGGGCCGTGACCGCCGGTAGAGCCACCACGCCGAGGCGCCGAGGGCCAGGCAGGCGGGAACGGCGGTGAGCAGCACGTCCTTCGCGTATCGAAACAGGTTCGGACCGGGGAGACCTGCCGAGACCAGATTGAGCACCAGGAAGGCGAGCGCCCAGGCCAGGAGAAGTCGCCGTGACGCGCCTGCGGTGCCGGCGATGAGGAGGCCCAGGCCAAGCACCACCGCGGGCGCGAACGGCCCGTAGAAGTCGAGAAGACGCGAGCCCGCCTTCAGGATCCCGCGGGTGGGATCGAGGCCCGGCCCGGCGTAGGGGTCGTTGGGGGGCTCGGCCACGGGGGCCTCGGTGGCCGCACGGCGCTCGAAGATGTCGAGGACGATGCCCTCCTCGGGAATCGACTCGCCCCGATGCATGGCCCGAAGCACGGGGACGCTGCGGTGATAGAACGACCCGAACGCGAGCAGGACCCCGAGCAGACCCGAAAGCGCCAGGGCGAGCTGGCGTCGACGCGCCGCTCGGCTGCGGTCGCTCGCGACGTCGAAGGCCAGGAAGAGAGGCAGCACGATTCCCAGGCTCAGCAGGGACTGGGTGTAGGCGAGCAGGGCGGCGGCAATCAGGGAGGAGAGGACGACGACCGAGAGCGGACGGCCCAGCCTCTGGTAGCGGCTGGCCAGGAACAGCAGCACCAGAGCGTCGAAGGTCTGGCCGAGCAGGGCGGGGAAGTAGGCCAGGCTCAGCCGCCTGAGGAAGATGGGCAGCAGGGGGACGGCTGCGGCCGAGGCCATGCTGCTCTCGGCGCCATACCCCAGGCGTCGTCCCAGGGCATACACGAGCGGCACCTGCAGGCTGTTCACCAGCGCCGCCACCACAACCACCGCGACCTCCGGCCGATAGCCGAGGAGGCGGGTGAGCGGCCACGTCAGCAGGTAGAACGTCGGCGGATACGGGAAGGCATACCAGTGGTGGCCGACCATCTGCAGCCCCAGGCTGTAGCGGAACTGGTTCGCCACCAGCTCTTGCATGAAGGTGGTGAGGCCCTGGCGGGCGAGGATGCGGGCGAAGATCCCATGGATCAGAAGGTCCGGGTGGAAGTAGTGGGGGTGAAGGAGTAGAGCCAGCCTCAGGCCGAGCGCCACCAGGCTCAGCAGACACAGCGCTCCCGCCCAGCGCGGGTCCGGCACCCGCAGCGCCCGTCGCAGCCGGGGCCAGCCGAGGAGGATGGCGATCAGCGTCCCGGCGCCGGCGTAGGCCAGCCCACCGTCGCGCAGGACCCGTTCGGTGGCCACGATGTCGCGCCACGTGGCCCAGGACACGGCCGCCACCAGTGTCGTCGCGTGAAGGGCGGCCCAGCTCCGCGGGGCTCCCGCCATTCGGGGCGCGAGCAGGGCGATCAGCACCAGCAGTGCCAGCCGCCAGAGGGTGGCTCCAGCGAGGGCGAACCAGGCCTCTTCGCCTCGGTCGATCTCCAGCCAGTCGACGGCAATGCCGAGCGGGCGCGGGCTGGCCGACTGGGTCTCGAGACCGAGCTCGAAGGTGTGGTGCCCCTTGAGCACGGGCAAGGGGATCTCGATCACCCGATACAGGGCCTGGCCGTCCGCCCAGATCTCGAAGCTCCCCGCGATGCGACCCTCGACGGAGACAATAACTCTAGCGGGCTCAATAAGATGGCGGCCAACGCGAAGTCGTAGCCGAGCTCCTTTGCCACCGATGTGGAGGGGCAGCTCGACTCGCGACTTCTGCGTGGTCCACCGGAACTGCCAGTCGTTCTGGCGCTCCCAGTCGGAGCGGAAGCCGGCCAGGTAGCCCCAGTCGTTGGGCCCGACGTCGAGCAGCGCTGGGCGGGCGTGGCGGGCGGCCAGGGTGGGCAGGAGCGTTGCGAGAGCCAGCGCGACCAGGGCCAGCAGGGCGTCGCCGGACCATATCGGCAGGCGCGGCCTGGCCAGTCTACCGCCCGATCCGTTCACGGCGTTCGAGTGGGGCGTGGGGCTCCGAGGGACGCGCGGGCGCCCAGCCGGTCAGGCGACCAAGACGGCGGCATGGTAGTCGCAGATCCCGCTGCGCAGGACCTGGGTGCTCTCGATCCGCCCGAACTCCCGATAGAGGGACAGGTAGGCGTCCGCGGTGCGGATGTGGGCGCCGTTCTCGATCCGGTGCAGCACGTGACCGATCAGGTTCAGCCGGTTGATCGTGGGGACATCCTCGATCACCAGCAGGGTACCTCCTCGAGTCAGCACCCGCTTGCCTTCGCGGAGCACTGCGCGCACGTCGTCGTCGGCCAGGTGATGGAGCAGTCCGAAGATCAGGATCTGGTCGAAGCGATCGTCGGGGAGCTCCAGCCGTCGGGCGTCGCAGGTGATGAAGGCGCCCTTCCGGTGGGCGCGGGCGTGCTCGACGAAACGGCGGTTGAGGTCGACGCCCACGTAGTCCTGGGCCGCGAAGAGGTCGGCGAAGGCGCCCGGTCCGCAGCCCAGGTCCAGGGTGCGCCAGCCGGGCTCGAGGTGCAGGTGCTGACGGATCAGACCTCGGATCGACTTGAAGTCGTTCTCGAGCAAGGAGCGGAAGAAGATGAACGCCACCGGATGGTCGGAGACCCAACCAACCAACTTGGCCAGAGGAGACATCAGCGCGCCTTTCGACCTGCCATCCGCTACTCGAAGTTGAGGGCCTGGATCGGGTCCATGCGAGCCGCCTTCAGGGCCGGGTAGATGGAGCCGAGCAGGCCGCCCACCAGGCCGAGGCTGGCGGCGATCAGCGTCCACTCCCGGGACAGGCGCACCACCAGGCTCGGGAAGACGAACGGTACATAGTAGCGGGCCAGGACCGCCAGCAGGATCCCCACGATCACACCGGCCACGCAGATCAGGCAGCTCTCCGTCACCACGAACTGGACCACCTTCGCCTGAGTGGCGCCGACGGCGCGGAGGATCCCGATCTCGCGGGTGCGCTCGATGATCGTCGTGTACATCGCCAGCAGCACCACCAGGAACGAGACCACCACCGCCATCGCTGTGATGGCGCGCTTGAACTCGCGCAGGCCCACCATGTACTGCTGCATGAGCTGCGAGACCTGCGACACCGCGGTGATCTTGTACCCCTTGAAGCGCTCCCGGAGGGCCAGGGTGAGCTGCTCCGCGTCATCGGAGCGGCCGGCCTTGATCAGGAAGAAGGAGGCCTTCCCCGGGGACCCGATCGCGTCCTGGATGTCTTGGATCCGGGCGTAGAGCCGCCCCCCGGCCCCGGCCCGTAAGATCCCAGCCAGCCGGAACTGGCGACCGATCATCTCCGTCGTGTCGCCGACCTTCATCCCGGTGGAGCGGGCCAGGATGGTGTCCATCACCAGGTCGTTGCGCCCCTCGAGGCCATGGCCCTCCACGAAGACGAAGCCACCGGAGATCTGGGAGAGGGAAGGCTCGTCGATGGCCCAGAGGTTCACCGCGTAGGGCTCCCCGTTGATGTTGGCGACCTGCCAGTTGAGGACCGCGGTGGCGTGCCAGACCCCCGGCACCTCGCGGATCAGGTCCAGGTACCTGACCGGCATCACCGCGCTCGTCTGACCGAGCAGGATCGCGGCGTCCGGGGGTTGGAACAGCACGTCGGCGCCGACGTGCTCGATCCGCTCCGCGATGTCGTCCAGGGTGCCGTTGGCGAGCCCCACCAAGAGCATCACCATCGTCACCTCCATCCCCACGGCCAGCACCGACACCGCGGTCCGCGTCTTGCGGTGCATGACGTTGGCCATGGCCAGATTCGCCATTCGACCGGACCCTCCAGAGGCGGCCCAGAGATGGGCAAGAACGATGCGCGACGCGTGAGGGTACTGCCCGCTCCGTGGGGCGTCAAGCCGGCTCGAGCCCGCCGCCTCCGGCGTCGGCGTCCTTTTCCCGGCGTCGGGGGCTTCCGGGCGGGGCGAGCCGCTGCTATGATGTCAGCGACTGAGTGTGGCGACACGCGCTGTGTCGGGCGGGTGCGTCCGCACCCGAGAGAGGACGAGCCATGGAGGCGGCCCACAACAAACCGGCCGAGAAGATGACGTTCAGCGAATACGACTACAGCAACTTCTACTACGGCGCCGGCGAGGACCCACTGAACCTCCTCGGCCCGTTCAACCAGTGGTACCAGGAGGCGCTGCCGAACGGCTACTATCTCTACTCCGAGCCCCTCGAGACCGCTCCCACCACCCACGTGGAGGTCCGTGACCGCAAGACGGGAGAGGTCCGGCGGCTGCTGAACCTGGCTTCCTACAACTACCTGGGGATCTCGTACCGCGACGAGGTCAAGCGGGCCGCGATCGAAGCCACCGAGAGGTACGGCCTGGGGGCCTCGGGCTCTCCGATCCTCTCCGGGACCTTCGACATCCACCTGCAACTGGCCGAGGGGATCGCGAGGTTCAAGGACAAGGAGGCCTCGATCCTGTTCCCGACCGGCTACAGCGCCAACGTCGGGTTCATCTCCAGCCTGATGCGCGCCGGTGACAACATCCTGCTGGACCAGTACGCCCACGCCTCGGTGGTGGACGGAGCGATCCTGGCCAAGTCCAAGACCGTCTTCTTCCGCCACAACAACCCCCTCGACCTGGAGCGGAAGCTCTCCCGCGCCAGCGGCAAGAAGCTGGTGGTGGTCGAGGGCGTCTACTCCATGGACGGCGACGTCTGCACGCTCCCCGAGATCGTCGAGGTCTGCAAGCGGCACGGGGCGCGGATCCTCATCGACGAGGCGCACTCGACCTTCCTGTTCGGTCCCAACGGCCGCGGCGTGGCCGAGCACTTCGGCCTGGACAAGGAGATCGATTTCCACCTCGGGACCTTCTCCAAGACGCTGGGTGGCCAGGGCGGGTTCGTCTGCGGGTCTCGGGCCCTCGTCGACTACGTCAACGCCTTTGGACGGTCCCGGTTCTTCTCCTGCAACCTGGCCCCGAGCCTGGCGGCGGGCCTCTTGGCCGGCCTCGGCATCGTCAGCCGCGAGCCGCAGCTTCGGGCCAAGCTCTGGAGCAACGTGGCCTACCTGCGGCGGCGCTTCGCCGAGGAAGGGGTCGACATCGGCAAGTCGGCATCGCAGGTGATGCCGGTGATGGTCAACAACGACGCCAAGGTCTTCGAGGTGGCCGAGAGGACGCAGGAGCGGGGGCTCTTCCTACAGCCGGTCACCTACCCGGCGGTCCCCAAACACAAGTCGCGGCTGCGGGTCTCCGTCTCGGCGGCCCACTCCGAGGAGGACCTGGAGACGGCGGTCCAGATCATCGCCGGGGTGCTGCGCGAGGCCGGGATCTGCCGATGAAGACGCGCTACGGCTACGCCGACGCCATCAGCGGCTTCTTCGAGTTCCCGACCGAGAACGCCCGCCGGCTGCTCCCCTCGCACCTGGAGCCGGCCGAGCTCCACCACGGCTCGAGCATCTTCTCGCTGACCGCCTTCGACTTCACCGAGAGCCTGGTGGGCCCGTACCGCGAGGTGGTGATGGCGGTGATCGTCGCCCCGCTGGTCAAGCCGGGCGAACGCCTGCCCAAGTCGGCCTTCTACCCCTACCTGGTCGCCACCACCACCGAGGCCTCGCGCCAGCACGCCATCGAACGCTGGCATCTCCCGCACTGGATGGAGGACGTGGAGGTGGCGTTCACCCGCGAGGCGGGCCGGATGGTGGCCGCGATCGCTGCGGGCGGCGACCCGGTGGCGGAGCTCGCGGTGACCGACCACTCGTGGAACCCCGTCTCTCACCTCTACCAGTCCTTCATGAAGGACGACGCTGGGGCCTATCTCGCCAACATCCTCATGGAAGGCTCCCAGAGCGAGCATGAGGAAGAGACGGGCCGGCTGGTGCTCCACGACCACCCCTTCAACAGAGATCTGGACGTTGCCGAGGTCTACGAGCAGCCGTTCCGGGAGATCTGGATGCAGAAGGGGTCGCAGACCTTCGACCCTCTGATCCAGCTCTCGCAGGGTTGAGGGACCGGCCGCCGAGATGACGCCCGCCCGAGCCGCCGGGAGAAGAGGCGTCCGGGATCGCGCAGCAAGTTGAGCGAGCCGCTGTTCGTCGTCGTCAACCCGTCCTCCGGGCGTGGCCGCGGCGCCACCCTGGTCGAGCCCCTGCTGGCGGCGCTCGGCCAGGGAGGGGCGGTGGTGGAGCACGCCCTGACCGCCCAGGCCGGTGACGAGGCGGCCCTGGCCGAGAAGGCGATCGACCGGGGTTTCCGCACCATCGTGGCGGTGGGCGGCGACGGTACCTGGTCCAACGTGGCCAACGTGATCCTCCGCTCGGGAGCGCCGGTCCGGCTGGGCCTGGTCTCGGGCGGGACGGGCTGCGACCTGATCAAGTCGCTGGGCTTCCCGGGCCGGGACGTTCTCTCCTGCGCCCGGATCATCCTCGAGGGGAACACCCGGACCATCGACGTGGGACGGATCGAGAACAAGCACTTTCTCAACGTGGCCGGCTTCGGCTACGACATCGCCGTGATCGAGCACAGTTGGAGGGTGCGCCTGCTGCGCGGCGAGCTGCTCTACCTCTACAGCGCGATCCGCCAGATCTACTCGTTCCCGGGCTTCCGAGTGGAGCTCGAGGCGGGCGACCAGCCGGCCAGCCAGCAGGACCTGCTGATGCTGATCATCGCCAACGGCCAGATGTTCGGTGGGACCTTCCGCATCGCCCCGACGGCGCAGCTCGCCGATGGGCAGCTCGATGCGGTGGGCTTCTCGAACATGAGCCTGCTCGCCCGGGTGCGGATGATCGGCCGGCTGGTGAGAGGCACCCATCGGGGGTCGCGGGCGGTGGCCACCACCCGCGCCTCCACGTTCCGTCTTCGTTTCAGCGAGCCGCCCGCCTACGAGACGGACGGAGAGTGGAACCGCGCCCAGAGCGCGGAGCTTCTGGTGAGCAACATCCCCGGGGCGCTCCGGGTGCTGGCGCCGGCCGAGCCTTGACGGTGTGGGCCATCGCCCAGGGGCTGAGGAGCGTCCTGGGCCTGCTGGGCGCCCTGCTGCTGTGGATCCCCGGCGGCGTGGTGATGCGGCTGGTGGTGCTCCCGTTGGTATGGCTGCGGCCGGCGTGGCGGGCCGGGCTGGTGACCTGGTTCATGAAGGCCATGTGCTTCGGCATCCTGGGCTCGCTGCGGGTGGGAGGGGCCCGCTTCGAGCGCCGCGGGCGTCTCGACACCAGCCGGCCGACGCTGATCGTGATGAACCACCAGTCTCTGCTGGACATCCTGAGCGTGACGCTGATGGCCGCCCCTTACGTCCCCGCCTTCGTGACCCGCCGCCGCTATGCCCGCTTCGTGCCCCTGGTTTCGCCCTGCATCCGGCTGCTCGGGTGCCCTGTGATCGAGCCCAAGCGGGACCGCCGGGGGGCAGTGCTGGCGGTTCGCGAGGCGGCGCTCGGCCTCGGCCACGGTCTACTGATCTTTCCCGAGGGCCACCGCAGCCTGGATGGAGAGCTGCGGGTCTTTCGCACCGCCGGCATCGAGGCCATCCTCGGCGCCCGGCGGCTCCCGGTCCATCTCGTCGTCACCGACGGGTTCTGGAAGGGCCGGCGGTTCGTGGACTTCGTCTTCAACGTCCATCGTATCCGGGGGCGCACCGAGCTTCTGGGAGAGCTGGTGCCGCCGGAGCAGCCGGAGGCCCTGCCCGCCTTCATCGACTCTCTCCGGCAGAGGCTGCTGGACCGGCTCTCGGAGATCAGGCAGGAGCCCAATGCCCCCTGACGACGGGCTTCGGCGGGCGGTGGCCCGGTATGCGCTTCGGGAGCGCCCCTCGAGCCCTCAGGCGGCGCGGCTGTCGGAGGCCCTGCGGGAGGTCGCCGGCGGCAGCATCCAGGGGATCGTGTTCTTCGGGTCGCACCGCTCGGGCGCCTCGCCCGGGACTTTCAGCGCCCACGATCTGTTCGTGGTGACGACGGACTACCTCTCCTTCTATCGGGCCCTTGAAAAGGCCGGCCGTCTGCGTCGCGGCGCGCGCCTGATGGCGGCCCTCAACGCCTGGATGCCTCCCAGCCAGTTGGCGTTCCTCCAGGAGCACCAGGGGGCGGTCCTGCTGGCCAAGTGCGCGGTGATCTCCCTCTCGGCGTTTCGTCGGGAGACGTCAGCCCGGCGGCGCGACCATTTCTGCTGTGGACGGCTGTTCCAGCCCGTCGAGATGCTGTATGCCGCCGACGCCGCCGTCCGGGAGTCCCTGCTGAGCGGCCTGACGGCGGCGGTCTGCGAGACCTACGGGTGGGTGAGACCCTGGCTCCCCCTCCGGTTCGACGTGGACGCCTACTGCCTCACCGCCCTGCGGGTGTCGCTGGCCGGCGAGGTCCGACCCGAGCGGGGCGGCCGCTACCAGGCGCTGTGGGAGGCACAGCGGGCGGAGCTCGGCCCGGCGGTCTGCGAGCTCCTCGACCAGCTCGCGTCGGCCGGGGAACTGGCTGCCGAGGCCGGGGGGGTCCACACCTTGCGGCGCCGGGTCGGCAGCCTCGAGCGGGCGAGGTGGCGCCTCTACTTCATGCGCTCCAAGCTGAGGGCGACCCTGCGCTGGGCCAAGCACACCGTCACCTTCGACGGATGGCTGGACTACATCCGGCGCAAGGTCGAGCGCCACGGAGGAGATGAGGTGGCGCTGGGCCGATGGGAGCGCCGGTGGCCGCTGCTGCTGCTCTGGCCTCGGCTGCTGCGCTTCCTTCGGGACCGGCGCCGGAAGGGAGGCGGATCATGCGCGGGCTGAGCCTGCTCGTGCCGGTGGCGGTGGCGCTTGTGTCGATGCTCGTCTACGCCGTGGCGGGCCACCGGCGGGACGCCGACGCGGAACGTAAGGGGGCCCGGTTTCTGCTCGGCGTCGGCGACTTCCTGCTTCACTGGTTCATGTGGGTGGTGTCGCCGGTGGAGCGGCTTGCGCTCTCCCTCGGCATGGGGCCGGACGCCTTCAACCTGGCCGGCCTGCTGTTCGGCGCGGCCAGTGGCGTGCTGATCGCCCTCGGTCAGCTCGAGCTGGGGGGGCTGGCGATCGCCCTGGGCGGGGTGGCCGACATCCTGGACGGAAGGGTGGCTCGCGCGCTGGGGGTGGATTCCTCGTACGGCAAGTTCATCGACAGCACCCTCGATCGTTTCGTCGAGGCCTTCGCCTTCCTCGGGTTCGCCGTCTACCTGAACGGCTTCGAGCTCGGTCCACCGGTGGTGGTGGGCGCGATCTCCGGGTCCTTGCTGGTGAGCTACGCCCGCGCCCGCGGCGAGTCGCTGGGGGTCCTGTGCCGGGGCGGTCTGATGCAGCGGGCCGAGCGCCTGGTGATCACCTGCCTCGCCTGCCTGGCCGATCCGGCCCTCGCCGACTGGCTGAAGCTGCGCCCGGGGACGATCGTGCTCTTTGCGCTTCTGGTGATCGCCGTGCTCACCTTCGCCACCGCGGCCCACCGTACGGTGTGGATCGCCAAGCGACTCCGGGAGGCGGACCGCCGGCAGCGCTGAGCGGCGCGGCGTCAGCGGCGCCGGCTACTGCATCGAGCCGGCTGCCGGCCGCCCCTCGGCGACCGCGGCCGCGATCAGGGTGGCCGACTCGATGTAGTCGAGCTGGGGGAACTTCTCCTTGAAGTAGGCGTTGCCCTCGCTCTGGGCCAGCGCCTGAGAAGGCCCCTGTCCCTGGGGCGCGCCCTCGCCGTAGCCCGCGTAGAGGGAGTCCACGACGTCCATCCCCTCCACCACTCGCCCGATGGGCGCGAAGCCGCTGGCGTCGAGGCGGGAGTTGTCCTTGAAGTTGATGAAGAGCTGGGTGGTCCGGGTGTCGGGGCCCGCGGTGGCGAAGGTCAGGTAGCCGCGGAGGTTGGACTGCTGGACCGGGTCGTCGCCGATCTGGGCGTCCCGCCAGGCGGCCGAGATGGCGGGGTCGCCGTGGATCCCGAACTGGACCATGAAGCCTTCGATCACCCGGAAGAAGGCGATGTCCTTGAAGAACCCGATCTTCACCAGGTTGTAGAAGCGGTCGGCCCCGAGCGGCGCCCAGGCGCGGGTGACGGCCACCACGAAGTCGCCCTTGGTGGTCTCGAAGCGGACGCGGAACGTCTCCGGGGCCTTCTCGTTGGCCAGGCTCGGATCGAGAAGCGGCGAAGAAGGGGTGGGGGCGGCGGTGGTCGGCGGCGCGCTGGCGGCCGGGGCCGGCGGGGGCGCGGGGGCCTCTTGCTTCTCGCCACAGGCGGCGAGCACCAGGACCAGCGCGGTGGACACGACGGCGGCGTAGCGGCTCGGGGTCATCGGCTTGGCTCCTCTCGCCTCTGGGGCTTTCGGCCCAGAGGCCGCCCAGCATGCTAGGGGTGAGTCCGGCTCGAAGTCAACGGCGCTGCCCTCACCGGGCTCGGCCGGCCGCCGGCGCGGAGCCGTCGTCGCCACGCCAGGTGTGGTAGAGTCACTAACCTGAGGACAATTTCCGGAATCAGGGGGCACCGAAGAGCCCGGCGCGGGCGCTCTGCGGGAAGGAGGCGTCGGTGACGGCCAAGCTCGACCGCTGGGTGCGGATGCTCCGCGTGGTGGCTGGGGCGGCGCTCGATCGCGACCACCCGATCCTGGCCCACCTGATCCCGATGCGGCGCTGCAACCTCTCGTGCAGCTACTGCAACGAGTACGATGCGGTCTCCAACCCCGTGCCGGTTCCCGTGCTGCAGCGTCGGGTGGACTGCCTGTCCGAGCTTCGTACCGCCATCGTCACCATCAGCGGCGGTGAGCCGTTGCTGCACCCGGACCTCGAGGGGCTGATCGCCCACGTGCGCCGGCGGGGGATGTTCGCCACCCTCATCACCAACGGCTACCTGCTCTCCAGGGACCGGGTGATGCGGCTCAACCAGGCCGGGCTCGACCACCTCCAGATCAGCATCGACAACGTGGAGCCCGACGAGGTGTCGATGAAGAGCCTGCGCCTGCTCGAGCCCAAGCTGCGCTGGCTGGCCGAGAACGCGCGCTTCTCGGTGGCGATCAACTCGGTGGTGGGCGCCGGGGTCCGCCATCCGGAGGACGCCCTGGTCGTCTCGCGGCGCGCGCGCGAGCTCGGCTTCATGACCTCGGTGGGCGTCATCCACGACGGCGACGGCCAGCTCCAGCCGCTCGGGGCACGGGAGATGGCGGTCTACCGGGAGCTCCGGCGCGGCGAGGGCCTGCTCGGCCGCATCAACGGCACCTTCCAGGACAACCTGGCCGAGGGGCGCCCCAACGCCTGGCGCTGCCGGGCCGGCGCGCGCTACCTCTACATATGCGAGGACGGCCTGGTCCACTACTGCTCGCAGCAGCGCGGCCGTCCCGGCATCCCCCTGGAGCGCTACACGCTGGCTGACCTGCGCCGCGGGTACCGGACCGCCAAGGGCTGCGCGCCGTACTGCACCATCAATTGCGTCCAGCAGGTGGGCCTGGCCGACAACTGGCGCTCGCCCCAGATGGCCGGCCCCTCCGCCGTCGGCAGCCCCGCCCCCGCCGAGGGCGCCTCCGGGGGCTGAGCCCCTCTCGAGGCGTCCCGTCGCCCCACCGCGGCGGTGTGGCTCGGGGAGCGTCCTAGACCTAGACGATGACGCCGATGGACTGGGGGGCCTGGGGCTGAGCGGCTCGAAAGGCCCGGGCCAGGCGCTCCACGCCCTCGCGCAGCGCTTCCTCGTCCAGGACGAAGACCAGGCGCAGGTGGTCGGAGAAGCGACCGGTGGGGGAGGTCACCGGCCCCGGCACCACGGAGACGCCGTGGCGCTGGGCGACCTCTGCGAGGCCTTCGGCGTCGCCGAAGGGTAGCCGTACCCACAGCGACAGCCCCCCGGCCGGCTGACGAAAGCGCCAGGTGGGGAGGTGCTCGGCCAGCAGGCTCAAGAGCGCTGCGAGCCGCCGCTGGGCCTCTTCGATACGCGCCGCCCGGACCTCGTCGAACCGCTCGAGCAGGCGCACGGCAACCACCTGGCTGAGCATCGAGCCTCCCAGATCGTGGGCGACCTTCAAGCTGCCCAGTCGCCGGAGCAGGGCGGCCGGGGCGCGCAGCCAGCCGACCCGCAGCCCTCCCCAGAACAGCTTGCTCATCGAGCCGATGGTGACGATCGGCGCATCGGGGAGGAGCGAGGCCACGGGCGGCGGCGGGGGGCCTTGAAGGGCCAGGTCCGCCAGGGTGTTGTCCTCGACCACCACGATCCCCGTCCTCTGGGCCAGCCGGCATAGCGCCAGCCGGTCCGGCGGCTTCATCACCGCGCCGGTGGGGTTCTGGAAGGTCGGCATCACGTAGACCAGTCGCGGACGGACCCGGGCGCAGAGGTCGGCGAGAGCGCCCACGTCGACGCCGTCGGGCCCCAGCGGCACCGGGACCAGGGTGGCACCGGTCGCTGCGAAGGCGTCGATCGCGCCCGGATAGGTCGGGTCTTCCAACACCACTCGATCTCCGGGGCGCAGGTGAAGGGAGGCGAGCAGGCTGATCGCCTGCTGGGCGCCGTTGGTCACGAGCACCTGCTCCGGGCGGGTGGTGAGGCCGCCGGCCCCGAGACGTGCGGCGATCGCCTGGCGCAACCGATCGAGGCCCAGCGGCGCGTAGCCGCTGGTGGTGGAGATCTGCTCGAGGTCGCGAGCGGCGAGGGCCAGGGCCTCCTCGATGGTCCCCGGGATCGCGGGGAGACAGGCGCCCAGGAAGTCGATGGCGGCGGGTCCTCCACTCAGGGCGCGCGGCACCAGGTGGCGCTCCAGGCCCCCCGGAGAGCTGGCGGCCAGGCGCGCGGCCTCGAGATCCGGCGTCTCTCTGACCCAGGTCCCGCTCCCCTGGCGGCTCTCGAGCAGGTCCTCGTCCCGTAGCGCGTCGTAGGCGCTGACGACCGTCGTCCGGCTGATGCCCAGCGTCTGGGCGAGCTGTCGCTCGGGGGGGAGCCTGAAACCGGGCACGAACTCGCCTCGCTCGATGGCGCTGCGGAGGGCACCGGCGAGCCTCGCATGGAGGGGGCCGGCCCCTCCGTTCCAGCCCGTCAGGCTCCTCAGTAGATCCATCGTGGCAGTCCGATTGGATATTGATTGTCCCCCGATTGGACGCTAGATTCAAGCTCTCTACTCCAAAAGGGTTGATTGGATCCTCTTGGACCCGGGAAGGAGGCGGTATGGAAGGAGCGGGCGGGATGGAGACGATCGCGGTTCACGGAGGGGAGAGACGTCCCGGACCCGAAGGATCGGTGGTGTTTCCGATCTACCAGGGCACGGTGTTCACGGTGGAGGAGGGGACCGACTACCACGACATCCGCTACATCCGCCTGAACAGCACGCCTTCCCAGAGTTACCTCCACGACAAGCTGGCGGCGCTCGAAGGCGCCGAGGCGGGGTGTTGCTGCCGTGTGCGGCTTCGTGGCATAAACTTCCATTGAGGGGCGGTGCTAGGCGCCCCTCGAGTGGGAAGGCTCGCGTGGCGGATCAGCTCGACAGGACCCAGGCCGTCGATTCCGCGATTCTCGAGAGCGTCCGGGAGAAGGGGCCGGAAGACGCCTCGCCGGGCCTGCTGGTGCTCTCGGGGCACGAGATCGGCAAGGTCTTCTACTTCGACGACAAGGGACGGACGATCGGCAGGGACCCGGAGGCGCAGATCCAGCTCCGGGACCAGTCGGTTTCCAGGCGGCACGCCCAGGTCTACGAGCAGAAGTCCGAGGAAGGTGACGCGGTCCACCACATCGTGGTCGACCTTCACTCCACCAACGGCACCCTGGTCAACGGCGAGCGGATCTCCCGTGCCTTCCTCCACGACGGCGACAAGATCCAGTTCGGGCAGATCACGCTCAAGTTCATCCTCCACGACGAGGCGGAGCACCGGTACCAGCAGGAGATCCAGCGGCGCATCAACTTCGACGACCTCACCGGCCTGCTGACGCTGAACTCGTTCTACGAGCGCTTCGAGAAACAGCTCCGCCAGGCGGAGAGCCGACGCTCCAACCTGACGGTGGTGATGATGGACCTCGACGGCCTGAAGCGGGTCAACGACCTCTTCGGCCACCTGGCCGGGAGCTTCGTGATCAAGACGGTGGGGAGGCTGCTGCGCGAGAAGCTGGAGAGCTTCGCGGAGGTGGGGCGCTACGGCGGCGACGAGTTCATCGGCTTCGTGGCGGACACCGAGGCGGCCGAGGTGCGCGAGCGACTGGAGAACGTGCGACGCGCCATCGAGCAGCACGCCTTTCGCTTCAAGCAGAAGGAAGCCCACGTCAGCATCTCGATCGGTACCGCGAACTTCCCCTGGGACGCCCACTCCCTCGAGGATCTGGTGGCGGCCGCCGACTCGGCCTTGATGGGGGCCAAGAAGGCGGGCAAGAACCGGGTGGAGGCCTTCGCGCGCCCTGAGTGACGCCCGGAGGCGGCCCTGAGCCTCGGTGGCGAGGTGCACGGCTCCGACACCCACCGGAAAGGACCTCCCGTGACCACGACCCCGCACCCGCCGGTAGGAATGCTGGTGACCGCCGATGTCGGCCCCGGCGTGCTGCACGAGCTGACCGGCGTGATCGCCCGCCACCACGGCGACATCAGCGCGATCGAGATCCTGGCCCAGGAGCCGGAGGTGCGCCTCTACCTGGAGATGTTGGTGCCCGGGGACCCGGGCGTCCTGTGCGACGAGGTGGCCTCGTTGCGGGTGGTGCAGTCGGTGGAGCGGGTCGAGACCTTCCAGAAGGTCTACGGCAAGCGGATCATCATCATGGGTGGTGGGGCCCAGGTGGGGCAGGTGGCGATCGGGGCGATCTCGGAGGCCGACCGGCACAACATCCGCGGCGAGCACATCTCGGTCGATACCATGCCCCTGGTCGGTGAGCAGCCCCTGGCCGAGGCGGTTCGGGCGGTGGCCCGGCTGCCTCGGGCGCGCGCCCTGGTGCTGGCCGGAGCGCTGATGGGAGGCGCGATCGCCGAGGCGGTGAAGGAGCTGCGCTACCAGGGCATCATCGTGATCAGCCTGAACATGGCCGGCAGCGTGCCGGACGCCGCCGACCTGGTGGTCTCCGACCCGGTGCAGGCCGGGGTGATGGCCGTGATGGCGGTAGCGAAGACAGCCAAGTTCAGCCTCGACCGCCTGAAGCGACGGACCTTCTGAGCCGGCGGCCTTCCCCGAGGGCGGGGCCGGCGCCTCTTGCTTGCGCGGAGGGGGCGACTGCTGTACGGTGAAGCGGCTTCCAGCCGGGTACACGCCTGGCCAGACCAGGGGCCCTGTCACGTTTCGACGGATCGGCTCACAATTAGACAAGAGTATCGCGGGGGCCACGCGAGAGAGAGGAAGGCATGCCAGAACCCTACTTCAAGGACGTTCCGAAGATCCGTTTCGAGGGGCCCGACACCCAGAACCCCCTCGCGTTCCGCTTCTACGATTCCGACCGTCAACTGCTCGGCAAGAGCATGAAGGACCACCTGCGCTTTGCGGTCTGCTACTGGCACTCGTTCTGCTCGCGGGGAGCGGACGTCTTCGGCGCCGGCACCTTCGACCGCCCCTGGTTCGGCTCCGGCGATCCGCTGGCGATGGCCGAGCTCAAGCTTCAGGCGGCCTTCGAGCTCTTCGAGAAGCTGGGCGTGCCCTTCTTCACCTTCCACGACTACGACCTGGCACCGGAAGGGAAGACCATCGCCGAGAGCCAGAAGAACTTCGACCACATGGTGGATCGCGCCGCCGCCCAGATCGAGAAGACCGGCGTCAAGCTCCTGTGGGGGACCGCCAACCTGTTCGGCCACCCGCGTTTCGCGGCGGGTGCGGCCAGCAACCCCGACCCCGAGGTGTTCGCGGTGGCGGCAGCGCAACTGGCGCGGGCGATGGAGGCCACCCATCGCCTGGGCGGGGTCAACTACGTGATGTGGGGGGGGCGTGAGGGCTACGACACGCTGCTCAACACGGACCTGCGTCGCGAGTCGGAGCAACTCGGGCGGTTCGTGCAGATGGTGGTCGAGCACAAGCACAAGATCGGCTTCAAGGGCACGCTGCTGATCGAGCCCAAGCCGATGGAGCCCACCAAGCACCAGTACGACTCCGACGCCGCCGCGGTCTACGCCTTCCTGCAGAAGTACGGCCTCGAGAAGGAGATCAAGCTCAACATCGAGGTCAACCACGCCACCCTGGCGGGCCACACCTTCCAGCACGAGCTGGCCTACGCCATCGCCAACGACGTCTTCGGCAGCGTGGACACCAACCGCGGCGACCCGCTGCTCGGCTGGGACACCGACCAGTTCGCCAACAGCGTCGAGGAGAGCACGCTGGCCCTGTACACGATCCTCCAGGGCGGGGGATTGACCACCGGTGGCTTCAACTTCGACGCCAAGCTCCGCCGCCAGAGCATCGACCCGGTCGACCTGTTCCATGCCCACATTGGGGGGATGGACACCATCGCCCGGGGCCTGATCGCCGCCGCCCGGCTCATCGAGGATGGCGCGCTGCAGAGCGTGGTGCGCGAACGTTACGCGGGCTGGGACGGACCACTCGGGAAGGAGATCCTGGCCGGGAAGCTCTCGCTCGCGGATCTCGCCGCCCGGGTGGCCAAGGGCGGGATCGACCCCAAGCCGGTGTCGGGCGGCCAGGAGCGGCTCGAGAACCTGGTCAACAAGCACATCTACTAGCAGCGAGCCGGTCGCGAAGCCGGGTCATGTCCCCGGCAGATGTGGTGCGGGCTGTCGCCCGCCGCCGGGGGTCGTCCCCGGGGGACATGACCGGATTCGACCGTTCTGCCAGCGAATCCGGATCGTGTCCCCCGCGAGCCGGTCGCGAAGCCGGGTCATGTCCCCGGCAGATGTGGTGCGGGCTGTCGCCCGCCGCCGGGGGTCGTCC